>CANAZK010000006.1 GCA_947366105.1 uncultured Lachnospiraceae bacterium | reverse complement strand
GATTCCGAAACCGTCATCGTCTGCCACGTCATAATCTGTCCCACAAGTCCCGCCGTTCCCATTCCGGCACCTGTGGCATTGTTAGTCATTCCAAGCAGCATTGTACCGACAGGTCCCAAGACGGCGCTTGACAAAATCGCCGGAAGCCATATCAGCGGATTTCTGACAATATTAGAAATCTGAAGCATCGATGTCCCGATTCCCTGGGCAAGAAGCCCTCCGATTTTATTTTCTCTAAAGCTTGCCATTGCAAAACCGACCATGTTACAGCAGCACCCGATTGTAGCCGCTCCCGCTGCCAAACCGGACAGATTGAGAATTACTCCAAGCGCCGCCGAGCTGATCGGAAGCGTCAGCGCCATACCCATAAGCACCGACACTACGATACCCATAATAAACGGCTGCTGTTCTGTTCCCCAGTTAATAAGAGCGCCGACCCCCGTCATAAATTCTGAAATGGCAGGTCCTATAAGAATCCCAATAAAGGAGCCTACGCCGATAGTAACCGCCGGCGTCACCAAAATGTCTATCTTCGTCTTGCCGGATACAAGCCGTCCTATTTCAATTCCTATATACGCCGCAATAAATGCACCAAGGGGCTCTCCCGGTCCCGTCAGTCTCACGGCGCCGTCAACGAACATCGTTCCTGCAAGAAGCTGACTTGCAAACCCGCCAACCATGCCTGCTGTTGCCGCAGATAAGATTACAAGCGGGCTTGTTTTAAAACGATATGCCACGCCAACCCCGATTCCTGCACTTGTAAGAGCTGCTGCTGCTTTTCCTACTGCAAATATCAGGCTCCCGCTCTGTCCACCGATAAGCGTCCCTATCTGCTGTATAATCGTTCCCACTATAAGTGTAGCAAACAGTCCCTGCGCCATCCCGCTTAATCCTTCTATGAAAATGCGGTCTAAAATTTTCTTAACCCAATTCATTTCTTCTCATCCCCCAACATTATTTCACATCAATCTGGCACATTCTCATTGTTGTAAGCGCCGCGTTATGACTGTCCGGCGTAACCCCTGCACAGCACTTGCTGTCCACCGAAATATGTACTTCCGGAAGGTATGCTTTCAGCAAAACAGCATTGGAAACAACGCAGATGTCTGTACATAGACCTATAAGCTCAATCTCGGTATAATCTCCCTCTGTAATATAACCGGCAAGCTCCACGCTTCCGAATGTAGGTTTGTCAAAGACTTTAGAAACATAGTCTTTCAGTTCATCAATTATCTGCCACCCTGCAGTATCTTTCACGCAATGCATAACCGGAAGGTTCTTCCCTTCCTGTGTCTCCATATAAAACTCGGTGTGGGTATCTCTTGTAAATAAAATCTCGTCACCGCGCTCCCGGTATGTTTCAACCTTTGCTTTCACATTTGCAACAATCGCTTCCGCCTCTTTTGTCCCAAGACTCCCTGTCACAAAATCATTCTGCATATCTACAACAATTAAAACTCTTCTCATAGCTGATCTCCTCCATATTTATACTTACAGTAACAGTTCAGCCATATCCGGTATGACGGGCGAATTATGCTTGCATAAAGGAGCACGACATATCGGATATGAGCTGAGCGCCCATTTATGAGCAAAAGCAGCTGTAAAACAGCGAAAAGCACCGTAGGTGCGGTTTTGCGAATGGCGCGGGCTGAACTGTTACTACTTAATATAAGTAATACACCAATCGCAGTAGAAAAACAAGTGGCAAAATGCTATAATGTTCGCAAAGACAATGGCGTATGCTGTAATAATATGCCAAAATCCGGTGGGTTTTCACCGTATAGGAGGATAAAGGAGGATAAAAATGTTTCGTCTTTGGGGTAAAATTTTTAAAGATAATAAACTGATACAAGATACCGTTATCTGTGATGATTCGGAAGATACACGCACACATAAGATCTTCAATGCAATTGACGCGATATGCTATGAATTTGATTTGAGCAAGCCAATATGGCTTGATTCTACAATTACAGAATTTAAGCGGCACGACAAAGCCAGATTCTATCAGGATAATTTCGTAGATTCCATTGATTTTGACTATCTTGAGATACACATCATAGAGGAGTAGCCTGCAAACTTGCTGGCTGCCCCTCTTTTAGCTATATTTCGAATACTTTCAACTTTTACCTTTCCATCTTCAATATTATACTTGAAAAAATAAAATTTAATAATATCTCCTTCCGATGCTTCCATCAAATCCATTTTACACTTAGTACAATCTAAACTAATTTCTTTCTCATTAAATAATAGAATACTTCCATCTGTATCGTTCAACTCTACTAAAAGCGTATTAATATCTTTTTCAACAACAATACCGCTTAAATGAAACAAATGAGAATAGTCATCTCCACCTACATACAATTCCATATTTTGTCTGTTCTCCTTAAAGATATATGATTTAAAGCCAATTAAAATCAATACTATTATTGATAATAAAATTATTGGAAAAATAAGTTGTTTTTTATCCATTAAATATTGTCCCCACTATGTCCGTCCAATTATCAAAATCAAAAATACCTTTCTACTGTCATTGAATGTCCAAAACGTTTTCCAGTATTACTTATAATTGTACCAAGTCTCTAGCGCGACGGCTAGCCCTAAGTACGTGAAACCACCACTTTTTTCAAAAAAGTAGCAGTTTTTGAATATATGTTGTATTGTTGAGTTACCACACTTAACCTTAAACATATACACAACAACTGCTATACTTATTTTATCATGGATCTTTAACTCAACAACTACATATCCGAAAATTTTTACCGTCCTCCTCCCATTTAATGCCTGATTTTTTTCTTATCCAAACATTTTGTTATTTTATTTTCAGGAGGTTTCATTATGGACAAATATTTTAATTCTTACAGAGAAATGCTCTCTCTGCGCGGTCTTTCCCAGAACACGCTCAAAAGCTATTGTACCTATATCCGCGCTTAATATGACCCATTCTAGAAAGATACTTTTACTTTTATTAATACACTTCCTGACCTGAAACCGGAAATTATAGAGGTTGCCGCTCACAAGAGAGCGCGCAAACCAAAGGCCACCTATGAGGAAATGTTTGATAATCTTCCCCACAGGCAGGTCCCACTTAATACATTAACAGACGAAGGAGCTTCACCACTGGTTCCTCATAGTTACGTTTCTGCCGGTCTAGCTAGGCAT
Source organism: uncultured Lachnospiraceae bacterium (assembly GCA_947366105.1). Classification (GTDB taxonomy): domain Bacteria; phylum Bacillota; class Clostridia; order Lachnospirales; family Lachnospiraceae; genus Faecalimonas. The sequence continues at coordinate 43,721 of CANAZK010000006.1, read as the reverse complement.
AACTGGTTGTTCTGTGACACAACAGATGGTGCCGATGCCAGCATGATGGTATATTTGCTCCTTGAAATTTGAAAAGTTATGATTGAATCTATCCACAGAAAGCCACCTCTTCATTACACTTTCTCTAAGTATTCCAATATATCCCCAACACAAATAAATTTGCGAATATCCCGATCCGATATTTCAATCTTAAATTCATCTTCAAATTCCGTAACTACCGAAACCAAATCAAACGAAGACAGACCTAAATCAGCAACCAACTGTGAATCCTCTGTAATCTCAACATTTTCTGTATGTTGTAATAATATCCTTTTCACCTGCTCAAGCAACATATTCTACACCTCCAAATATCCGATTTTCTTAAAATAGTCTATGTATTTCCTTAAATACTCAAGCCCAATCTCCGGCCACTCAAACCCAAGCCGTTTTAAATACTCCACCGTAAAGTTATTTTCGATTCGGATCTTACTGTCATAATTCAGCCGGTCGTCGGAGTCCATATCATTAATAAATGTCTCGTATATATATTCCCGCCCACTCTCTTTCAGTGTCTTTTGCAGGCATTCTGTAAATCTACCACCGTTTACCATTTCAAGCCCACAACCAAGCTTCTGAAAATAATCCAGCAATTTATCCATATATACCACTTTATTACTGTTAATATGAAACACTGTTTGGTTCATATTAAAATGTCTTGCAAGCGTCATAACGGCAGATGCCGCAGCATCTATTGGCGTAAATTCAAAATAGAAATCACTTAGATAATCCGGGAACATCCCCAACTCCCAAAAAGCTTTTATACGCATTAAAAAGGCATTAGTCGAATAGTTTTTCTGAAATACTCCATCACTAAATCGGTTGGTTAGATTACCAATCCTCATAATATTAGCCTGTAGTCCTTGTACTACATTTTCTAGAACAACTTTTTCTGCACTAAATTTACTGCAAACGTAAACGTTCTCTAATGTTTGCCCAATATATAAATTTCTTTCATCAAAATCTCTCTCTGTTTCGTTTATATAACTTTCATTGTTAGCATTTGAAAAACTACTTCCAGAAACACTTAATGTTGAAATATGAATTAACTTTGCACCTTCTTCCATGCAAAATCTTATCAAACGCCTCGTTGTGCCTACATTCACTTCCTCAAAATACTCATATGAACCATAATGTTTCACACTGGCAGCCGCATTAATTACCGTATCGATTCTTTTCATCAACTCTATGTATTCCAGCTCATCCATACCAAAATTATCCTTTTGCAAATCGGCACAGATTACTTTAATACGTTGTTCCTCTTGGTATCTGCCGCCAAAATAAAACTGCAGCAACTCATATAGCCTTTCTCTACTTTCCTCTATATCTTCTCCCCGCACCAAACAATACGCAAAGCCTTCGTCATTCTCCAAAAAATCGGCCAGTATATGAATACCCAAATATCCGGTCGCTCCGGCTAACAGAATATTTCCTATATCCGTCTTTTGTGGAAGCCCTTCTATTTTCATATTATTTTTTGAAAGAACCCGATTTACCTCGGAAAAGTCTGTCGCTTCGCGAGATACCCTCCGTAAGTTCCCCTTTTCAATACACTCAAAAAGACTTTGTACCGTCGGATAGTCAAAAATATTTTGCATAGAAAAATAAATCCCTTCACTATGGGCTTTAGACACAAATTCAATTGCCTTCAAACTATCCCCGCCCAAATCAAAGAAGTCATCGTTGCACCCAACAGGACTATCATCTAACACCTGCTCCATCATTTCTACAAGTCGTTTTTGCAACTGTCCTTCCGGCTTTTTATATTCTACCCTCTGTCCATTCTTGCCCAAATCCATTTTCAAAAGAAAATTCTTATCAATTTTCCCATTGACTGTTATAGGTATTTGCCGTAAGGGCGTAAAGATATGTGGAAGCATATATCTTGGAAGTTTTTTTCTAATTGTTTGTTTGATTCCATCAATACTTATACCTTTGTTCACTGTATAAAACGCACAGATCAACTGCCGCCCATCCTTATCCTTGCGTACAACAACACAAGACTGAGAAATTCCCTCTACCCCGGCAATGGCTTTTTCAATCTCTTCCAGCTCAATACGAAGACCACGAATCTTCACCTGAAAATCCCTCCTCCCCGCATAAACAAGCTTCCCATCCTGACGCCAATAAGCGTAATCTCCCGTCTTGTACAGCCGTCCGCCTCCAAATGGATTAGCGACAAATTTCTCCTCCGTTAGCTCCGGGCGGTTTAGATAACCGGCGCTAACCCCGTCCCCTGCAATGCAAAGTTCTCCTTTTACCCCCACCGGCACCGGCTGCATAAACTGATCTACAAGATAGATCTGCGTATTAGCAATCGGATTTCCGATATGTATTTCTTCCGTATCTATTTTGCCGATACAAGCGCCGACAGTCGTTTCGCTGGGTCCGTATCCGTTGAATATCTCCGCATCTGTCAGCTCCCTGAGTTCTGTATACAGTTCTGACGTGAGATTCTCAGCCGCAAGTATCAGAACCTTGATCTGTTTCAGCATCCTTGCATACGCATCACTCAAACATAAAGTTCTTATGATAGACGGGGTGGATTGGAGTACCTCCACGTGGTACATGACTGCCAGCTTCGCCAGCTCGGCGCTGTTAGTGATGTCCGAGTCATCAGCCAAAACCATTGTGTTTCCATTTAATAGAAATAATGCATAATCTATTGCAAATGCGTCAAAACAGCATTTGGATGTTGAGAGCAGAATTCTTTTCTGAGTCAGTGCGGCTTCCTGGTAACAATTTTTTTCATTTACGCTGCATAAATTGATGAGATTTCTATGGCGCACCAAAACTCCTTTTGGGTTCCCGGTTGTACCTGAAGTATAGATGCAATAGCACAGATCCTCGCCTGATACGCGGATTTCCGGGTTATAGTTCTTGTCATTTTCCAAAAGCTTACCGACGAGATTATTTGTAATGAAAACCTTCGCTTGACTGTCGCTTAACATATAGTTTACCCTATCCGCCGGGTAATCTAAGTCAATAGGCATATATACTGCGCCAACTTTTAAGATACCGAATATCACTGCAAGCAGATAGCTTTTTCTCGGCAAAGCAAAGGCAACAATATCCCCTGATTTTACCCCGGATTCAAGCAGGCTGTGGGCAACACGGTTTGCCTGCTCGTTTAGACTCCGATAGGTCAGTATCTTGTCGCGGGCAATAACTGCCGGCTCATCCGGTCTTGTCATTACTTGCTCCTCAAACAGTTGATGCACGCTTTTATTTCTCATATACTCCACAGCGCTGTTGTTGAAGTCATAAAGTATTCTTTGCTGTTCGGCTTCTGAAAGCATTTCTAATTCATATAATTTTTTACTGTCATTCTTAATGGCGTCAAACAGCAAATTCATCAGATAATCATGCATCTGTTCAATCTCGTCCGCAGTGAATTTCTCTGTCTGATAATCATAATGAAGACAAAAAGCATCCTTTCCATCCCGTTCGTCAATATGGATCTGCAGACTTTCTGTCTGCATTCCGTTATGATACCACGTACTCTCAAATGTATCCCCCGCGCCGGAGATTTTGGCATTTTGAAAATTAAGTGCCACATCATACAGTTTTTCTGTAAAATCAAATTCCTTTCGGATATCAGCCAGAATATTCCCGTAATGATATTTTTGGTGGCGAAATACTGAAAATGCCTGTTGCTGGACTTTATCGAGATTCTCTTCAAATGAAACGCTGTTATCCAGTTCAATCAACACCGGCACAACATTAACAAATAGTCCCGCTGTATGCTTCTCTTCTATGTCTGTACGGTTAATGACCGCACTGCCTAGATAGAATTTTTCAGCGTTATTATTTATCCTGTTCATGTAAACTGCCAAAGTTGCCATGAATACTGTGAATACCGAAACGCGGCGTTCCCTTGCATAATCCCGGATCTGTTTTTGCTTCCTGCCGTCAATTACAAAGGATTTACGCTCAGAATGAAACGCGGCATTTTGCTTTTCTGAAAGGTAAAGAATTTCATCACATTCTTTAAACTGTTCCAAGAAGAATGTCTTATCCTTTCTAAACCGATCGCTCTGAGCGTAAGCTTCCTCTTTCTTTAAATATTCTGCATAGGAATAGCCCAAAGGCCTCTCACCTTTTAAAATACTGTTACACTGAGTACATATGAGTGACATTGTCCACGCATCGCCGATGAGATGATGCATTTTGATAAGGAGTCCATAACCTGCTTCAAGAAAAACAATCTTAATTTCACACAGTTTTCTTTCTAAAACAAACGGCTCCCTGGCGTATTGACCCGCATAGAAGTCCAACTCCTCTTTTCTTCCAAAATTCAGCGTTTCCACACTACATGGGGTAAATTTCTCAATTGTCTGTTTTACGCCTTTATCTGTACAAATAAGGCGCATACGAAGCGCATCATTGAGCTGATACAGACAATTTACAGCATATTCCAATTCCTGCCGCGTTTTCTCTCCTTTGTATATAACACTGCCGCAAATCACAGAGATTGAACCGCCCGCATATTTTTCCATATCATAAACCAACCGCTGCGGTTTTGACAAATCATACATTTCCTTTTCTCCCTTGTTCCTCTTTATTAAAGCGTTTTATTTTTTTCGTGTTCGTCTTCTCAAACTCAGTGTCTCGAAACCTAATTTTCTGTATCCGCTTATATATCGGAAGCTCTTGATTCATCTTCCTGATGCCTTCCCGGATTCCGTCCTCGTTTTCACCGAAAATTTCCGCCACAATGTTTCCTGACTCGGCATAGACGATTACTTCGTTTACATATGCAATTCCCTGAATTTTATCCTCCAGCTCTTCCGGAGAGATATTCTCTCCGTTGCTCAGGATAATCAGATTTTTCCTGCGCCCTGTAATATACAAAAAACCATCCTGATCTATATGTCCAAGGTCCCCTGTCCGAAACCATCCATTTTCAAGCGCCTGTCTCGTCGCTGCCTCGTCATTGTAATATCCAATCATAATGTTCGGACCCTTCGCACAGATCTCCCCATCTATAATCTTTACTTTACAGCACTTTATGGGGAGCCCCACGCTATTTCTCCTAAAATAGCGGTTCCTGTTTACTGCTATGACTGGAGAACATTCTGTAATTCCATAACCGTTTAATACTTGTATTCCAATATCAGATAACCCGTCCATGTATTTCTGAGTAATAGGAGCGCCGCCTGAAACCACCAGTTCCAAATCGCCTCCAAATTGCTCCAGTATCGAGTGAAATAATTTCCTCCGCAAGTCCAGTCCACACTTTCTTGTCAGGTTACTGAATCTGATAATCCGTTTCAACTGCTTTTCTTTCCCCTGTTCCCGGGCAGTCTTCCAGATGGTTTTATATAGATTCTCCACAAAAAGTGGAACTAAAAACATATGTCTCGGCTTAAATGTCCGCAGGTCAGCCTGGAACGTCCGCAGGCTTTTGCTGATACAGACGGGACACCCATAGATCAACATTATCAAAACGCCTGCCGTAAATGCAAACGTATGGTGAAGCGGCAATGTCAGCAAAGAAGCGCCATCAAAATATACGTTCCGGCAGCTATTGACTGCATCGGTCATCAGCCCTTTTTGAGAAAGCATAACCCCCTTTGGCTTGCCGGTGGTTCCGGAGGTAAATATAATGGAGCAGACACTCTCTTCATTCGTCTTATCGTCCCCAACGGCATCATCTTCGCTATGAATCCATTCATTCCCGTCCTTTATAAAGGAAGAAAAATCAGCTATATTAAAAATTTTGCTAACAAGACCCCGCCGGAGCATAGCCTCTGCAATATCCCCGTAAGTACAGGAATAGATTAAAACTTCCGCGTCACTGTGTGCCAGCAGACCGCTGATTTCTTCACTTGACAGCTCTTTATCAAGCGGGACGATGATATTAGAGCTTACCACAACAGCAAAATAAGACAAAATCCATTCATAGCTATTCTCGCCCAAAAGGGCTATCTTACGATTACGAAGTCCCTGACTGCTTAAAAAAGTCTCTAGGGCGTTGACATCCTGATAAAAATGCTTGTATGTAACGGACTCTATCTCTCCATGATTCATGTATTGAAATGCAGTACAGTCAGGACTGGATTTTGATTTTTCTATAATAAGCTGTCTGAAATTGGTAAAATTTTGATGTTCATATAGAGGATAGTTTTTTAATTTATTTTTCATGACCTTCTCCTTGTATATTATTTATTATTTCTCGATTTTCTTCACTGTCATTGTTCAAAAGAGTAAAACACTGTTCCATAGTCACTTCCTTCAAATATTGAGATAGCCAAGCCGCCTGAAATACTCCAAATACCCCTTTATATATTCCTCATCAATATCTTTCCACTTGAATCCGACCTTCTCCAAAAACCATACAGTAAAATCATTCTTTACACAGATATTACTTTCATATGCAAGTCTACCCTGTCCATTTATATCATTTTGGAACGCCTCAAAGATATATTCTGTTCTATTATTTTTAGCAACCTCCTGTAACTTTGCATCAAATATCGCTCCCTCTGCTGTCTCCATAGATATCCCCAATTTATGTACTAATTTAAAAAACTTCCTAAAACTTATTGTTCGAGGATTATTTAAATGAAACACACATTGTCGATCTGCGTATTCTGCAATTTTTACAATACCTTCCGCAACCAAATCCACTGGTGAAAATTCCAATTGCATGGACATAAGATAATCCGGGAATATGCCGAACTCCAATAACGCTCTTATTCTCTTAAGAAAAGCATTCTCCCTATAATTCAGCTGAAATTTATAATCCAAAACACGATTTGTCAAATTTCCTACTCGAATTACTTTTGCATCCATCCCTTCAAGCATTGCATCATAGACGCTCTTTTCTGCCTCAAACTTGCTTCGTATGTAAACGTTATCCAAAGCCTGCCCGATGTACATAGATGCTTCAGAAAAAACTTCTTCCTCTCCCTGCCGACAAGGCAACAAATCATCTCCCAAACCGTTCCCACTGACACTTAAGGTAGAAATATGAATCAGCCTTGCCCCAATCGACCTTGCATAATCTATAACATGCCTTGTCCCTTCTACATTTACATTCCAAAAATAATCATAAGGACCATAATGCTTTACGCTGGCAGCAGTATGTATAACCGTTTGGATGTCCTTTGGGAGATTATCACTCAGCTTCTCCTGTTCTATGTCTCCTACGATAGGAATAATTCTCGCATCTGTCTCATACCCACTTCCAAAATAAAAAGATAAAGTGTGAAATACTCTTTCATATCCATCAGTTTTTTCATTTTCTCGAACCAAGCAGTATATTTTATTCTCCTCTTCCTGCAACAGCTTGACAAGCACGTGTACTCCAAGAAATCCCGTGGCACCAGTTAATAATATATTGCCAAGTGACTTCTTTACAGGCATAAATGTCTCATCAATAACATTTTGCTTCAACACCCAAGAATACTTTTCAAATTCCCGGTAATTATAATGAATATCTATCTTTTTTCCTTTTTTAAGAACCTTACATAAACACTCCACTGTTGGGAAATCAAACACATCTTGCAACTCCAAGTGTATTCCCAAAACATGTGCCTTCGCCACATATTCGATAGCGGTAAGACTGTCCCCGCCAAGCTCAAAAAAATTATCCTCTATCCCAACTTCTTCTATGCGCAACAATTTTTCTAATAAGCGGCATAGCTTCTTTTCTTCCTCGTTCCTTGGTTCTACATATTCTCTCGTCCGTATTGTAAAATCCGGTATAGGAAGATTTTTTCGATCTGTTTTCCCACTTACCGTCATCGGAATATCATCCAAGTGTATAAAGTAATTGGGGATCATATATTGCGGAAGTTTTAAAGATAGACATCGGCGAAGCTCCTTTTCATCAATTTCAGCATCAGCTGTATAATACGCTGCCAAATATTGCCTGTCATCTTTATCATACCCATCTGTAACCACTGATAATTTTACTCCCTTTATACCGCTCATCACATTCTCTATTTCTTCAAGTTCAATACGGAGCCCACGAATTTTTACCTGCGTGTCAATCCTGCCCAAATATTCAATCTCGCCATCTGTCCGCCAGCATGCAAGATCCCCTGTCCGATACATAATTTTGCCATGATGATTTTCTTTAGCAGCAAATGGATTCGGAACAAATTTTTCATCTGTCAGATCAGGGCGGTTCAGATAGCCGAGTCCCACTCCATCTCCTGCAATGCATAGTTCTCCAGGTACGCCGATTGGTACAACATTATTAAATTGGTCTAATATATATATTTGCGTATTGTAAATCGGTCTCCCAATGGATATATCAAAGTTCCCTGCCACATTTTTTTCATATATTTTTATGCAACAACCCACAGTAGTCTCTGTCGGCCCATACTCATCCAACAATCTTGCATCAGAACATACATATTCCAAATTCTTTCTTTTTAATGCTTCACCTCCAATTATAAAAGAGGTCCCAGCTGGTAAAGACAAATCCATATTACACATCATGTCAATATGTGTTGGCGTAAGTTTATATACATGATTCTTTCTATGCACGATATAACTCAATCCCTCAGCCGGATTTTGGTCAACAACCTCTAATATCTCTCCACTGATTAATGGTAAAAATATAGCACTAACAGATAAATCAACATAAAAATTAGTTATTAAAGACATTCGGTATTTTTTTATTCCGTACATCCCTTGTACTGACATTAGATAGTTATATAAATTCTCATGCTTGATCATCACGCCTTTTGGCAACCCTGTAGATCCTGATGTAAAAATAACATAACACATATCTCCAATTTCATTACAATTATTTATCGGAAGGCCCAAATCATTTCCTGCCTTTTCAAAATCTAGCTGCTCTAAATCCAAAAGTTCAATTCCTTCCAGTATTTCTTTATACCCAAGCACACATCCTATTCTACTTTTTGCTTCTCTTACAATATATTGAATTCTATCCACAGGGCAGCTTGGATCAAGCGGCATATAGGCACCTCCAGCTTTCAATACACCTAGTATTGCTACAACTATCTGCCATCTCCGTTCCGCAATGATTGGAATCACTTCACTCCGTTCTACTCCCTTTTCTCGCAAAAGACGAGCTAATGAATTCGACATTTCTTCTAATTGCCGATATGTAAATTTTTTTCCCTCAAAAACTAATGCAATCTGCCCTGGTGTCCTCTTTACCTGTTCAAAAAACAATTCATGAACACACTTTTTTTCTGAATAATGCATATAGGTGTCATTGAATCCGTAAACAATCTGTTTCAACTCCCTTTGAGGTACAATGTGAATATCTCCAATTGTTCTAGCACTATCTTGTACTATCTGTTCAAGGATATACTCTAAACGCTCTGCAACATACTCCACTTCTGCCTCATCCCTAAACACAGCTGTCTGATAATCAATATTAATAGTGTGGCTTACATGTCCGTCGCGATTATCTATATGCATAATAAATGGAACTTCACTAAAACCATTAGAATACCATTTCGTATCTGAATCCGTATACGTTTTTGCATTTTGGTAACTAACCATCACATCATACAAATTGCCGGAAAAGTCACGCTTTTCCCGAAGAAACTTCAGTATATCAATATACGGGTATTTTTGATGCCTGAAAATATTCCTGTGCTCTTTCCCAATCCTGTCTTCCAGTTCATCTACTGTCATGCCCTCCGAAAATGTTATTGTAAGCGGCATAGTAGAAACAAACATCCCGGCAATTTTTTTCTCTTTGGCATTGCAGCGGTTCAAAACCGGAACTCCTATTGTTATGGAATGATTTTCAAGGTTCATTTTCGATAAATATATGAAAAGAGCCGTTTCAAATAAAACAGCATGTGTCACCGAACATGCATTACAATATGCATCCATATTTCGTTCCAAATCTAATGGCAAAGTCCTCGTAATTCTCTTCGCCTGAATACTTGTCTGTGAAGCGTTGTACAATTTTATCCTGCTTTCTTTTGGACAAACTGTATATTTTTCTTCCCAGTACGCCTTATCCTTCCTATATCGGTCAGAAATCAAATATTCATTTTCCGAACTTATAAACTTCCTATAATCCCCTTCCAAAATAGGAAAGCCATCTTTTCCTATCATTTTTTGATATGATGCCTCAAATTGATTAGCTGCCAAACCAAATGTCCAGGCATCCGCTATTAAATGGTTTAGCATTACTAATACACCACTTTTTTCCTCAACATGAAATATTACAAACCGATACAAAGGGACATTCAAAACTCCCTTCGATTCCTTAGCAAACTTTTCTGCAAAACATTCAAATTCTTCAATAGATGAAAATTCCATAACTTGAATGTTCTCATCAATCTTGTCCGAAACATACTGTACAGGCTCTTCATCCTCTAATAACCGTAGACGAATACCGCTTTGATTCTGTATAAAACAGCAGATTGCCTGACGTAAAATTTTGCTGTCCCTTTTTTCTTTATAGAAAACAGCACCACATAAATTTGTAATAGAAGTACCACCATAATATTTATGCAAATTACATATGTTTCTTTGTGGCGTTGTTAAGCCCATAAATCTATTCATAAAACTCTGCCGTTCCATTATAATAAGCCCCCTCTCCCACATATGTCCCGTCTTTTGCAACCAATACCTGCGTCAACCGGGTAAAATGATTCTCTACTCTATCTTTAACAACAACAAAATACCTTTTCCGCTGATAAGAAAAAACAACTTTCTGTGCATGCTCTTTGGCTTTTTCTATATTTTTATTACACCCCATACACATACAACTTAATAATAATAGCATACTCATAAGTATGATTATATTTTTAGCCATGCTTATCATCACCACTCCTAGTATATTAATGGGGTCTGTAAAAGCCCTCGTTACATGCGTCTCCAATTTTTAGTTACTTACACTTTAATAATATCATACTTATATACAGTATATATCTACACAAGAATAATACCACACATATCCACTGCTTACAATAGCAATAAAAATAAAATAACATTACTTACATACAAGCAGGAGGACTTTAAAATGAATGACTTAGAATTTGGAACAATAAAATTGCACCTTAGAGAACTTATGGAAGAGCAAAACCTATCACTAAGCAAACTCTCTTACCGCGCCGAAATGCAACGAACACAATTAAAGCACTACTATGACGGGTCTATCCAACGGCTGGACATGGCTGTCCTTTCCCGCCTTTGCTTTGCCCTTAGATGTGACCTGAGCGACCTGCTGGAGTATATACCCCCAGATGATAAAGATTGATTTATTATATATTTTCTCTAATAAAAATTGAAAGTGTTAAATTATTATTATATTTTCATAAGACAGACACAACAAAAAACGACAAAAACAGAAAAACTCCGAAGCAGTTCTCTGCTGCGGAATCTTTCTGTTCTATCTATTTCACAATATAACTACAAACCTGTCCAGCCTACATTCTGCAGAATGGTCACTGCAAGCATCGCCAAAAGAATCTGGCATATGAATAGCGGCAGAACCTTCTTGATGTATTTACCATAGCTGACCTCCGCAAAGGCAAGACCTCCCATAAGGCTCGCCACCGTAGGGTATACACAGTTGGAAAGGCCGTCTCCAAACTGGAAACACTGAACCGCTACCTGACGCGTAATTCCTGTAAGGTCGCATATCGGCACCATAATCGGCATCACAACAGAGGCCTGCCCGGAACCGGAGGTGATGAAAAAATTAATAACCAAATTGGACAGCATCATAATATTAGCACCGATAACCGGACCAAACTGTCCAATCGGAACCGACAGATAATAAACAATCGTATCTAGTATACCGCCGTTTTTCATAATCACGGAAATCGCATTTGCAAATCCTACCACAAAGGCAGCCGTTACCATCTTGGAACATCCCTTTCCGAATTCCTCCATCGTCGTATTCAAATCTTTTGTATTCATCAAACCGATAAGAATTGCCGCAAAGAAGAAAACCGCTCCTATTTGATCCGTTCCCCAGCCGAATTTCAGCGCTCCGTACATAATCACGGCAATCCCTATCATCATAATAACCATAGAATATGCCTGACACCTCGTCACACGAACTTTCGCTTCCTCCATGGATTCCTGCCCGCCCATATAATCCGAGAATTGCATACCCGGCTTATAATTCAGGCTCTTTTCAGGATTCTTACGAATCTGCCGCAGATAAAAATATACAAATAAAAAGCTGAGAAGAAAATTCACTATAAAAAAGAGAATCCTGACACCCATTCCGGAAAATAATGGAATTTCTGCAATGGCTTGAGCTACTCCGACGGTGCTCGGATTAATCCAGCCCACATTAAACCCCCCGAAAGAACCCAAAAATACCATTAAAAATCCTAGCGTTTTATCAAACCCCATTGCCTTGGAAAGAATAATTCCGATAGGTATTAAAACAAGTGTTACATTTCCAAATACGCCTGTTGCTCCCCCTATCGCCATAAAAAGCATAATGCCAAACACCGCAAGCCCTTCTTTTCCTCTTGCCGCATATGCAATCTTGGCAAACACAGCGTCGATAGCCTTTGAAGCCTCCAACATGTGCACTGCAGCTCCCACAAAAAATATCATGAAAACCAGACTGGCCTGATTTTTAAAGGCAGCCATGATTGCCTGGCATATCTCCCATATTCCCTGTGGACTTCGTTCTGTCAATGTAAAAGTCCCCGGAATTACCCGCACTCCGTTTTCTACGGTCACCCGTTCAAAGCCCCCTGCCGGTATAATCCAAGTAAGAACAGCCGCTAAAATGGAAAATAAAAACAACAGTGTAAACACGTTCGGAAACCGTCTCTCTTTTTTCAATCCATGATTTTCCATACTCTTCTCTCACCTCTTTATGCATTCTCACTAAGCCATTTTACCGCACATTCTGCAAGAGCCGCCGCTCCCGCAGGAATAAATTCCTCGTCAAATCTTATTTTAGGATTATGCAGATTGTACTGTCTCTCAGACTTCTCATCTGGAAGCGCCAAATTAAACATAAACGCCGGTACCTTATCTGCAATTACTGCAAAATCCTCCGATCCTGTTGACGCCGGCATCTCATATACCGGAAACCGTCCATCCGCCATTTTTTCCAAAGTCTCGACGAATAATTCCGTAAGTATTTGGTCATTGACCAGTACCGGCACATCGCAAGCCCATTCAAGCTCGGCTGTACCACGGTACGCGCCTGCGGTGTGAGAAACCAATTCCGGAAGACGCAATTTTAAAAATTCCCTGCTCTTATTGCTGAATGACCGCATAGTGCCTTTTAACTCCACCGTTCCCGGAACCGCATTGTAGGTATTACCTCCCTGAAACTGACAGATTGTCACAACAGCTCCTTCGTTAAAAGGAATTTCCCTGCTGACAAGTTCCTGTATAGCAAGAACGATATGAGACGCAATCATTATAGAATCCACGCCGTTATAAGGCATAGCTCCATGAGCCGCCACGCCTTTTACCTTTATGGAAAAATTATTGCAGGATGCATATCTGACTCCCGGCGTATAAGCAATTCCTTTTTCTTTCGTTGATTTTGTGTGAAGTGCGACTGCACAGTCTACCTTAGGATTTTCCAAAATACCTGCTTCCACCATATCGGCTGCACCCTGCATCAGCTCCTCTCCCGGCTGAAACATAAACTTTACTCTTCCCTTTAACTCCTTTTCCTGCTCCTTTAATATTTTTGCCGCTCCCAGCAAAATCGCTGCATGAATATCATGCCCGCATGCGTGACATATATCTTTGGTACACGCGAATGGAAGCCCGCTTTCCTCCTTCATCGGCAGGGCATCCATATCTGCCCTGAGTAAAATAGTCTTACCGCTCTCGCCCAGGCAGGCGCTCACACCGCTTTGTCCCACGAAGCAAGCTTCGTATCCAAGTTTCTCAAGTTCATCTTTTACATATGCCGCTGTCTTTGGCAGCTCCATCCCAACCTCCGCATTGCTGTGAATATGGCGTCTGTGTCTGATAATTTCATCCTTTATCTCAAATGCTCTGTCATAATTCTTCATGTATCTTCTCCTTCTACAATATAATTCTTGCGATTGTAATTCCTATAATTGCATTGACTGCGTTGACAGCCATCATGAACGGATAATATTTTGTCTTAATACCGGTAGTAGCAAGCACTCTTCCTATATACTGAATAGACGCTCCTACACACATGATTCCCACCAAAAGCATGGCAACCTGATCCGGCGAAAGCATCCCGTTCGTTGCAAGATTCGCTACGATTCCCAAACCTCCGCTTGTCGTAAGAAATCCCATGATCAACGCCGGTGCGGCTGCGCCCGGCAGACCAAGCAGCATCATAACCGGCCTGAATACTACTTCAATAATACTCATCAAATTCGTAATGTTTAAAAACTCCATAACTGCATATGCAAATATGAGATTCGGAATAATATTTTTTACTCCTATCATAAAACCTGAGTACGCCCCATTCACAAATCCCTGCATTAATCCTTCCTTTTTCTCCTGCATAATCTCCATCCTTTCCTATGATAATTTAATCAGTTTTCCTACTGCCAAACGCATTAAATTTCCGCCGATAAACTTGCATACGATAATCAAAACCATCGGTATGTAAAGAGGCGCCTCCAAAAAAGCAAAAACTGCAGCGCCTATGGAAAAATAATTGACCATAATACCGGGTGATGTATATTCAAATGCTGTCAGAATCAGCTGTTCCTTTTCCGTAATACGTTCCTCCTCCTTAAGACTGCGCACCAGTGAAGCTCCTACGTCTGCGGACTGGAAGTTACTTACCAAAGCAATCGCCGCGTCTCCCGGAACGCCTAATATAATTCTTAGAATCGGTGTCAGAAGCCTTCCTGCCGCGTTAAGCGCTCCCAAATTTGTAATAATTCTTACCATTCCCAAAGCAAACATAACAGAAGGAATTAAAGTAACCGCAAATAAAAATGCATCTTTTGGCCCGCTTCCTCCAATTCCGCGGAAATTGCCTGCGATTGTCCCAGCGCCTTCCGCCAGCTCTCCCATGGTTCCAAATTTGCCGCACAGCGTGACGTAATCAAAGGCTCCCAGCCAACTCCACTTTCCATCACCTATTTTGCTTATCTCTCCCAGTATCCCTGAAAAAAACAGCAGTGCGAAAATAAGCGCGATATATGGAACAATTCCAAGCTTTTCCTTTTCTCTTTTTTCAACATTTTCCACATTTTTTTCTGCATTCATAGACATTTTCTCCCTTTTTCTTTTTATTCTACCGTACACATCCTTCTTTGAAAAATACATATTTTTTATGCTTTACATAGGGTTTTCCCTATAGTACTATAATTCTAGCAAACCATTTTTCAAGGAGGACAAGCCATGACATTTTACCAGTTAATGTATCTATCCGAAGCGGCGCGCTGTGGTTCCATTTCACAGGCTGCCAAGAATCTGCATATTTCACAGCCCACCTTAAGCGAATCAATACAGGAACTGGAAAAGGAGTATTCCATTCATATCTTTCTCCGTTCCAATAAAGGAATTACCCTTACCCAGGAGGGGAGCGATTTCCTTACTTATGCCCGGAGGATTTTAAGTGACGCGGAAGAGATGAAGCGGCTGTTCATCGATACCGAACATAGATCTGTATTGAATATTTCTTCAACTAAAATTCCTTTTGTTCAAAAAACTTTTTTGGATTTCTGCAGAGAAATTGAACATAATTTTTCACGGATATCTACAAGTTTCTATGAAAAATTAAGCCCCTTTATTTTGGATGATATTTTAAACGGCAAGGCCTCCATCGGGATTATACTGATTGAAGAAATGGGCGATGCGGTATGGCGCGCATATATGGACCAGTCCAGTATCGAGTATCATTACCTTTTGTCTTCAACTCCCTGCATTGTAATGAATACCAGCCATCCTCTTTTAAAAAAACAGACGCTGACTGAAGAAGATTTGGATGAATATCCTATGATATATACCTACGACACTGCCGAGACGGCCATTAACAATAACGCCGGATATTACGCCTACAATCTGAAGCGTTTCTCAAAAGTTATACACATATACAGTCAAAGCACTGTTTACGATACGCTTACAAATTCAAATGCAATCTGCATCATGTCCTGCCCCAACGGTTTGGACACTCTAGGTCACAATCTTCGGACTGTTCCCTACCCATATGCCCGGAACTGGATTGCTTATTGGATAAAGCAGAAAGGGCATAGACTTACGAAGATTGAAAAACACTTTATTGAACTGCTTATCCAAAATTCCAGTATGGATCATCCGAATCAATTATAGCTAAAACGGACTGTGGCGCCGCCACAGTCCGTCATCTTTTTTAAGCCTCTGTCTATCCTTCCAGTACTTCTTCCGCAATATTTCTTGCGTGGTCTGAAATACGCTCCAAGCATACTAGCGCATCCAAAAATACGATTCCCGCCTCTGTGTTGCATTGGTTATTTGCCAGCCTTTTGATATGTTTCGTGCGGAGTGAAACTTCAAGCCCGTCTGCTTTCGTCTCCTTCTCAATTACCTTAAGGGCCTTCTCCCGGCTTTTCTGCTCGAATGCCTCAAGCGCATACTTGAAGCTGTCTGCACACACGTCGAGCATTTCTTCAAGCCCCTTTGCCCCCATCTCAGAGAATTGAATCTTCCGGTCATACATAGTTTCTGCATACTCAGAAATATTCTCACAGTAATCGCTGACTCGCTCCATATCCGAAATAACCTGTAAAAGGCGAGCCACTTCTTCATGTTCTCTGTCACTGACGCGGAGCGCGGAAATCTTAATTGCATACTCGGTAATGCCCGAGCTTAATTTGTCCACGAGAGACTCTTCCTTCTTCAAAGCTTCAATATCCTCTCTGTTTTGTGTAAACATAACCGTTTTGGCCTTTTCAAGAGAATTCATGACAACATGTCCCATGCGCGAAATCTCTGAAATTGTTGACTGAAGCGCGATACCGGGAGTCTCCAGCATACGTTCATCAAGGAGTACAATACTCTCCTCCTGTTCAGCTTCATCTACCCTTCCTATTTTCTTCGCCAGCATGATAATCATATTGGAGGCCGGGAACAGAAGCACGGTAGTACCGATATTGAAGATTGTATGCACGGTACTGATCTGTGTCTGCGTAATCATACCGCCTCCCATTACCGGATTCACAGCCGTAAAGAATACAATTGCTACAATACTGAAGATAACCGTGCCGATAATATTAAACAATAGATGCATAAGAGCCGCTGTCTTCGCATTTTTCTTAGCTCCCACACCCGAAAGCATTGCAGTTACACAGGTACCGATATTCTGTCCCATAATAATATATATTGCGGCGCTCATCGGTACAAGTCCCGCTGCCGCCAAACTCTGCAAAATACCTACGGAAGCCGACGAGCTTTGGATAATCGCTGTCACTACCGCGCCTGCAATGATACCAAGAAACGGTCTTTTTCCAAGCGTAACAAAAAGATTTGCAAACTCCGGCGAATCCTTCAGAGGCTCCACTGCCGCTGACATAGTAGAAATACCGATAAACAGAATACCAAAACCTACTATGATACTTGACACATCCTTTGATGAATGTCTCTTTCCGGTAAGCATAATTACCACGCCGACAATAATCGCAATGGGAGCAAGATTCGTCGGACTTAGCGCCTTCGCCCACTCCACGCTGGATACAAGCCATCCGGTTACCGTCGTACCAATATTGGCGCCCATAATAACTCCCATGGCCTGTCCAAGATTCATTATGCCTGCATTTACAAAACCGACAACCATGACTGTTGTTGCCGACGAACTTTGAATAACCGCCGTAATCAATGCGCCCAGCAGCACTCCCAAAAACTTGTTCTTCGTCAATACTTCAAGTAATGACTTCATCTTATTTCCGGCAGCATTCTCAAGTCCCTGAGCCATAATCTGCATGCCGTAAATGAACATCCCCAAACCTCCCGCAAAAGGAATAATTATTTCTCCATAATTCATTGATTTCCTCCTAAAGTGTTCTACAAATACTTTACTTTTTTACTACATCTTCTTTACAATATCATTTTATAATGAGGAAAACAATATTTTTCTGCTTATTTTTTCATCTTCGGCTCAAATATCCATGAAGCAATATATCCAAAAATCAAAGCTGCCGATGTTCCCACCGCCGCCGCTTTAAAACCGCCCATGAATGTCCCAATGAACCCTTCTGCCTGCACGGCCTCTTTTACACCTTTCCAAAGCACGTTCCCGAACCCAAGAAGCGGAACGCTGGCTCCGGCCCCGGCAAACTCCTGAAACGGCTCATAAAGATTCAGAAAACCAAGCACAGCGCCGCCGCACACAAGAAGCACCATAACACGCCCCGGCATCAGCTTTGTTCTATCCAGTAATATTTGAGCAAGAGCGCAAATAATCCCTCCTACCCAAAATGCATTTACATAATCCATGTCTTTTCCTCCTTAACAATGTTCCAAAACAATTCCATGAGCAATTCCCGGAACACTTTCTCCTTCATTGAAACTAACCGTAGACATCAGAGCGCCGGTAGGTACAAACAATATTCTCTTCCATTCTCCCTTTTCAAGCTTTGGCAGAATATAAGACGCCAGCGTGGTAGCCGCACAGCCGCACCCGCTTCCTCCGGCATGGGTGTCTTGTTTCTTTTGATCAAAAATCACCATTCCGCAGTCCATGTGATTCGGCTTTATATCTTTTCCCTTCTTGCGAATAAGGTCAAACAAAATACTTTGCCCCACATATCCCAAATCTCCCGTTATGATTCTGTCGTAATCACTTTCTTTTCTCTCAAAGTCTTCTAGGTTCTGTATAATAGTATCGCATGCGGCGGGAGCCATGCACGCCCCCATATTCTGCGAATCCTTAAGCCCGTAATCCACAATTTTTCCCACGGTCACCCCTGAGATTCTGACATGGCTTTTCCTTGTCCCTACAAGGAACGCCCCGCTTCCGGTAACCGTCCAATGTGCCGACAACGGCCTCTGAGTGGCATATCCCAAAGGAAAACGGAATTCCTTCTCTGCGCTTCCGAAATGGCTTGATGTCACTGCCAACATCAAATCACCATATCCGGCCGCTACCGCCATGGAGCTTAACGCAAGCGCCTCTCCGGATGTAGAACAGGCTCCGTAAAGTCCAAACATTGGTATCTGCAGCGCCTCCATTCCCATACTTGTGGCAATCCCCTGACGAAGCAGGTCGCCGCCGTAAATATAACGCACCTCTTCCGGAGTCACATGTGCTTTTCCAAGCGCAAGGAGACAGGCTTCCTTCTGCATGGTGCTTTCCGCCGCCTCCCATGTTTTCTCGCCGAACAAATCATCCTCCCCCACAACGTCGAAGAGATTTCCCAAAGGTCCCTCGCCTTCCTTTTTCCCTACAATAGAACCGCTGCTTATAAGAAACGGCGATTTATCAAACTGAATACTTTGGCTTCCCTTTATCATTACAATGTCACCCCCGCTTTAATCAAAAAGTAATAAATAACACCCAGCGTCCATGATGTCATAATTCCATACAAAATCACCGGCCCCGCAATCGTGAATATTTTACATCCGATTCCGAATACCTGGCCTTCCTTTTTATATTCAATTGCCGGTGAAGCAACTGAATTGGCAAATCCTGTAATCGGTACAAGCGCTCCTGCTCCGCCCCATTTGGCAATCTTGTAATACACATTAAGTCCCGTCAGCAGAACGCTCAGAAACACAAGGGACAGCGACGTCCATGAGGCGCTGATGTCCTCGGCAATTCCTTTCCCCTTGCAGTAGTTCAGAATAAACTGTCCGATAACACAGATAGCCCCTCCTGTGATAAACGCTTTCAGCATATTCATATATACATTGTGTACAGGTGTTTTCTCTTTGACGTATTGTTCATATTCCTTTTCTAATTTTTCCTTTTCCATATACTTCCTTTCTACCATCTGTTAAAGAAGAAAATAAGCGCCCCCACGCCTCTTCCGATGGCCATGCTTAAAATAATATAAGGGATACATTTCAGAAGTTTTACGCGGCGGATAAAAATCGGAAAAACATTCAGTATCTCTGCAAGAGCCATCGCCCAGCATCCCGCAAAAATACCGGCAAGCAGTCCGAATACCGGCACAAGAACCTCTCCCATTCCAATCGGTACTTCATAAATAATGAGTATATTTCCTAAAATTCCTCCCAGTGCAACGCTTGTCTCATACAGAAGCACATGCTTTCCTGTATGGGTTCTGTCCGCAAAGTCAGACACAACTCCGAGACTGATAATAAACGAGAAGAGTCCTGCCGCCACAGTTATGCCCGCGCTAAGTCCTATGACTGCCAGCAGCAGTTGCTTTACCCACATCTATCTCCTGCCCCTTTCTTGAATAACTCTCAATCAGAGTTGTCTGGATATCATTTTCATAAAGCCGCATCTCCACTTCCATAGGCGTTGGATCCACAGTGAATTTCTTGCCTCCGAAATGATTGAAGAACACAAGAATACCGATAATAAGCCCAACGCTGTAAGTCAGCTCTAATATTGTAAATCCGTCGCTTGGACTGCCCATGAAAAGCTCGTAAATTTGTCCAAACAGATTTACCGTATCTACGTCATTGTTAAATGTCATAATGGAAAATGCCGCTCCTATAAATGTAATCGCAACAACACAGACAACTTTCAGCGCATGGATAAAATTATTCGGCGTCTTTTGATCCTCAAATGTAACGATAATGTCCGGCTCCCCCATATTCTGAATGTCAATTTCCGGATACTGTTTGTGTATACATTCAATAATCTTTAAGATAGATACCACGCTCCTATGCTGCTTTCCTTCCGGTATCTTCATGAATTTTAATGACTTCACCCTCGTTGCCACATTTTCATTGGCGCATTCAAACTGTGCAATATCCCCCAGCGTCACGTCTCTTTTCTTCACTTCCACATTCTGATCTGCTTTTATATATACTGTTTCATTCGTCATCGCACAAACCGCTCCAATCTAATACCCGTGCCTGAAATCAGAACACCGTCTTCTATTTCATTAACGTTACGTACATCTGAGAAATAATAAATCAATCCCACCGCAATTGCCAAAAGCACAATGCAAAATAGGCATACCCGCAGTCTTTTCCTTGATTTCTCCATACTACACACCTTCCTTTCTTTTGAATATTAGTATGTGATATCGCGGAAAAAATATACATTGGGTATGCCTACTCTATATCTTTCCTCTCAAATAACTTAATATTTTTTTCTCCAGCCGCGAGACCTGCACTTGGGAGATCCCAAGCGTTTTTCCAACCTCAGACTGTGTTTTATTGGCAAAATAACGCATATATATCAATTGCCTTTCTTCCTTCTGCAGATGTTCCAAAAGCTGCTTCAGCAACATACGGTTAATAATCTTTTCTTCCTGAACCTCCTTTTCTTCCAGCTTGTCCATTAGCTGTATCTCATTTCCATCCTGCTGATAAATCGGTTTATAAAGAGACTCTACCTCCCCCGCCGATTCCATCGCCATCGCAAGTTCCTCTTTTTCGACCTGAAGCTCCATTGCAAGCTCTTCGAGCGTAGGATCCCGTCCCAGCTTTTCCTGAAGTTCTTCCTTTGCAAAGTATGCTTTATAGGCAAGTTCTTTTAAAGAACGGCTGACCTTTATCATCCCGTCATCCCGGAGAAACCTTTTAATTTCCCCGGAAATCATGGGCACTGCATAGGTAGAAAACTTTACATCATATGACAAATCAAATTTATCAATTGCCTTTAGAAGCCCAATGCTTCCTATTTGAAACAAGTCTTCTGCCTCTGCGCCTCTCCCGTAAAAACGTTTGACCACACACCATATCAGACCGACATTTTCTTCTACAAGCTGTGTCCTCGCTTCTTCATCTCCCTCGTGTGAGCGTTTGATTAAAGCGATTGTGTGCTCCATGTCTCCCGTCCTTTCCCTATTGTTTTTTCCATGAGGACTTTTGTTCCTTTATCCGGTTCCGAAACTACCTCTATTTTGTCCATGAATGCTTCCATAAATGCAAATCCCATTCCTGAACGCTCAAGTTCCGGCTTTGTCGTGAAAAGCGGCTCCATAGCGCGCTTTATATTTTCAATCCCCTTTCCATTGTCCTCCACTTCAATCCGAAGCGTCTTCTGCTCAATTGCACATGTAATTCTGATTTTATGTACTTCATTTTCATATCCGTGTATAATTGCATTTGTAACCGCCTCTGAAACTGCGGTCTTTACATCGGACACCTCCTCCAGCGTAGGATTAAGCTGTGTCATAAATGCCGCGACAGTCACCCTCGCAAAGCCTTCATTGCATGATCTGCTGTCAAAAACCAATTCCATTTCATTTGTGTTTTTCATACGCACTTCTCCTCCTCATATATCTGCATTATTTTCGTAACTCCTGACATGAGTAATATCTTTCTCATTCTTTCATTCGTATGCGAAGCCCATACTTCTCCCCCTAGAAGGCTTACTTGTTTGTAGCGTCCCATGATGACACCGATTCCCGAACTATCCATAAAATTCGTTTCCTTAAAATCAAATATCACATGTTTGATATGATTCCTTTCTATCAGCTGATCTGATAATTTACGAATCTCCTCTGCGTTATGGTGATCAAGCTCCCTCGGCAGATAGATAGTCAGGCAGTTTTCCTGTATCTGGTAATTCATGATATGCTCCCCCTATTTAATATTTTATAATCGAGCAGGGAGATTTTCTTCCTCTGCTCGTGCGCCGGTTATCCGTCAGCCTGTCGACATATTTCGTTTGGATGCCTGTGCGCATAAAAAGACAGAGAAAACTCCTCTTTTTCTCTGTCTTTTGTGTACCAATCTTATTCTTCTCCCTCTGTACCGTCAGGATCGGTTCCAGCCTCCCCTGTATTATGCGATGACAGCGCGCTCTTCGCCTCTTCTGCTATATCAGAGTCCGGATATAATTCCACAACCCTTTCGTAAGATGCCTTTGCATCATCCGCCCGTCCCGACTCTTCATAAATCTTTGCCAAAGTAAACAGGGCGTTACCGTTTTCATAGCCTTCATCCAACGACACCACCAGTTCCAAAGACTCTATCGCGTTGTCATAATTCTTTACCTCATAGCTTCTCATGCCGGACTGGTATCTCTTCTCACAGACCTTGGGCACTATGTCATCATGAATCTCATCGTATAAAGCCGCCCCCGCTTCAGCCAGCGACTCTCTTTTTATCTGAAGAAGCTCCTGTGCCATTGTCTCATTGCTATAATCCGAAGAATTCCAATGATCGTTCAGAGTAATAAGCGCTTCATAACTTGCTCTTGTGGCCTCGGCTGTCGCCTGCGCCTGCGCCGTTTGATCACTGGAAGCCCTGTAACCTTCCAGCTCTTTCTTAAGCGCGCTTAACTCTGCGTTCTTTGCCGCAATTTGATCGCTGTATTTTACCACTTCGTTATTCAACTTCTCCGACTGCGCCTGATTCGTTGCCGGAACAACCAAAAACCATACCACGGCCGCCCCCACGGCGATTCCAATTAAAATATTAATGATTGTAGCCAAAGGACCATTGTCCTTTACTACCGCCGCCGCCGGCTGTATAATCGTCTCATTCCCGAGATTATATGTTACCGTCTGTTCCTTATCTTCCTTTAACCGGGCAAGTTTCTTACTGTTTAACTGAGACAGTTCATGCATGTAGCGCAGCGTCATTTCATTCGTTGTATCCATCTTATGTGCTTTTCTGAGCACCTGTCTCGCTTTCGGATACTGCTCTGTCTGCATATACAAAAGCGCCAAAAGAAGCTGAGCCTTTAAAAATGACGGATGTGCAATCACAATCTTCTTAAGCTGAATCAACGCCAAATCCTCGCCGCCCTGCTCGCAGTAGCTCAGACACTGGTTGTACTTCTTAATCGCATTGTTCATCGATTCCAGTTCACTCGGCGTTTCCTGCACCTTTTTAATATAATAGTTGGCTATATTCTCATAATTTTTAAAATTTTTACTGATAATCCACTCTACAAGCGCTTCTGCGACTTCCCCCCTGGCATAATATACCAGCCCTAGAAGATTTCTTGCTGCAATATTCTCCCTATTATACTGAAGACTCCTTCTAAGCGAAGTTATTGCCCCGGATGTATCACGAATTCCGGCCTTGGAAAGCCCGTCATTATACCAGTAATTTGACTGATATATAAGTTTTTTCGTATACTCCACTTCTTTCTCCCCGCAATCTTTCTTACTTTGTCTGCTGCATCATTTCGCGCAGAATATCGGTCATATCCGTTAAATCTTCTTGATAAACTGCATCTTCAATCTGCTCTACCTCTAAGCTTGGTTTAAATTTTTTCAATTCTTCTTCAAAATTAAGCATTGTTACTGCCTCCTTTTAATTCTTCTAACATCCCCACAAGATAAAGAGAGCCAAGACAGTAAAGCCTGCCGTCGCTTCCCCTTCTCTCAAGCGCTTTCCAAAATGCACTTTGAATCTCTTTTTCTACAAGCACTTCTGTTTCTGTATATTGTCTGAACACCTCGGCAATGGCTTCCGCCTCAATGCCGCGGACATCCTTGATTTCCGTTATAATATAAGCGTCCGCCTTAACCTTACGGCACAGACACTCTATCATTTCTTTGTATTTTTTATCCCGGACTGCCGAAAATAAAATTACACATTTCCGCCCGTCTCTTTGTTCTATACTATTGGCAAACGCTTCAACCGCCGCTATGTTATGGGCTCCGTCTATGATAACACCGGGAAAAATCTCTTCCATTCTGCCCCGCCATACGGTATTTTGAAGCGCCTCCCGCCATAAATCAAGATTATCCTCCTCCGGAAACAGACACTCCATTGCTTTTATGGCAAGCATTGCATTTTCTGCCTGATATATTCCAATGTTATTAAGTTTCCACGTAGTATATCTATCATACGCACTGGCTGTTGAAAAATCAATATATTTGTTTCCAATTTTTAGAATTTCGTACGCATTTTTCGAGATTTTTATACAAGACGCTTTCTTATTCGCCGCCGTACGTTCAATCACCTGCGTACTTTCCGCTCCATCTGCAAATACAACCGGAACATACGGCTTTATAATCCCCGCCTTCTCTTCTGCTATCTCTTTCACAGATTCGCCCAGTATGTCTGTATGATCCAGGCTGATAGAAGTAATCACCGTAACGGCCGGCTCCTTCACTGCATTAGTTGCATCAAGCCGTCCACCGATTCCCGTTTCCAAAATGATATATTCCACATCCGCCACCGCAAATGAGTACATTGCCATTCCAAACAAGAATTCAAAATATGTGGGATGGGCAATTCCATCTGACTTCATCTCTTCCGTCACCCGTAACGTTTCCATAAACGCCCGCAGAAAAGCATCATCCGAAATATCTTCCCCGTCAATTTTAATTCGCTCGTTCATCCTTATCAAATGCGGAGAAGTAAACATGCCTGTCCTCTTTCCTTTTGCCAGCAAGACTGCCTGCATATATGCGCAGACCGACCCTTTTCCATTTGTCCCCGCCACATGAATTATCTTACGCCCTTTCTCTGGATTCCCTAAACGCGCAAGGAATTCCCTGGTATGACCCAGAGAATTCTTTGTTGTGAATTTAGGAATGCCTGAGATATATGACACTGCCTTCTCTTTATTCATTTGCACCACCACTTTGTCCGTCGTCCATTGTATCACCCGACATATCCTCCGGCTGTTCCGAGTCCTCCTTCGGCAATTCCTCCGGACTTATCAGACTTCCTTCATAATATGCATACTCTTCGGACTCCCTGAAAATACGGTTGCTTGACCCTACCTGGCATACTTTAATAATATCTCCATTTTCAAGCTTCGTATTTTTCAATTCAATTCTAGTATTATTCAGAAATATTACCTCTTGTCTCTCATCATTTACAAATACTCTGCTGTTTTTTGTAAAATTCTCTCCATACAAGCTGTATGTGTCCTCCAAATGAGGAACGATGTCCGTCACTATCGTATCAAGGACTCCCATCTCCATGTAACCGGCGACAACCGGATTATTGTCCCGCCCGCCATACACATATTCCTCTCCATACAAAATATCATACTGCAGAAGCTCCAAATCCGACAGATAATTCTTCGTCTTTCTTCTGTTCTGATGATAATTAAACACAGTTCCCGAATGAATATCAAGACGCTCAAATACATCTGCCATAAGCTGGTATGCAGCAAGATTCTCATCCTTTTTCTGAAGTCCCATGTTATCCCAAATAACGTAATTAGTATTATAAAGATACCTGCTCTTTAAATCCTTTGCTTCCAAATTCATAGTCGGCAGATGGTCTCCATATAACACAAGCACCGTCGGTTCTTCTCTTTCCTCCAACATCTGAATCAGGTCTGCAATAAACTGATCCGTCTCGTAAAGCTGGTTCACATAATATTCCCATGCGTTAGTCCGCCCTTTGTCCTCTAAGCCGTTTACCTGAATACGTGGATTCTCAAGGATCTCCTCCTCCGGGTAATCCCCATGTCCCTGCACCGTAATCCCAAACACAAAATCCTGCTGCTTTGTAGAATCCATAGCGTTCTTAATATGCTGCGTCAAAATACTGTCCTTAGCCCATCCATTTTCAGTCAACTGAAGTATATTCATAAATTCTTTACTTGTATAACTGTCAAATCCAATATTATTGAACACATCCGCACGGCTGTAAAAATTGCCTCCATTGTTGTGCAGAGCATGAGCTCCATATCCGAATTTTTTCAGTGCAGTCGCAGCGCTTTCTGCCTGCGTTTCTTTCAGAACCGTTTTATATGGATATTCGCCCGGCCCGAAATAACGCATGCTCATGCCTGTCAACACCTCAAACTCTGTATTTGCAGTACCCGCGCCCACTGACGGCACTTTGAAATAGCCGCTGGAATATTCCTTTGCCAGTCTCCTGAAATTTGGAATGGGATCCTCCGATGTAGTGAAAAATTCCACCTCGTACGGGTCAAAAAAAGACTCTAACTGAATCACTATGATATTCGGCATTTCTTCAAGAGAAGTCTCCGCCTCCATAATTCCGCCATAATTGCTGATTTTTGCAACCGCTTCCTTACTGTAGCCGTTTGGCTCTGAAATCCCCGTATTAAATAAACTGGCGGAAAAACAATATGGAAGTCCGTAATCCTCATACGCAAAGGCAATATTACCAAAATAATTTGAAATCACACGTTTATCAATCGCAAAATCGGTAAGAAACCCTGTAATTCCAAATCCCGTCAAAACTCCGATAAGCGCGATCCATCTGTGCATTTTCCCAGTATACTGCCCGCCCCGCCGCCACATAGATATCAGCCACACGGTAACTGCGACAATACCGATTGCCAGCATAACTCCCTGAAATCCTGTAAAATACTTGTCAAATAATGTCACCGCGTCCCCTAGAACCTTCAAGTCCTGAGCATTAAACGGAGTTACACGGATTAAAAGCATATATCCGTTAGCAGTTCCAAGCGCCAGCCAGAATACGCTGACGAGTATTCTGGTAAATACTCTTCTTCTCACCAGATATACAATTAAAAATGTAATAAAAATCAAATACGCATTAAAGAGAAATGTCCACGGCGATTCAGC
This sequence comes from uncultured Lachnospiraceae bacterium, assembly GCA_947366105.1. Taxonomy (GTDB): domain Bacteria; phylum Bacillota; class Clostridia; order Lachnospirales; family Lachnospiraceae; genus Faecalimonas. The sequence continues at coordinate 16,200 of CANAZK010000006.1, read as the reverse complement.
CATATAATCCCATGCTTTAAATAATGAATGCCTAGAAACAGCTTCAATCACGAGGTTTAATACGCATGCATACAGCGCATGCAATAAAAGTGAAAGCTGGTTCATAACCTTATACACCGGCTTCATTTTCTGTGCAAACGCGCTGTTTCTCCGCTTCTCAAGAATTGCCTCCCGGCGTTCTTTTCGAGCTTTCCAATACGCCTTTATATCCTCTTTCTTTATATTTTTAAACTGAATATGCTTCATGAATAAACCTCTTTTCAAAATCACACGAATTATTTTCTTAAACCTGCAAGTCTTTCCCTTACACGCTCCATCATTTGTGTATATTTCTCAAGCTTTGCTTTTTCTTCATTAATCTTTGCTTCCGGCGCCTTACTGATGAATTTCTCATTGCCGAGCATTCCGTTTACCCGGGCAAGCTCTTTTTCAAGACGAGCCTCCTCTTTCTCCAAACGTTGAATTTCCTGTGCAAAATCTACCAAATCCTCAAGCGGAAGATAGCAGACTGCATCCGTTGCCACAACAGAAACCGCATCCTCACCGATTCCGTCTTTATTATCCTGAATTACAATCTCGCTTGCACTCATAAGCGGCGCAGCAGACAACTTGATCTGCTCAAATCCGTCCCGAAGCCCTGCGTTGTTACTTACAACAAATACTTTAGCTTTGCGGCTCGGCGCTACATTCATCTCTGCACGTACATTACGAACACCTCGGACAACCTCTTTCATGCGCTCTACAATTGCTTCTTCTTTGGCAAAGTTCCTCTCTTCTTTGTATACCGGCCACGAAGACATCATAAGCGATTCCTCTTCCGGAACCAACGCACCGTAAATTTCTTCCGTTATAAACGGCATGTATGGATGGAGAAGCTTAAGCGCATCGCCAAGTACGGTTTTTAATGTCCAAAGAGCCGCATTTGCAGATACCGGATTTTCGTCTGCATGATAGGTCCGGTATTTTGTCATTTCAATGTACCAGTCACAGAACTCATCCCATATAAAGTCGTATACTTTCTGAACCGCGATACCAAGCTCGAACTTATCCATATTCTCAGTTACGTCTTTTATAAGCACATTCGCTTTAGAAAGAATCCACTTGTCTTCCGCCGCCAAATCCTCTGCATTTGGAACGGTGATTTCCTTTCCTTCCATATTCATCATTATAAAACGTGAAGCATTCCATACCTTATTGGCAAAATTTCTGTTTGCTTCTACACGTTCTTCATAAAAACGCATATCATTTCCCGGTGCGTTTCCTGTTACGATTGTAAGACGCAGCGCGTCTGCACCATATTTTTCGATTACTTCAAGCGGATCAACGCCGTTTCCAAGTGATTTGCTCATCTTTCTGCCTTGTGAATCACGTATAAGTCCATGAATAAATACCGTATGGAACGGTGATTTTCCCGTATGCGCATATCCGGAAAATACCATGCGGATTACCCAAAAGAAGATGATATCATAACCGGTTACAAGTACGTCTGTCGGATAGAAATAGTCAAGGTCTTCTGTCTTATCCGGCCAGCCAAGTGTTGAAAACGGCCACAGCGCAGAGCTGAACCATGTATCAAGGGTGTCTTCATCCTGTGTAAAATGTGTACATCCGCAGTGCGGACATACCTCCGGCATTTGTCTTGCCACTACAAACTCTCCACATTCATCACAATAGTACGCCGGTATTCTGTGTCCCCACCAAATCTGTCTCGAAATACACCAGTCACGAATGTTCTCCAACCAGTGCAGATAAATCTTATTAAAACGTTCCGGAACAAATTTAAGCTCTCCTGTTTCAATTGCCTTGATAGCAGGCTTGGCAAGCTCCTCCATCTTAACAAACCACTGTTGCTTAATAAGCGGCTCTACTGTTATCTTACAACGCTCATGTACGCCTACGCTGTGCGTATGCTCTACAATTTTCACTAAATATCCTTCTTTTTCAAGATCAGCCACTATTGCCTTTCTAGCCTCATAACGTTCCATACCGGCATATTTGCCGCCAAGCTCGTTAATTGTGGCATCATCATTCATAATATTGATTTCCGGCAAATTATGGCGCTTCCCTACCTCAAAGTCATTTGGGTCATGTGCCGGTGTAATTTTAACGGCCCCCGTTCCAAATTCCTTGTCTACATAGTAGTCTGCCACAATAGGAATCTCTCTGTTAACAAGCGGAAGAATTGCCGTCTTGCCAACGATATCCACATATCTTTCATCATCCGGGTGAACCGCGATGGCCGTATCTCCAAGCATTGTCTCAGGACGTGTGGTAGCAATCTCAAGGAATCGGTCTGTTCCTGCGATTGGATATTTAATGTGCCAAAAATGTCCTGCCTGCTCCTCGTGGTCTACCTCTGCATCGGAAATCGCTGTCTTACATACCGGACACCAGTTTACGATACGGGAACCTTTGTATATATGCCCCTCTTCATACAATTTGATGAATACTTCTTCAACTGCTTTAGAACAGCCTTCATCCATTGTGAAACGCTCTCTGTCCCAGTCGCAGGACAATCCCATCTTCTTAATCTGGCTTTGGATTGCCCCCGCATACTCTTCTTTCCACTGCCATGTACGGGCAAGAAATCCCTCTCTTCCAAGTTCCTTTTTATCAATTCCTTCTGCCTTCAGCTTCTCCGTCACTTTAACCTCTGTTGCAATCGCCGCATGATCCGTTCCCGGAATCCAAAGCGCATTATATCCCTGCATTCTCTTATAACGGATTAAAATGTCCTGCAATGTGTCGTCAAATGCATGACCCATATGAAGCTTTCCCGTAATATTCGGCGGAGGCATCACCGTTGTAAATGGTTTTCTGCTCCTATCTACTTCAGCATGAAAATATCTGTTTTCACACCATTTTTCATAAAGTTTCGGCTCAATCTCTCTTGGATTATAAGTTTTCTCTAAATGTCTGCTCATGTCCTTCCTCCTCATAAATAAAAAACCCCTTACATTCAAAATGTAAAGGGCGAATTACCGCGGTACCACCTTTGTTATATATGCAGTCTCTGCCTGACAGCATCCTTATAATATGTGCATATACATCTCTTCGTTCATTAACGGGAACGACTCGTGATATCCTACTGGCTTTATAAATAATATCCCGCCCTGTTCAGACACCCGGCTCCAAAGCTACCTTCTATATCTTCTTCTTGAAACCGTCTTTCAGCCCATGGGCGGTTCTCTCTTTCAAGGAACAATATATACTCTTCTTTCTCATCGCCTTTAAGTTATTTAACATATACTGATGTTTATATTATCGCCTGTACGCTCTTTTGTCAAGGAGTTCATAAATTCTTCACTAATTCTTAAGAGACTCTTGACATACTATACATTTCCTCCCCCAAGTGGTATAGTAATTGCAGACAGAAACACAGAGGAGAAAAATTATGAGACATAAGAAAAAATCAATTATTCCACTCACCCTTTTCATCATTTTTATCATTGGACTATTAGTCTTCGGCGGACTGTTCATTATCAAGAAGGTAAACGCCCCGCTTATCGCCGAATCATTGCCGTCACATATTCTATATGCGGACTTTGAACTTCCTGCGGCACCTGAGCCGGACACAGACCTTAATCTTAACACCCATATTGTTGCAATAGACGCAGGACATCAGGCTCAGGGAAATTCTGAACATGAGCCAATCGGTCCGGGCGCTTATGAAACGAAACCCAAAGTAGCCGGCGGAACCTCCGGTACCAGCACCGGTATCCCGGAGTACCAACTCACCTTGGATATATCTTTACAGCTAGAACAAGAACTTAAGAATCGTGGATATACGGTTATCATGATTCGTAATTCCAACGAAGTGAATATAAGCAATGCCGAACGTGCTGTCATTGCCAATGAATCCGGTGCAGAAATTTTTATCCGCATTCATGCAAATGGAGATAATAACCCAAGTACAGCAGGTGCTTTAACGATGTCTCCTTCCGCCAGAAATCAGTATACCTCCCAAATATCCTCTGAGTGCCAAAGACTTGCGGAATGTGTTATAAATGCTTACTGCTCGGCATCCGGATTTAAAAACCGGGGAATTATTACAAGCGACACGATGAGCGGAATCAACTGGTGCACAATTCCTGTAACCATTTTGGAAATGGGATTCATGACAAACCCGGAAGAGGATATTGCAATGCAGAATCCTGACACACAGATGGCTATGGTCACAGGCATTGCCAACGGCATCGACTCTTATTTTGGTATGGACGAATAGCCATTTATCCGAAAACAAGAAAAAGAGCGGCTCAGTTTCATTAGGAAATACCCTATTTCACTGAATCGCTCTATTTTATTAATCCCTTACCAAAGATTGTAGTAAGAAATCGGCATATCTGTAAGCTTCCAATTACCATCTTCTAAACGATAGGTTATGTATTTTTCAACATCAAATTCGTTAGATTTTACAGAATCTCTATACGAACGGTACTGCCCATTCACCACATATTCCACGGTCAAACTCACTACATTTACATTAGAATAACCACTTTCAACCGTTACCTCAATATCAGAAATATCAAAAGAAATAATTCTGCTGTCCTTTTCATTCAGACGCAATAACTCTTCATATTCCGACTCCAAATACCCTTTTTTGACTTCAGCAGATGCAAAATATTCTTTCATTTCAGCAAAACCTTTTCCTGCTGCCGCACCTTCCAAAACCGCTTTCAAATCTTCCCCAAACTGTTGGGCAATCTCCTGCTTTGTTTCTGCAGACGGAATCAACGAGATATAATTGGGACTGACGCCTGTCATGTCTACATAAACATAGGTTTTGTATGGTTCCATGCCTTCCGCTTCCACTTCCATCTGATACTCTCCGGCAAACAAATATGGTATGCTCACATGATTTACTCCATCTTCTTTCTTACCTTTTTCCATATCCATTTCTTTGCCGTTCAGTTTTAACTGTGCATTTTCCGGAACAGTAATCTCCGTATCCGCCGCTACCGCGCCCTCAGGCGCAATCTCCCAGTCATTCCAAAACAGAAATTTCTTCTTACCTTTGGTTACAGTCACATAATCATGAGATTTTTCTGAACTGCCCTCTACAATATATTCGACAAAATAGGATTGAATGTCCGACTTTTGGGAAGTCGGATTTTCTTTTACCACTTTCATCGCCTTATATGCTTGTTTTTTCTCAGAATTTGCGTGTGCGTTTACATACATCTGTTTTGTAAGCATATCGTCTTTTGGAAATGAGCAGTACTCATAGGCCGTTCCCCACCGGCCTTCCCTTGCCGCTTTCCAATAATTTTCAACCACATTCTCTGGTGAAAACCGTTTATTTAAAGAAGAGTAGATTCCTCCGATAAGTACTGCCATTAAAATTATTTCCGCTATCAAAATCATTTTGGATTTTGAAACAGGCTTCTTCTCAGGCATAACGCCTTGTACTTCCGGCTGCAGCTCCTCCTGTACCTGTATCTCCTGGACCGTCTCTTCTTCCCAGTATTCTTTTAGAGAAGTTCCGCACTCTCCACAAAAAAGGTCTCTGTCATTACATTGTGTTCCACAATTTGGACAATACATTTCCCCACCTCCTATGACCAGCCATTCGCGCTTGAATACGCCTGAAGCTTCTCTACATTCGTTTTCTCCGTCGCGGAAAATCCTGCACTTATCACATTCATATCCGCTTCTTTCGGCAGATTTTTGTACCAGTCAAACTGACCAAAATAATTGCTGTATTCCTCTGTCGAAAACTGATATCCATGCCGCGCATAGATTTCGTTAATTGCATATCTTAATGTTGATTTATCTTTTACTTTCTCTGCAATCTGCGCGTCTGTCAGCAGTTCTTTATCACTATTTGGAAATACAAATTCCGATGACTCTTTCTGCCCCTTCTCACTCTCAGACTTTTTTGCCGACTCTTCTCCCACAATGCCGCTGCCATTATATACAATAGTTACATTGGAAGCATATTCTTCTTTACTGTCTGATTTACCATAGTTTTCCGCATTTATCTTAAAATCTTTTGAAATATCAGGCTTTATATCCGAAGCGGCTCCTTCTTTTAAAAAAAATGTCAATGCCAGCGCTATAATAAGCAGAACATCTAAAATTCCAAATAGGACTACAAGCGTCTTATTTGTTGGCTTTTTCTGAATTTCTTCATTCATGCTTCAATCTCCTCTCTAGAAAAATGAACCCATGTTTCCTAATCCATTACTGATTGCACCTTTCAGTATTCCCATAAACAAATCTTTTGTAAATAAATAGAATACAAAATAAATTATAATGAGCATACATGCCTTTGCAATAAAAAATGCATATACCTTTTTATCTTCATCTCCCTGAACCACTTCCCGGTAACCACCGAACTGCACATAAGGAAGAATTAAACTGGTAATTCCATAAAACATAAACGCAAGCTGTGCTGATACTAAAGCAAAAATACTTGTTACGACCATAATCAGGGCGTCATACAGTGCACGTGTTCCTACTACCGTAAACATAGCATTCGTATTCGTAAGTATATTTAAAACTCCACTGAATACTTTTAACAGTAACGCCTCTAAGCAATCAAGTCCTGCTGTCAATAGTAAAGCCGCAAGGATCAAATTCACATACGGTATTTCAACAATCCCTCCGAACAGCCCCATAGCCTCTTTAATTTTACTTATTATAAACAACATGATAAGAAGAACAATAACTGCTTTTGCCCCTATGAACTCTGCTCCGACTGCCTTTGAATTCTTTAATGCAATCTTTGACGTATGTGTAACCGGTCTTTTAAGAAGCGGTAAAATCTCGGCAAAAACATTTTTAGTCTCTGAAAGCACCTGACTGCCTTTCTGACTTACCCATTCTGCTTCTTTTGTCCTAGCATTCCCTTGCGCATACTGACCATTTGGCGCCTGCTGCTGCGGCGGCGCTTGGTATGTATTTGCCTGCTGCGGCGGCGCCTGATATGCATTTGTCTGCTGCGGCGACACCTGATCTCCGGCTACTGCCCCCTGCTGTGGCGCTGCCGCGCCTTCCGCTGAAACAGGTGCATTGGACTGTACTGCCTCCGGCTGCGGCGGTGCCGCCTGTCGAACACAACTGCAAACTTCCCCTTCTTCTAACCTTTTACCACATTTTGTACAAAATTTTGCCATAATATTTCCTCCTCATTCGTATTCCTTCTCTCCATTATAGAACTTATACTTTCCACTGTCAATTCGCCGAAACCTCGGTACAGATATCATCATTACAAAAACATTGCAAATACCGATGCTCCCACAACCGTAATCAGTCCTGCCACCACAATGGCGAGACTGCTCATGGCGCCTTCCGTTTCGCCAAGTTCAATCGCTTTCGCAGTACCTCCCGCATGGGACGCCGTCCCAATGGCAAGCCCCTTTGCTATCGGCTCTGTAATACGAAAAACTCTGCATACTGTCTCCGCAATTACATTTCCAAGTACTCCGGTAAACGCAATGACGATAACGGTAATGGTGGAAATGCCCCCAAGCTCTTCCGATATCCCCATACCGATAGCAGTTGTGACGGACTTAGGAAGCAAAGTCACATATTCTTCATGTGACAACCCAAAGAGAACCGCCATCGCAAGAATGCTTCCAAGACTCGCAAGCACACCTGATAAAATTCCCACGATAACTGCAAGCACATGTTTCTTAAGAAGCGCCAGCTTCTGATAAAGCGGAACTGCAAGCGCCACTGTTGCCGGCGTAAGAAGATAGCTCAGGTATTTCGCCGTCTCATTATACTCCTCATAACTGACATTCAGCAGAAGCACTGCTCCTGTCGTAAGAATAATTCCTACAAGCAGCGGATTGAAGACCGCCAACTTAAACTTCCTCTGCAATACAACCCCAACGCCATATGCCGCAAGACTTATTACCACTCCGAAATAGGCAGACTGTGCTATCACTTCCCTCATGATTTTGCCGCCTCCTTTTCCTTCGCCCGGATAACAGCCTGAGAAACCCTGCCTGTACATACCATTACAATCACCGTAGATACCACCATAATAACCGCTGCGGGCGTTACTATCGGCCGCAGCTTTGTCCAAACCGCAAGAATGCCTACAGATGCCGGGATAAACATGGGCGGCATAATTTCCACTAAGAAATTGGCTGCCGACTGTACCTGTTCAAGCTTAACGGCTCTTGTACATAAGCATAGCAGCATAATCAAAAGCCCGTATATGCTTGCCGGTATCGGGAGCGGAATTAATGTATGCAGCGCCTCTCCCATAAATGTAATTCCAAGTATAATTCCAAACTGTCCCAGTAACTTCACCTTTTTTCCCTCTATCCCAACAGTAATTTCTTCAATTCTTCCACAGTTTCTACAATATAAGCCGCATGGTTTTCTTCAAACTCTTCCCTGCATCCATATCCGTAAAGCACACCCACGGAATCCACTCCATTTTTATTAGCGCCTATAATATCATGCTCCCTGTATTTCTCCACGCCGATATCGCCGTCTATGCCAAAATATTTCTCAAAAGACTCTTTAAGCGGCGGACCGATGAATTTGCAGAGACTGTCAAGATTCTCCACCTCAATTCCAAAATACTCAAGGGCATACGCCACAGATTTTGTAATTCCCTCTTTCGGGTCGGTCAAGGTTCCGTCAAGGTCAAATAAAATGTACTCATAATCCCTTGCAGCTACTTTATTCTCCTTTTTACATTCCATTCACCAATCACCTCATTTACCGTTGAAACCGTTACGAATCCTTTAATATCCTCGTCCTGCATATATTCCAGCAGTTTTCCATATTCATTCTGCGTAAGAATTGTCTGAATCTCAATCTGTTCTTTCTTATTATATCCTCCCATTGCGATATAAAGCGTTACGCCTCTTACTAATTTTTCCGCAATGAACTTCTGTACCTCTTCGTATCTGTCTGTGAGGATACACACTCTCTTTCTTCTGTTGAAACCGCCGATAAAATTATCAATAACAATGCCGTTTGCATAAGTTCCAAGCACGCTTAGAACAACTACTTTCGTATCGTATACAAAGGCTGAGCTTACGGCAACACACATCCCCGTAATTGTCATAGCCTTGCCAATTTCAATATGTGTAAATTTACCTACCACCTTCGCCACAATGTCAAGTCCTCCCGAAGATGCATTGGCGTTAAAAAGCATGGCAAGACCAATGCTCACAATAAGTACATAGCAGATAGTATCCAGCAGAATATCATCTGTCAAAGACTTGTTATTCGGCATCGTCTGTTCAAATATAAACAAGAAAAGCGGTAAAAGTATGGACGTATAAATGGTTTTTGCTCCGAACTCCTTGCCGATTACAAGAAATCCGACCACAAGAAGCAATGCATTTAAAATAAATGTCATAACTGAAATCGAAACCGGAATAAAGTTCGCCAAAACAATAACCAAACCCGATAAGCTTCCTACAATAACATTACTTGGTATCATGAAAAAATATACAGCCGCCGCTGTCACAAAAGTTCCTATGGTTATAAGTCCATACTCTCTTAGAAATCTTTGTTGATCCATATTGCCTCCCTATCTTGTAAACAAAATATCGTGATTAATCATTTTATAAAATCCCTTTTTCATATCGTCAAAGCTCATATCCGGCAGTGACATAAGCCACATAAGTTTTGTGATCGTTGCTTCAAGCGTCATATCATAGGACTCAATCAAGTCAAAGTCCTGCTTTACCTTCTGTCCTACTTCGTAGACTGTCATGTTGCTTCCCTCATTGGCGACCTGAGTCGTCATTACCACAAGCTTCCCTTTTTCTTTCCATGAAGACATCTCTTCATAGAATTCATTTACAATGCTTTCCGGTATTCCTCCAACGCCAAAACTTTCGATGACAATGCAGTCATAATCTTTGAAAATGTATGATAAAATATCTGATTTCATACCCGGTATCAGCTTCAAAACATAGATGCTGTTTTTCATTCCGTGGTAGAACCGTACTCTATATTTGTGCGGTACGGTAGGAATATAACGGATTACCATACCGTCCTGAATTACCGCCGAATACGGATAGTTAATACTTTCAAAAGCATTATAGCTCTTTGCACGCACCTTCTTCGCCCGGGTTCCTACAATAACCTTTCCCCCAAACACAATATTTACATCCTGCGAATCATCATCCGCCGCATAGATAAAACTATCCAAAAGATTTGTCTTGGCATCCGTCACATCCATGTCAATCGGCTTTTGGGCTCCTGTAATTACAATCGGCTTTCTGGAATTCTGAATCATATATGATAAGGCAGCAGCCGTATAGGCAAGCGTATCCGTACCATGGCAGATGACAAAACCGTCATATTTATCATACTGCTCTTCGATGGTCCTCGTAAGAAGCATCCAGTGCTCCGGCGTTGCATTTGTACTGTCTATACTGCACACCTGTATTGTCTGCACTTCACAGACGTCTTTCACCTGTGGAATGTAGGATAAAACATCTTCAGAAGACAACCCTGGTTTCAATCCGTTATCTGTCTGCTTTGACGCGATGGTACCGCCGGTACCAATCATTAAAATTCTCTTATTCATTTGCATAGTTTCCTTTTCCGTATTTTTCTTATCCAAAGTTTTTCTTTACAAGACGGCAGTACTCTTCATAAGGCGGAAGTCCTTTTAAATTCTCAAGCGACTTCGCAATTTCGCTGTAATACCAGCCGATCTGCGCCTTGTCTTTCATTCGGAAACGGTTCCAAAACGTTTCCCCGTACGCGGGATATTCTCTGTCAATATCCCGCATGTTGGACAGCTTGTCCGCTAAGCCGATAATCTGAAGATCACGGGACGCCGTCTTAAGGTATTCAATCGTCGCGCTCTTTCTCTCTTTCCAGCCCTTTGACTTATCCTCGCTTTCATGCAGCACAAGCGACGCTACCCTGTCGCCAAATTCCTCCCGGAGCGCTTCCTCCGTCACATCTTTGCAATCCTCCAGTGTGTCATGCAAAATGGCCGCTGCAATCACTTCCTCATCCTCCGTCATGGTTGAAACGATGTCCCCAACTTCAACCGGGTGAACGATATACGGCCTTTTCGTGCCCTTTCTAAACTGCCCTTCATGAGCTTTTGCCGCAAATTCCGTTGCTTTCTCAATCATTTAGCGCTCCTTTCCGGGATATTTCCCTATTCGGCTTTAAGATACATTTATCATAACATCTTAACCTTTAAAAAACAATATTTGTATGTTACAATGTATCTTAACTTCACCTTACAGGAGGTAATTATTTTCATGAAAAATGTGCTGATAACCGGAGCTTCAAGAGGTATCGGAAGAGCGATTGCACTTAGATTTGCACGCGGAAGCTTTCGGATATTTATAAATTGTAAAAATTCTTTGGAAGAACTCTCGAAAGTGAAATCAGAAATTAATTCCCTAATTACGGCCGCCGCAGAACATTCAGGAAGACTGCTTTTGGCGCCTCCCTGTGAAATGCTCCCCGGCGATGTGGGAAATCCCAATGACGTAAGACGCATGTTTGAAGAAATCAATCAAAAATGCGGCGGCATTGATATCCTTATCAATAATGCAGGTATTGCACATATTGGATTATTGAGCGATATGACAGACGAGGAATGGAACCAAATTATACAGTCAAACCTATCATCCGTGTTCTACTGTTCCCGTGCGGCTGTGCCGCATATGGTTTCTCAAAAATCAGGAAAGATTATTAACATTTCTTCCATATGGGGAAGTATCGGCGCTTCCTGTGAGGCGGCATACTCCGCCAGCAAATCCGGCGTCAACGGACTTACAAAGGCTCTTGCCAAAGAACTGGCTCCAAGCAACATACAAATCAATGCTGTCGCCTGCGGAGCTATTGATACGATAATGAACAGTATGTTAAGCGAAGAAGAGCGCAAAGAACTGGAACAGGACATTCCGGCGGGGCGCTTCGGAACCTGCGAGGAAGTGGCGGAACTTGTATACGGCATCGCGGTAAATCATAACTATATGACCGGACAAGTCGTGGGACTTGACGGCGGATGGGTATAGCTTTTATTTTATCAATCTCTGTATCTTTTTGCTTGTTTCAGTCCCTGCTTCTTTAAGCAGCTCAAAAAGCAGCGCCTCATATGTTGTCACGACAGCTCCCTCCTGCTTTGCACGTTCTACCGCCATTCTTTTATTATGTTCAGTCCTTGATGAAATACAGTCCTCAACAAGCACCGGTATATAACCTTCCGCCTTTAAGTCAATCAGCGTTTGAAGTACGCAGATATGCGCCTCAATCCCGCAGAGAATTACAAATTTTCTGCCTTGAATCTCTTCCCTTATTACATCCATTGCGCTGAAACTGATTTTTTCTTTATATTCGGTAAGCCCTGCAGCCTCCATAAGACAATCCGGCGTGCCTCCCAGCCCTTTCGTATACTGCTGGGTAACCGTCATAGGAACTTCCAGCACATTTAACCCCTGAATCAACGTCCTGCTGTTCTCCAAAAGCTCACGTTTCTCATTCATAGCCGGAATAAGCTTTTCCTGATAGTCTATAATAATTGCTGCCGTGTCATTTACTTCAATCCTCATACAACACCCCTTATAACCCATTATGATAAATTACTTCTTTAAGACAAAGTCCCGCCGCAGGCGCCAAAAAACCTGCGTCCGCCCGTGTCTTCGTTTTCAAAATCGCCTGAACAGCTTCCGCTTTCTTCTCGCCGCTTCCTACCTCAAGAAGTGTTCCGGTCAAAATCCTCACCATATGATACATGAATCCATTGCCGTGGAAAATTAATTTTATCTTCCCGCCGCTCTGAATTATTTCTATATTATAGATCGTCCTGACTGTGGATTTTTCATCTTTTTTGTCCGTAAAGCCGCCAAAATCATGAGTTCCAACAAGAAATGCCGCAGCATTTTTCATCTCTTCTACATTAAGCTTTTTCACATAATGACAGCAGTACTTTCTCGTAAACACACATGGTTTCTCATTTTGGTCAATGGTATATTCATATTTCTTCGCCAACGCGCTGAAGCGGCTGTGGAAACCATTTTTCACAAGCTCCACTTTACGGATTTTTATATCCTCAGGCAGGGCGGAATTTACGCAATCCCGAAACCGCGCCTCATCCACCCTGCCCGAAAGCTTTACGTCCGCCGTCTGCCCCCAAGCGTGTACTCCGCTGTCGGTACGTCCAGAACCATTGATCTGCACGGAATAACCGGCAAAACCGCTTATCGCTTTCTCAAGCGTCTCCTGGATTGTAAGTTCCGTGCCGCTTTGTCTCTGCCATCCCTGATATTTTGTTCCGTCATAAGCAATCGTCATCTTATAATTACGCATAAATCTCCATTATGTTCGGCAAGCAGATTCTGCCGACTTCAAGTTTCTCCGCCCGGCAGCTTAACCGGTACTGTTTTTATTATAAATCAACCTGAGTCCCTTCAGAAGAAGCTCATCATCCACAATAATCTCCTGCTCACAGTACGGAACAATACGTTTTGCAAGTCCGCCTGTTGCAATAACCGTCGTTTTCTGCCCAAGCTCCCTTTCAATGCGGTAAACCATTCCGTCAATGCATGCCGCATTTCCATGAATGATACCGCTCTTCATGCAGTCAATCGTATTTTTACCAATAATTTTCTTAGGCGCTTCAATACTGATTCTCGACAGCTGGGAGGTTCCCGCTGTCAATGCGTCCAAAGAAATTCTTACCCCCGGCAGAATCATGCCGCCGATATAATTCTTCTTCGCATCCACAACACAAAATGTAGTCGCGGTGCCCATGTCAATAATAACAAGCGGCGCCGGGTATTCATTGATGGCTGCAACCGCATTTACAATCCTGTCGCTTCCTACCTGAGCCGGATTATCCATTAATATATTCATCCCCGTTTTCACTCCCGGCCCCACTATCTTCACGGATTTCCCAAGCACCTTTTCCGCCGATGCACGGACAATATTGGTAATCGGCGGCACCACGGAAGAGATGATGCCCCCTTTAATCTGTGCCGGATCAATGCCATACAGCTCTAATACATTTTTAAAGCTAATGGCATACTCCAGCTCCGTTTTCGTATTGTTCGTAGACAATCTTTCTACAAAGTATATTTTTTCATCATCGCAGCATCCGATGACAATGTTTGTATTTCCAATATCAATTGCTAAGATCATGATATCTCCTTAATTTGCCGCAAGCCTTGACTTCAGCAGTACCCGTCCCACAAAAGCGGTAATAACCGCCGCTACGATCGCTTCCGGCACTCCATTTATACCAATAATCGATAGAATGAATCCATAGACTGCGTCCGCCGCAACTCCGTTTGCCGCCGCATAGGCATCTTTAAAAAACAAATAAATCAGATTCATAACGAGCAAAGTATTGGTGAGCGCTCCGGTAAGTCCTGCCGCACCAAGGGAAAAAATCATGGAGGCTTCCATTTTACATGTTATTTTGCGCATAAATTGATACGCATAATACGGAACGACTCCTACTAAAATACGTGGTATGAAACAGATTATAATGCTTCCGATGCCGCCGTTTATTTCTCCCAATGAATAAAATGGTGAGAATACAAAAGAAGTTACCGTTGGATTCATCGTATTATTGATAAGACTTGTAAGTCCGAATACAAATCCCAATAGCGCTCCTTTTTTCGGCCCCAGCGTCAAAGCTCCTATAATGACGGGGATATGGATAATCGTCGCCCTTGTAAATCCAAGCGGGATATATCCTAGAAACGGGGTGAAGGCCATGATAATAATCAGTGCTGCGAAAAGTGCAGCCTGAACAAGGCCGAGTACCTATTTGTCTGGCTTTTTGCCAACTCTTACATTATTCATTTTTAGTCCTCCTTGTTATTATTCCCTGACGGGATACAATACAATTACCGGGTAATTATAGCATATCCATTTGCTTTGAGCAATATTTTTTGCGCGGAGTATAAAATTGTGCTACAATGAAAACAATTTGACGACTAAATTATGGAGGTGGTATTCCTATGCTGAAAGGAAAAACAGTCGTACTCGGTGTAACCGGCGGCATCGCTGCATACAAAATTGCCAATCTTGCAAGCATGTTGGTTAAGCTTCATTGTGATGTTCAAGTCATTATGACTGAAAATGCAACAAACTTTATTACTCCGATTACATTTGAGACGCTTACAAATCATAAATGCTTAATTGACACTTTTGACCGCAATTTTCAGTACAATGTGGAGCATGTAGCCCTTGCCAAGCGTGCCGACGTAGTTCTGATTGCCCCTGCAACCGCCAATGTCATCGGCAAAATGGCAAACGGCGTTGCAGACGATATGCTTACGACAACCGTACTTGCCTGTACCTGTAAGAAAATCGTTGCTCCGGCAATGAATACGCAGATGTACCGCAATCCTATCGTGCGGGACAACATGAAAAAATTAGAACATTACGGATTTGAAATTATAGAACCTGAAACCGGATTTCTCGCATGCCGCGACATAGGAGAGGGAAAACTTCCCGCTCCGGAATTGCTACTGGAATACATTTTAAAAGAAATTGCATTTGAAAAAGATATGGCAGCCAAAAAGGTACTTGTAACTGCAGGTCCCACCGTTGAAGCCATTGATCCGGTCCGTTACATCACGAACCACTCCACCGGAAAAATGGGGTACGCCGTTGCAAAGCACTGTATGCTCCGGGGCGCAGATGTAACGCTTGTAAGCGGTCCGACTAACATCGCACCGCCGCCATTTGTTAAAGTGATTCCTGTTATATCCGCAAAAGATATGTTTGACGCAGTACGCGCTTGTGCAGACTCTCAGGATATCATCATCAAATCCGCAGCCGTGGCCGATTACCGTCCGTTGTCCACAGCCGATGAAAAAATCAAAAAATCCGACGATATGCTCACCCTGAAGCTTGAAAAAACAGACGATATCCTAAAATATCTTGGCGAACACAAAAAAGACGGGCAATTCCTCTGCGGATTTTCAATGGAAACAGAAAATGTAACAGAAAATTCCCGTGGAAAACTTATAAAGAAAAATCTAGACATGATCGTCGCCAATAGCCTGAAGCAGCCGGGCGCAGGCTTTGGCACAGATACCAATATTGTAACTCTGATTACAAAAACAGAAGAAGTGGAACTTGAAATCATGACAAAAGACGAAGTGGCGAAAGTAATTTTGGATAGAATATTGGCAGATTAAGATAATGGGATGCTCTTTCGCATCCCATTCATCCACAATTTCTTTATTTCGCTACTTATCCAGCACTTTCTTTAATTCTTCCATAAAAGTA
>CANAZK010000005.1 GCA_947366105.1 uncultured Lachnospiraceae bacterium | reverse complement strand
TCTCATTCTCTCTTTTTGCCAACAGTATTGGTATTGCCTTTAATATTTCTGGATAACGTTTTAATAAATTCACAAAATCTGTCTTTATATCCTTACTACCAACAAGCGAATTTAATATATTTAATTCAATCTTTATTTCTTCTACATTTCTGTGCACTTTCTCAAAATCCACATAATAATCATATGTTGATATACTTGGTCTGAATTTACTCAGCCATTCATCAAAATCTCTATTTGTCATTTGCTACCTTCTCCAATCTTTTCTTGGATATCTCCAAGTATTCTTCGCTTACATCTATCCCAATAAACTTTCGTCCAAATCGTACCGCCTCTACTCCAGTAGTTCCCGAACCGCAGAATGGATCAAAAATCACCTGTCCTTCTTCCGTAGATGCTAATACAATTTTTTCAAGCAAATATTCCGGTTTCTGTGTAGGATGCTTTCCTTCTGTTTTCTCTGAAGGCTTGGTTAATGCACCTGTCCACACATCCTTCATCTGCTTTCCACCATTCATTTCTTTCATTTTCTGGTAATTAAAAAAATGCCGAGACTTCTTATCATTCTTCTTTGCCCATAGAATGGTTTCCGTAGAATGTGTGAAGCATCGACATGCTAAGTTTGGTGGTGGATTTGTTTTCTGCCATGTAATGTTGTTGATGATTTTGAAGCCTTCCTGCTCCAATGCCATACCAATCGAATATATATTGTGTAATGTTCCTGATATCCATATTGTGCCGTTCGGCTTTAGTACTTTCTTACATAACCTAATCCACTTTCTGTTAAACTTGTGTTTTTCTTCGACGTTGGTTCCACTTTCCGAAAGTTTATCCCATGAGCCTTTATTTACTGAAACCATCTTTCCGCCCTGACAGGTAATGCCATCATTACTTAAAAAATAAGGCGGATCTGCAAATATCATATCTACAGATTCCGGTTTCATTTTTGTTAGAATTTTAAAGGAATCACCTAATATTAACTGTGATTCTCCCGTCTCGAAATATAATGGCACTTTCTTTGTAAATAAGTTCTCCATTATCCCGACTCCTTCAATAATTGCATATAATTACTTCTTCACCAACTCTATTGGATGCATCTGAATTAATCATACGCTTTACACTTACAACATCTATTTTATAGCCTTTGTTACCATACAGTTCATTTATCAAGTCTGTATTATGGTTTGTGAGCATACAGTAGCAACCTTTGGCTGTTAATTCATCGAAAAGATTTGCTAGTCGCTTATGGCTTTCTATGTCAAATCCCTCTTTTGTGTATGACTCAAAAGAAGTAGGATTCAATGGTGCATACGGGCTGTCTATAAATACAAAATCGCCCTTCTTTGCATCCTTACATGCCAGTTCAAAATCACCATCTATAATGGTTACTCCCTGCAAGTACTTTGAAGTAGCCATAATAACCTCTTCATCAACCGAAGCCCTACGACTATTGTTGTACGGAACATTGAAAAGGCCCTTACCGTTTACTCGATACAAGCCATTAAAACAATGCTTATTTATAAACACAAACAATGCAGCTAAATCCACATCATACTCTGCTTTTATCAGCTTGTCATTGTAATACTCTCTGAGAAAATAATAATATTCCTTGCCATCTTCCCACATTTCCGTATCAAGCTTGCTCACAGCCTTCAGGAATGCTTCCGGTGCGTTACATATTTGCTTGTAAGCATTTATCAACGCTTTGTTTATATCATTTATCAGAGCATTTGCAGGTAGCAATTCGAATGTGACTGCACCGCCGCCCACAAATGGCTCATAATAATTATTATACTTTTCAGGCATTCTCTCCTTTATCTGTGGAATTAACTGACGCTTACCGCCAGCCCATTTCACAAATGGAGCTACACTTGAATTACTCATTTTGATTCCTCTTCTCTATGTCCGCAAAAGGACAATCTTTTACATATCTATTATACTTGCAAACATACAAAATAACAACCAAAACTTTCACTCTTTGTGAATTATCTTACTTCTGAAATACAAATATATATTCATGTGCCAGAAGCAGATAATTGTTGTTTTGTTTTTCCCAATAATCAGTAGAACGACAATTATGCTGCTCTTTAATTATAATCTCTTTATTCGTAAATCCTGCCTGTAAAAAGCATTCCATCATACGAAATCCTAATGGAATGACCTTTCCGTATTTTCTTACATCCCCAATCATTACAGCACACATTTTTCCCTTTTTCAACACACGATATGATTCCTCTGCCACCTTCTGCATTTCTGCCAAAAACTCTTCCACACCAAGCAAGGAAATATCCCCTTCTATCCCTTTGCTGTATTTGATGATATTGGCATATGGCGGATGCGTACAAATAAAGTCAATACGACTATCTTTGATAAAATGCAAATCTGTAGCATTTCCATTTCGCGTAAAGATTTTTGAATTTGTTTCACATTGGAATTGTAAATTCGTTTCAGAGATTGAAACAGACTGCGGATTGATGTCAACACCTACCGCATGACGATCGAGTAGCTTTGCCTCTACTAAGGTTGTTCCACTACCCATAAATTGATCTAAGACCCAATCACTGGGATTAGAATAACGAAGTATCAGATTTCTTGGTACATATGGCGACCAATTTCCTCGATACTTTCCTGAATGCGTTGCCCAACCGCCCCTGTCCAGAAACGACCAAACTGTTGTTGGTTCAAGCCTAAAATTATTTGGTTGTAAACTTATAAGCCATGCCTCCTTCTTTTTTATTAATTTATACATTGTAACTCAATTTCATAGAAAAATCCATAGTAGTTTTCTTTCACTATAAGTGAATTTATTTGTTATACATCTCATGAGATAATATTCACAAATAGTGAAAGAGGTGAATATATGCATTTTGATAATGATACTGACCTATATGGTGTCATAGGTGCAAATATAAAATATTACAGAGAACAAGCAAAATTAACACAGGTACAACTTGCTGAGCAAGCTAAAATCAGCATAAGCTATCTCTCCAAAATTGAAGCTACCGGATGTGATAAGAGTCTGTCTATTTCGGTGCTTAATCAGATTGCAAATGTACTTGGAGTTGAGATTAGTGGATTTTTTAAGGAGGTATCTACTTATGACACAAATAATTAACTACTCATTACCTTTAGGAGATCGTATTTCTATGCGTGAAAATCTAATTCAAGCTTTTTTACGTGAAACCCCTGGTACCGGAATAGGAGATAATGCATCACGTTATCAATACAACGTAGAACAATTTGGTAATTATGGCATTTTTCTTAAACGTCCAACCCAATTAAATAAGGGCTTTGATTTTACTGTAAATATTGACGGACTTTTTTTCAAAAGAAATCGTCGATATTCTAATCCAAGCCACCAAGACATTATAGATGCTTTAACAGATTGTAAAATTAGTTTTCCTCGCATTTATCCTGTCATCGCACAAAAGCTGCAACAAATATACGATTGCCACCCTGTATCGCTCACTCCGTCTAGGGCTACTTTCTGTGATTATGCTGGTAGTGAGCATCCTATCGAAATCATCTTATTAGCTGTGAAATGGTTATTTATGGAGCAAGATTGTGCGTATTGGAATTATTCCGGACGTGCTATGTTCTATAGTGTTCTTCAAGAAAATGAATTAATTTAGTACTTATAAATAGCAAGAGAGCTTCCTATTCTAAAAGCTCCCTTGCTATTTTTACCTTCCTCTCCCCACATCCTTGACCTTCTCCCCGATCCACTCCATAAACTTCTCCAACAGATTAATCCCGCCAATCACAAACTGTTTCATAAACTCATATGCCTTTGATTACACCAAAGTTACTTTTGAATTATATTCCAGCGGAAAAACGGGGAATATACTTGTCAGCAATTATAACTTCAAAATGACAATACGAAGCTTAATTTACTATCTATGTGTTTAGCAAAACTGTTTCAAATACAACGACAAAATGCCCTTAGCTATGAGTTACTACCCACAGCTAAGGGCTTTATAATATGGATTCGTTCAGAGCCAAGCGAATGTTGCGAATATATGCGTTGAGTGCTTGCACTCATAAACATATATTTGCATACATTCATTTGGCGGATACGCCACAACGAGAAAATATGCAATATTTCCGAGTATGGCTCTGAACGCTTTGTTGCACAGCCGCCTGTCAATCATTCTGTAACCCACAAACCAGTAGATTACAAGAATAATGGCTTTTATACAACTGTTATCAAAAGACCTTTTGAAATGCCGCAAACCCGCATAAACACTGGATTTACTAAGCATTTTTGTTTATTCCCACTCTATCGTTGCATTTGGCTTCGGACTCATGTCATAACATACGCGGTTTACATTCGGAACCTCATCCAAAATTCTCTTTGTAACCTTCTCCAAGATATCCCAGTCGATACGTTCAATTGTCGCCGTCATAGCGTCAACCGTGTTGACTGCACGGATGATAACCGGATACTCAAAACATCTTGCGTTATCCCTTACGCCAACTGATTTAAAATCAGGCACTGCTGTAAAATACTGCCATACAGTCTTATCAAGCCCAGCATTTGCGAATTCTTCACGGAGAATCGCATCAGACTCGCGAACCGCCTCAAGACGCTCTCTAGTAATTGCGCCGAGACATCTTACGCCAAGCCCCGGACCTGGGAACGGCTGACGGAATACCATGCTGTGCGGAAGTCCAAGCTCAAGACCGCATGCTCTTACCTCGTCTTTAAAGAGATAATAAAGCGGCTCTACTAATGAGAACTCTAAGTCCTCCGGAAGTCCACCCACATTGTGGTGTGATTTAACAACTTTTGCCGTCTTAGTTCCGCTTTCCACGATATCCGGATAAATAGTTCCTTGTGCAAGGAAATCTATTCCTTCTAGTTTTCTCGCTTCCTCTTCAAACACACGGATGAATTCTGCGCCGATGATTTTTCTCTTCTGTTCAGGGTCGGCAACACCTGCAAGCTTTCCTAAGAATCTCTCGGAAGCATCTACATATACAAGATTTGCATCCATTTGATTTTTAAATACTTCAATAACGCTCTCGGATTCGCCTTTACGCATTAATCCGTGGTTTACATGAACACATACAAGCTGTTTGCCGATTGCTTTAATTAGAAGCGCTGCAACAACAGAACTGTCAACGCCGCCTGAAAGTGCAAGAAGAACTTTCTTGTCCCCAACCTGCTGACGGATTAATTCTACCTGATCTTCTACGAAGTTTTTCATATTCCAGTTTGGTTCTGCTTTACATATATCAAATAAGAACGGCTTTACCACCTCTTTTAACGCTGATTCATCCGCAGGTAAAACTTCGCAAAGCGTATCACATTTGGCAGGAGCATGTCCTACTGCCGTCACCGGAATTCCCACTGCGTAAATCTCTTCCTTTACATCAATCGCTTCTCCGTCTACGACATTATGAGGTCCTCCATTAATAATGACACCCTTTACGTTCGGAAGCGCCTTCAAATCCTCGGCTGTAATATCATGCGGGTGAATCTCACTGTATACACCCAAATCACGAATTACCCTTGCAAGTACGGTATTCTCTGTGCTTCCTAAGTCTAAAATTACAATCATATCCTGTTTCATCGTCTGTCTCCTTTTTGTGTTAAGATTACTGGTATTATTAGCTTAATTTGCCAGCCACGTCTTTCAGATATTCGTTGTTTACTTCATAGAATTTCTCTTTTTCCACCATTTCAGAAAGCGCCGGGTCAATCGGCATTTTTGCAAGAACTTCTATATTCAGCTCTTTTGCAATCTCATCGATATGACTCTCTCCAAACACGGAAATTCTCTTTCCGCAGTCGGGACATTCTAAATAGCTGTAATTCTCGATGATACCAAGAACCGGGATATTCATCTGTCTCACCATATAATAAGCCTTCTTTACAATCATCTGTACAAGATCCTGCGGGGAAGTTACAATTACAACCCCGTCTACCGGCAGCGACTGGAATACCGTAAGCGGTACATCACCCGTCCCCGGCGGCATATCTACAAAAAGATAATCAAGGTCGCCCCACAGCACTTCATTCCAAAACTGTTTTACCACTCCTGCAATAATCGGTCCCCTCCAAATTACCGGTGTATCTTCCGAATCCAAAAGAAGATTTACAGACATAATTCTTGTCTCATCCTTTGCCATGCAAGGAAACATTCCAAGCTCATTTCCCACCGCATGCTCATGTATACCATACATCTTCGGAATAGACGGACCTGTAATATCTGCATCAAGAATGCCGACAGAATAACCCTGCTCTCTCATAAGTCTTGCAAGCGAAGCCGTTACCATTGATTTTCCAACGCCGCCTTTACCGCTCACAACACCAATCACCTTTTTCACGTGTGTAAACTCGTTAGCCGGAACCTTCAAATCAACCTTTTTGCTTGGGCATGTCCCTGCATGGGCGCATGAAGAACAGCTCTCCGGTGAACATGAACCATTATTTTCTTGTTCTTCCATCTGTCCCACTTCCTATTCCTCTACCGCTGCGATTAACTCTACCTCGCAAAGTAAATTCTTCGGTAATGTTTTTACTGCAACACAGCTTCTTGATGGTTTTGATGTAAAATATTTTGCATACACTTCATTGAATGCTGCGAAATTATCCATATCACTCAGGAAACAAGTTGTCTTTATTACTTTGTCAAATGATGTGCCTGCCGCCTCGAGAACCGCCCCAAGGTTCCTGCATACCTGCTCTGCCTGTCCTGTGATATCTTCTGCCTCTACTGCTCCTGTCGCAGGATTAATCGGGATCTGACCTGATGAATAGAAAATTCCATTGTGTACATACCCTTGAGAATATGGTCCAATTGCTGCTGGTGCTTTTTCTGTTGCGATTACTTTCATAGTTAAAATCTCCTTTATTTTATATTTAAGACGGTCAGCAAATGCTGTCTGTCTCATTTACGAAACTGTTTCGGCGCCAAGATTGTCTCTCGTCACATTCTTCAGCCACTTATAGCTAAAGAACCTTTTGATCGTAAACGGCAGTTTTACAATCTCGTCACTCATTAGTATAGCATAAACTACCGGCACACTACAATCAAATATAAATGCTGCCGCGGCGCCTAATATAATAGAGAACCCCCACATAGTTCCCACATCAAGCGCTAATCCGAACTTTGTATCCCCGCCGGAACGGAATGTGCCGACAACAAGAGTTGTATTTACCGCCTGCGCCACTGCAAAATAGGACATAACAAAAAACATAAAAAGCAGATACTTCTGCGCCTGGGAGGACAATTCCATCGTCGCATTTGCAATCGGAGCCGAAATCAGAATCACGCCGGCTCCCGCCAGCCCCATCAGAAGGCTTAATATACTGAATCTTTTAGCGTATGCCTTTGCATGTTCAAATTTCTGTTCACCGATTGTCTTGCCAAGATAAATTGCCGTTGCATTTGAAATCCCGAATACCACAACCTGAGCAAGCTGTCTTGCCACTTGGGCTACAGAGTTTGCCGCCACCGCAGCGCTTCCAAGATGCCCGATAATCGCTGTATTCGCGGAGCTTCCCAGTCCCCACATCAGCTCGTTTATCACAACCGGCATGGAATATACAAGGTAATCCTTTAACAACGTTTTATTTATATGGAACACGTCATAAAGACGTATTTTCACAACTTTATTTTTAAAATGCGCATACCAAAGTACAATGACAACTTCAAGTACCCGCGACATCAGTGTTCCGATTGCCGCTCCCTGTACTCCCATTTTGGGGAAACCAAAAAGTCCGTATATAAGCGTGGCATTTATAATGACATTATTACACAATGAGAATAAATATACAATAGTTGCAATAACAACTCTCTCAATACTTCTCATAACATAAAGATACACCTGTGTAAATGCCATGAATATATAGGAAAACCCCACGATACGCAAATATTTGACGCCTTCTTTTATAACCTCGGGATCGCTTGTATAGACAGACATCAGCACTTCCGGTATAGTCAGCGCCGCCACTGCAAATAACACAGCAACACTCATCCCAAAAAGCAGTCCCATTCCCAGTATTTTTTCAATGGTTCTTGTATCACCCTTGCCCCAGTATTGTGCCGTAAGAACAGTTGCGCCTGAAGTAATACCAAAAAGAATCAGCGTCATAATAAACTGTACCTGACCCGCAAGCGAAGCGCCTGATAGAACCTTCTCTCCCACGGTTCCAAGCATCACAACGTCCGTGGCTGTCACACCAACATTAATCAGGTTCTGCAGAGCCATTGGAACAACCAGCGCAAGAACACTTTTATAAAAGTTTGTCCAATTTATATTCAAATTATTATCTTTCTCCTCTTTCGCCAATCTGCGAAACATTTTATCCAACCTCCATTTCAAAAGGAACTGTCATATGACAATTCCCTTCAACAACCTTATTCTTCTGTTTTTAAACCTTTTTTCTTTAATACCAGCATACTCAGCACGCCTGCTGCCAACATAAAGACAGAAATAAACTGAGATGTAGATAAGAAACTTACGTTTCCTCTTGGGTCGTTTCTAAGCATCTCGATGAAGAATCTTCCAACACTATACAATATCACATAAGCAGACACCACGATCCCGTCCGTTTTCTTATTCTTCGTAATCCACACCAATATAAAAAAATGTACGAAATTGGCAGCGCTGGATATAATCTGTGTCGGAATCAACGCCGTATTATTAGGCGCAAACGGCGAAGACTCGAATGTAACGCCGTACCATGCGTCGGTTTCGCGTCCATAACAGCACCCTGCCATAAAGCATCCGATTCTTCCAAACCCCTGCGCAAGCGCCAACGATGCAATAGCAATGTCAAAATATTTCAGCACCGGAAGCTTCTTCCATCTACAATATACAAACGCACCGAATATTCCTCCGATAATTCCCCCGTATACGACAAAGCCTTCTGAAAGACTCAGCATCATTTTGGGATTCTCCATAATATCTTTGATCTCTGTTATAAAAAACAACAGTTTAGATCCCGTGAAACCAAACAGTAAACCTAAAAGCGCCAACCCATACATATGATCGCCGTCCAGCCCATATTTCTTTGCCCTTGTATCCGCAGTCCATATGGCCGCGACAATTCCCACTGCAATCATAAATCCATAACTGTAAACGGTTAACGGCCCTATCTCAAATAATATATAATTCATAACTTATTTTCACCTCACGGACTCTATTCTACATGAAAGTGATTAAAATGTAAACATTCTTATGCAAACATGGTATAATTGATCTATATAAAAACAGAGGAGGATTTTATTATGGTTCAAATAAACGAAGCACTGTGTACCGGATGCGGGATGTGCGCAAAAGACTGTATTGCCTTCCGTATCAAAGTGGAGAATAGTAAAGCGGTATACTCCGGGGAATGTCTTAACTGCGGACGCTGTGTCGCAATCTGCCCTGCAAATGCGGTAAGCATTCCGGAATATGATATGGATGACGTGGAAACATACGACAGAGAAACCTTTGCCCTGAATCCGGAGACCGTCCTACATACCATTAAGTTCCGAAGAAGCATCCGGGACTACAAGGCCAAACCTGTGGAACAAGAAAAACTGAATGCGATTGCAGAGGCAGGCCGCTATACAGCCACAGCAAAAAATAATCAGGGAAGCTGCTTTATCTTTGTAAAGGATGACGTCCCGCGCCTGAAAGAATTGGTGTGGAGCCATATTGATAAACTCACAGACAAAAGCTTCAAAGATATTCCCAAAGAATTACTCCCTTTCGCCAGCTTCAACAAACGTCGAAAAGAAAATCCGGCTGACGATTATCTTTTCCGCAATGCTCCGGTTGTGCTGTTCATCACATCTGACTGGCCGTTAGATGCCGGTCTGGCAGCTCAGAACATGGAATTAATG
The DNA here is from genome assembly GCA_947366105.1 of uncultured Lachnospiraceae bacterium. Lineage (GTDB taxonomy): Bacteria > Bacillota > Clostridia > Lachnospirales > Lachnospiraceae > Faecalimonas. The sequence goes on along the minus strand of CANAZK010000005.1, from coordinate 37,799 downwards.
GCAGTGTCTTTGGATCTCGGAATGCTCTATAACGGCTATCTCTGCCGCATTGCGGATGAAAACGCCGAACTTAAGAAGTGGCTTGGAATTGAAGAAAAGCACATCAAAGCCTGTATGCTTCTCGGCTACCCCAACGTCTCTTACAGGCGCACCGCACCCCGGGACAAAGCAAATATACTTTGGAAATAAGAATACCCCGTATGTAATACAAACAGGCGGTTTGTCAGTATATCATCTGACGGAACCGCCCGTTTGCATCATGTACTAATCTTCAAAGGTTTCTTTCAGTTTATCCATAAATCCCTTTTTCTTCTTTTTCTTTTCGCCATCCGTTACATCCTCTGCCGCCTTTAGAGAATTTCCTGTCAGTTCGTCAAACTTGCGGAGCGCTTCTTTCGCCTCTGAACTGAGTTTTTCCGGCGTCTGAATCACCAGCGTAACATAGTGGTCGCCGCGAAGCTGCGGGTTACGAAGAGACGGTACTCCTTTGTTCTTCAATCTCACCTTTGTATCTGTCTTTGTTCCCGGTTTTACGTTATAGATTACCTCTCCGTCCACAGTCTTAATACGCACGTCTGCCCCGAGAGCTGCCTGTGCAAATGTTATAGGCGCTGTTGAGAAAATATGCACATCCTGTCTTTGGAAAATGGAATGTCTTGAGACAGTCACCTCTACAAGTAAGTCGCCTCTTGGACCGCCGTTTACGCCCGGTTCGCCTTTATCACGGATACGAACGCTCTGCCCATTATCAATACCCGCCGGAATAGAAACCTGGATTTTCTTTCTGCTTGCCACATATCCTGTTCCGCCGCAGTCTGAACATTTTTCTTTGATAATCTTTCCGCTTCCGTGACAGTCAGGACATGTCTGCACATTCTGCACAGTACCGAAGAAAGACTGCTGTGTATACACAACCTGCCCCTTGCCCCCGCACTTTGAACAGGTCTCCGGAGACGTTCCCGGTTTTGCCCCCGTTCCGCTGCATGTAGAACACGGATCTTTGATTACAACCTCCAGTTCCTTCTCACATCCAAAGATTGCCTCTTCAAATGTAATACGGACTCCTTTGCGAATATTGGCGCCCTTCATCGGTCCGTTATTTGCGCGTCCGCCACGGCGGCCTGCACCGAATAAATCACCAAAAATGTCTCCAAAAATATCCCCAAAATCAGCCCCGTCAAAACTAAAGCCGCCGAATCCACCAGCTCCTCCGGCTCCGCCTTCAAATGCCGCATGACCGAACTGGTCGTACTGACGGCGTTTATCGGGATCACTAAGTACTGCATATGCTTCAGAAGCTTCTTTGAATTTTTTCTCCGCCTCCGAATCGCCCGGATTCATATCAGGATGGTATTTCTTGGCTAATGCTCTATATGCTTTCTTAAGCGCCGCGTCGTCTGCATTTTTGTCTACTCCCAGCACTTCATAGTAATCTCTTTTTGTCTCAGCCATAATAATTTTTCCTCTCTGTTTTTATAAAAGATATTCCCTAAAAACTACATGCAAGTTCTGCGGAACCTGATCCTACCCAGATTCCGCAGAACATTATACATAATTCTTTATAAGGAACTAAACTTCTTTATAATCTCCGTCTACCACATCGTCGCCGTTGAAACCTTCTGGAGCCGGACCTGCTTCCGGCGCCGGATTACCCTGCGCTCCGGCTGCCGCTCCAGCCTGCTCATACATCTTTGTAAATAACTTCTGAGCGCTTTCCATTAATTTTTCTTTACCTGCTTTGATTTCTTCAACCTGAGCCTCTGTCACTGTCTCCGGAGTTGATTTTGCTAAAATATCTTTCAATGCCTGAATGTCAGCCTCTACGCCTGCTTTGTCTGTTGCGTCAAGCTTATCTCCCACTTCTCCCAAAGCTTTCTCTGTTTGGAAAATGATTGCGTCCGCATCATTTCTTGCGTCAATGGCTTCTTTACGCTTCTTATCCTGTGCCTCAAATTCTGCCGCTTCTTTTACAGCTTTTTCAATATCGCTGTCAGACATATTAGAGCCTGCCGTAATTGTAATGTGCTGCTCTTTGCCTGTTCCCAAATCCTTAGCAGATACATTTACAATACCGTTTGCATCGATATCGAATGTAACCTCAATCTGAGGAATTCCGCGCGGAGCCGGAGCAATGCCGTCAAGTCTGAACTGTCCGAGAGACTTGTTGTCTTTCGCAAACTGTCTTTCACCCTGTACAACATTAATGTCAACGGCTGACTGATTATCTGCTGCTGTTGAGAAAATCTGACTCTTCTTTGTAGGAATTGTTGTATTTCTCTCGATTAATTTCGTAGCAACGCCGCCTAATGTCTCAATTGCCAGTGAAAGCGGAGTAACATCAAGCAATAAGATGTCGCCTGCGCCTGCGTCGCCTGCTAATTTTCCACCCTGAACGGAAGCTCCCAATGCCACACATTCATCCGGATTTAATGTCTTGCTCGGCTCGTGTCCTGTAAGCTGTTTTACTTTGTCCTGAACTGCCGGAATACGTGTTGAACCGCCTACCAATAATACTTTGCCAAGCTCTGAAGCCTGAATTCCTGCGTCTGATAACGCTCTTGTTACAGGCTCCGCCGTTTTCTCTACAAGATCATGTGTCAACTCGTCAAATTTAGCTTTTGTAAGATTCATATCAAGGTGAAGCGGTCCGCTTGCATTCATGCTGATAAACGGCAGGTTAATATTTGTTGTTGTTGCCGCTGAAAGCTCTTTTTTCGCTTTCTCTGCCGCTTCCTTTACTCTCTGAAGCGCCATTTTGTCCGCTGAAAGGTCTACGCCGTTTGCCGCCTTGAAATCATTTACGATATAATCTACGATCTTCTGGTCAAAGTCATCTCCACCGAGTCTGTTGTTACCCGCTGTTGACAAAACTTCGATAACACCGTCGCCAATCTCGATAACGGATACGTCAAATGTACCGCCTCCTAAGTCGTATACCATAATTTTCTGCTCTTTTTCATTGTCAAGTCCGTAAGCAAGAGCTGCTGCCGTCGGCTCGTTAATGATACGCTTTACGTCAAGTCCTGCAATCTTGCCTGCGTCTTTTGTAGCCTGACGCTGAGCATCGTTAAAGTAAGCCGGAACTGTAATAACAGCTTCTGTCACTTTCTCTCCCAAATAAGCCTCTGCATCAGATTTTAATTTCTGAAGAACCATTGCGGAAATCTCCTGCGGAGAATACTTCTTATCGTCAATGGCTACTTTGTAGTCAGAACCCATCTCTCTTTTGATAGATGCGATTGTCTTATCAGCGTTTGTTACTGCCTGACGTTTCGCAGGCTCGCCTACAAGACGTTCCCCAGTCTTTGTAAATGCTACAACAGACGGTGTTGTTCTTGCTCCTTCTGTGTTCGTGATAACTGTCGGCTGTCCGCCTTCCATAACGGCTACACAGCTGTTTGTTGTTCCTAAGTCAATACCAATAATTTTTCCCATGATTTTATTTCCTCCTAAATTTTATACTTTTAATGTTTATATTGTTTAAGTTGTTGTTTTACTAGTTTGCAACCTTTACCATGCTGTGGCGCACCACACTGTCACGGTACATATATCCTTTTTGAAATTCCTCTGCTACTACATTCTCCCCTAATTCCTCATCTTCTATGTGCATAACCGCATTATGAAGATCCGGATTGAATTCATTTCCCACAGCTTCGATTGGTTTCACGCCAATACTTTCCAAAGTTGTCATCATTTGTTTATAGATCATTTCCATTCCTGTTACGAATGAATCCTCTTTCTTATCCTCCGGCACTGCGGATAAACCTCTTTCAAAATTATCAATTACCGGAAGAATTTTCTCGATTACATCCTTTGCACCGACTTCGTACATCGCCGATTTTTCTTTCTCTGTACGTTTACGGAAATTGTCAAACTCAGCCATCTGTCTTGTAAGTTTATCTGTAAGCTCTTCAATCTTTTCTTCTTTCTTGTCTTTCTTTGGCTTACGCTTGAAAAATCCTTTGTCTTTTTGTGCGCCTCTTTCAGAACCTTCATCCTCAGTTTCTTCTGATTCCTCTGTGTCAGCTTCTTCTGAGTCAGTTTCTTCTGCGTCGGCTTCTTCCGCCTCTTCGCATTCTGCTGCTTCAGTTTCTTCCATGTCTTCCAAAGTTTCTGTTTCCTTTTCCTGCTCTGCGGCTCTTCTGGCTTCTTCCACCGCCTCTTTTATTATTTCTTCATTACTCATCTTCTTATCCAACGGTCACTCCACCTTTCTAATGTTCTTTATGGAATATCGCATCCAACTCTGCCATGAGAGTTTTCAGCGTCTTCATTACATGTTCATAATCCATCCGTTTGGGTCCGATAATACCTATTGTGCCTTGCATGCCCTCTCCCAATTCGTACGTTGCGGTTACGACACTGCAGTCTCTCATGGTCTGTACCGGTGTTTCATTTCCAATATATACCTGAATACCTTTGTTTTCTTCTTCCGCGAGAGTCTGCGTCACCAAATTTACAAGCTGGTGCTTCTCTTCAAATGCGCTGATGATTTCCTGGGCGCTCTGTTTATCCGAAAGCTCCGGATATTTAAAAATATTTGTCGCGCCGCTCGTGTAAATCTCTAAATCATCCACTTGGATTACATTTGCCACTGCATCCAGCACATCGCTGATAACTTCGCTGTGAATTCCCGCCTGCTCTTTCAGCCTGGCAATCATCCCAAGATTAATGTCCTCGATTGACATTCCGTTCAGGTTTGTGTTCAACAGCATATTCAGCTTCAGCAAGGTTTCATTATCCAGCGGTTCATCTACCGTCACTATCTTGTTTTTAATAATGTTGCCTTCCATAACGATGACTGCAATAATCTGCTCATCATCAACCTGTGACAACTGAATAAATTTCAGCTTGTTCCTATTATTAGACGGAGCGGAAACCATTGTTGCATAATTCGTATTCGCTGCGAGGACCTTAGCTGCCTGCTTAAGTATCTGATCCATCTTATCTGCTTTCTCAAGCATCTGTTCCCGCATCTCGGTTACTTCCTGCTCCTTCTCTTCCATCAGCATATCTACATATAACCGGTAGCCTCTGTCTGACGGAATGCGGCCCGCTGATGTGTGAGGCTGCATGATGTAGCCTAAATCTTCTAAATCAGCCATTTCATTACGGATAGTTGCAGAACTCAAATTCAAATCCGCATGTTTTGAAATGGTTCTGGAGCCTACCGGTTCGCCGGTTTCTAAATAAGTCTTGATAATAGCCTGAAGGATCTTCAGTTTTCTATCATCCAGCCCGTGATTCGACTTCATCTTCTGCCTCCTTTTCATCTATTAGCACTCTCAACTTTTGAGTGCTAACACCTTACGTTTATTAAGATAACACTCGAATTTTCTTTTGTCAACCTAGTTTATAATTTTTTTACACTTTTCTTTCCATATCACAAAAAAAGACTGCACTCCGGCGCTGGAATACAGTCTTTTCGCTCGTATAAAGCAGCTATTATATTTTCCAAAATTCTGCCACATCTACTACAAACACAATCGCCCCTCCGGCTTCCACCTTAATCGGCGTATAAGCATAATTAGAGATGTGATGCAGCCCCTCATTCAGATAAGGTGTGACAATCTCGATTTCTTCGCGTTTCGCACAAGTCTGTTTTAATATATCCATAACGGATTCTACTTTTTCATCATCTGTTCCTATCATGAGCGTACAGTTATCTTTTCTTAAAAAACCTCCGGAACTCGAAAGCTTCGTAACTCCAAATTCGCTTTTATTTAGTTCTTTTACTGCGTGTTTCGCATCCTCATCACGCACAACGGCAAATATAAGTTTCATATTTTCCAACTCCTTTCATAGGTTAAGTATACCGTTTTTCCGGTACAATTTCAAGCCAGTATCCGTCCGGGTCATTAATAAAATAAATTCCCATCTCTGTATTCTCGTAACAGATACAGCCCATCTCCTCATGTTTTTTATGAGCTGCACTCATATCATCCACCGTAAATGCGAGATGTATCTCATTATCCCCCAAATCATAAGAGTCCTTCTCCCAATCCCGAAGCCATGTAAGCTCAAGCTGGAAGTCCGTCGCACCGTCGCCTAAGTAAACCAAAATAAAACTTCCATCCTCCGCTTCTTTGCGGACTACTTCCTTTAGTCCCAATGCTTCCTCATAAAACTTTATGGATTTCTGCAAATCCATAACATTGTAATTGTAATGGGTAAACTGAAACTTCATAATTCTTTTCTCCTTCCCGTATTAGGCGTGTCCAATTTAAACTATTTATTCCTTAGACAAACCACCCGTTACCGTTCACTTTTACTGTTCAAATGTTTCACCGGGATATGTAATTTTTACAATACTTCCCCGTCCCGGATGATTCTTATGCTCTGAAAGCCATCTGTCAATCACTGAATAATCATCCCACATATGCATCGGATATACTTTCTCTGCATTAGCAATATCCAAAAAATAATCCATACCTAAAGTATAATTTCCTTCCTGTCTCGGGTCAAGCGGAATAAATGCAGCGTCAATTTCTTTTCCTCTTAGCGGTTCGATAAATTTGTGAAATTTCTCCGCCATCTGTCGGTTCCATTCTTCTGACTCTTCGTCCCACCGCCAATCGTTTAAATCCCCCGCATGATAAATAGTCTTCCCTTCTGCTTCTACAAGAAATGCCGCGCCTTTATCGGTAGATTTAAGCGTTTCTACTATGAGATTATCCTGCTCCCATCTGATTCCCCGTTTTAAGCGCACTGTCTGCTCCTGCAAATGCGCCGGTGCACGCTTTAGCCAAATATCGCCGGAAAGAATATACTTGGTATCAGGTTTTTGCCCTGCAAGTTCAAAAATGGCCGGATTAAAATGATCATGATGCCGATGACTTACAAATACGAACAGTCTTTTGCCGTCCGGCAAAGCAGGGATATCTCCTTTGTAATAGTCAAATAACAACAGTGTTTCTTCCAGCTCCAGCAGAAAACCACTGTGACTTAAATAGGTAACTTTCATATAACTCACCCCTCGTATATCTTATAAATATAAGATAATGCAGCCAGCGCTTAATCGCAAGCTGTATTTTCTATTTTTGCATTTTAAATTATTTCTCTGAAACTGGAAAAAGCCGGTTTAACGCCGACTTTTCCCTCTGATTATAATACCAAACAGAATGCATACAAGTCCTGCTGCAAATAAAACGTATTTGGTATCATAATCCGTAACCATTCCAAATGGATAAAATTTCTTCAAGTATTTTGCGCCTCCGCCGTATGCCGCCACATAGTAGACCGCCGGCGCCATGTAACCAATCACGACATTATCGCTTAACGAATATGCCAGTATTCCCAAACCTCCAAATGCCAATATCTCCGCCATAACTCCAAAGAAATATTTTCCTGTTTCCATTTCACAGTTTCCCTGCTTCATTACCCACATATATATCAAAAGCATCAACCCGCCAATGCATATGGCGGCAAGCACGCGCACACTGTAAATAACAGAAATTTTCGTATATTTTGACTGAATCAAATCCCTCAAATCTTTATTCTGTTCCGGCTGAAACACAGGTACCAAAAGTATAATTCCTATCAGCGCCACATACATTTCCAATACCTTTGCCGACTGCACTGCATCCAAATTGCGTAGTCCTAATATCAATGGAGAGAGTAAAAGGATGACCGCGCTTAGGAGAATCTGCCATAAAACATTATGCTTCATCTGTTCTTTTATAATTCCGCAATATCTTTCCACGCCTTCTTAAATGCCCCTTTCTCTTTTTCTCATATATAAGAATCGTCACTGCCGTCAACGCAATCGCCAAGATAACATAGAATATCCTATTGTATACTAACTGTGTATATCCATTGGCAAATCCGCTGTAATTAATCTCTGTATTGTGTCTTGGAATCAGATTCCACCCGTATTGTCCGCCGTGCAGTTTATCTACCCCAAGTGATATGGCGGCAAACCACCATATTCCCTGTACAAGAACTGCCAGCGCGCTCTCCGTAATCTCCGTTAAGAATAATCCCAATGCCGTTACCACCATCACCGTCGGTAAAAGCCAGCCCAAATCATACTTCAGAAATGCAAGGTAATCAAGGGCTATTTTGCTTCCCTTTGTAAATGTCACACATTCCACGACAGGCGCCAGTGAAAGCACCATTACCGGCGCCATCATCATACACAGCATTGCCGCATATCTGCTTGTAATTATTGCAAAAGAGGAGGCTTTTCTTGCAAATATCAAATCCTGCATCTGAGCCCTTTTATCACGCAAAATTCTTGTCGCTGCTACAAATACAGGCAAAATTCCAAGGATAATTCCCATATAATCACAGAAAAGCCGCAAATATCCGCCAGTGTAGCCGTCTTTTTCCACTAGATCACGATACGCTTCCATTGCCCCTTCATAATCCATTGGAAGCTTGGCGGAAGCTTTCATTCTCTCCTCTGTAAAGTCAGAACCGGGACCTAATATCTCGCTGACCCGCTCCATCTTCCGCAGAAAGTCTTCATATGCAAGCCCCTCCTTCGGTTCCGCCACATATGGTACATATGAATTTTCCGGATTATTTTCTTGAAAATGCCTTGCTATATCTTCTCCTGCCGCATCCCTTGACATCCCGGTAGTTTCAAGCAGGATGCCCTCAATTTCATCCATTTCCTCTTCACTTAAAGTAATATGCTTCACAAAGCCCACCGGATAGGTTGTAAAATCTTCATACCAGATTCCCTGTGCAAGACTGCTAAGCGCCGTCCGCATAATCTCTCTTTCATCATTGCTCTGCATCGTTCCATACTCCGCATAGCTGTCCTGACCTTTTTTCGGTTCCTTTAGCATGTGACTTTTCAGACTGCCAAGCTGGCTTACAAAAAATACCGCTAAAACAATAACGTACAGCCAGTAAATAAGACTCTTTGCGACCTGTCCGCATTCCTTTTTCCAAAGCTCTAAGAACACAACAAATCACCTCTTCCCTGCATCAGATACATATATGCATCCTCCACTCCCGGCTCGCAGCGTCCCGCTCCCTGAAACGGGGCCTCCTCGGCAAGCAGTCTTATCATCACATTGTTTCCAAGGGCCAAAATGCTTGTCACAAGAAATCTCTCTTTTACCGCATCCAGTTCATGTCTGCTGATTTCCGCTTTATACACTTTACCCTCTACCAAATGCAGCAGCTCTGCCACCGTTCCCTGAAACAGGATTTTCCCTTCATCCAAAACGGCAATTTTTTCACATGTTGCCTCAATGTCTCCTACAATATGTGTGGACAGAATTACAATTCTGTCATCTGCAATCTCACAGAGAAGGTTCCGAAACCGGACCCTCTCCTCCGGGTCAAGCCCCGCAGTAGGCTCATCCACAATCAATATTTTAGGATTGTGCAGAATCGCCTGGGCAATCCCAAGCCTTCGTTTCATTCCTCCTGACAGCGCTTTTACTTTTGTACGGTAATTGCTCTGAAGATTCACCTTTTCAAGAAGCATGGGTATTCTCTGCTTTCTCTCCGCCTTTGTAAGTCCTGACAGTACACCAAGATAGTCCATTGCCTCATACACTGACATATTCGGATACATAGAAAAATCCTGGGGCAGATAGCCTGTAATTTTTCGTATCTCAGATGCGTTTTCTACCGGAATACCGCATATCTTTACGCTTCCTCCCTGCTTCTCAAGAAGCGTTGCAAGAACTTTCATAATCGTGGTTTTTCCTGCGCCGTTCCTCCCAAGCAGTCCAAACATGCCTTCCTCTATTGTTAAACTCACGTCTGAAAGCGCCTTTTTCTGACCGTAGAATTTGTCTAGATGCTGAATTTCAATTTTCGTTTTCATTTTCTTCCTCCTCTCGTTTCACTAACAAAAGAATAACAGAAAATTTCCTACACTTTTCCTACAAAGTTTTAAGAATTTCTGTAAGAAAACGAAACACTTGCGAAAGCTCCCCCATTGATACTGTTGGCGATATCTAAGGTTCCTCCGCACTTATTGCATAAAACAGAGACAATATGAAGCCCGATTCCAAAATGTTCTCCTTCTGCTTTCTTTTTATCATTATAAAAATACGGCGCTTTTGCCCTTTTCAGTTCTTCCCCGGAAAAGCCTTCTCCATCGTCTTTCACATAAATGTACAGCATCTCTTCATCCTTTTCTGCCCCGATTACAATCTCTACTTTGGACTTTGCATAACGGATCGCATTAGAAAGAAGATTCTCCACAACTTCAAACACCACGTTTTCATCAATCCATATCATCTGATCCGTATCTGTTTCTCCCTGGACAGTGATTTGAATCTCTCCTATTTGATTTAACGCATCCGCCGTTTCCTTTACTCTGCGTATCAGCCTGCACAGACTCACCTCTTCCCTCTTTACCTTAAGCTCGTCAAAATTGCGGATATCCTTCATAGTATAGCTGTACCTCTCTAACCTTGCTATATACTCCGACATAAGCTTAAGCGTACTCAGTAATTTTTCCTCACTCACTTTCCGTTCAGGAATATAACGATAGAGAAAATCCGAATATCCCTTTAGTACAGTAAGCGGCGTCCTGAGATCATGAGCAAACGCAGCATTGATTTTCTTCTGTTCCTCCACCAAACTCCACATTTTCTCTTTATTATCGGCAAGCTCTCTTCGCATTTCTTCAAAAGATATGCAAAGCTTTCCCATCTCGTCCTTACTGTCATATTCCATAGCAAAGTCTAAATTATTGTTCTGAATCTCTCTTGTTCCCTCTGCCAAAATTTCAGATGGACGTTTGATTCTCTTATAGTAAAAACAAATGCCCATTACAGCCGTAAAAAGAGACATGTATACATACGGCGCCACTCCTTCTATAATACCCAAGATCTTCAGCCGTGCGAAATCATTCTCCGACAAATCCGCAGACATTTCGCTTGGAACCAGCATCGCATAGTACTGCTGCCCGTCCATTCTTTCTATCACGATATCATGCTTCGCATAAATGAGCTCCACCTGCCTGCCGCAGAGCATTTCCGTAGTCCATGTACACAGCGCGCAGATAAGGACGCCCAAAAGCAAATATACCAAAAGGCTCTCCCTTAAAGGCATGTTTTTAACCTTATGCCATATAATTTCCGCCTGTTCATTTATCCAATCCATCTGTAACCAACTCCCCACACCGTCTCTATTGGGATATTTTTCGTAAACTGGGATATTTTTCCACGGATTCTTCTGATATGCTCCGCCACGATCTGACTGTCTCCCTCTGCGTCATATCCTCTGGTTTTCTCATAAATACTGTCCTTTCCAAATATCTGTCCCGGATTCATGGACAAAAGCTCTAGAATATCATACTCCGTTTTCGTAAGATTCAGTTTATTTCCTTTGCAGTACACCGTTCTCTCACCGTAATAAAAAGCGATATCTCCTATAAGCTTCACCGGCGTTTTCTCATTTTTCCTCTGCTCTCTTCTTAAATGAGCCATCACTCTCACACCCAGTTCATCTATGCTGAACGGTTTGAGAATATAGTCGTCGCCGCCCATCATAAGACCGTTGATTCTGTCCTGCTCTTCTACCTTTGCCGTCAAAAATACGATGGGGCAGCTCACGTGCTCCCGGATTTTCCTGCACACTTCAAGCCCGTCCAAATCCGGCATATTAATATCAAGCAAAATGATATCCGGCAGCTGATATACCTTTTCAAGCGCCTCAATTCCGCCTCTTGCGGTTATCACTTTATATCCCTGTATTTCAAAATAATCCTGAAGAAGACAAAGAATTCCCTCTTCATCATCTACTACCAAAATTTTCTGTGACATAAGGTTTCTCCATTCATCAAATCTGTCTTATATTATTAAAAAGTATTTCCCCAAACACATAATTACTGACGTCAATTCCCTTTTCCGTAAGCTTCAGTCTCCCCTTGTCTCTTTGCAGCAACCCCCGTTCAATCACTTTTTCTATATTTTTACCATAACATTCCCTGATATCCGCCCCAAACTGCCGACAGAAATCACTTTCCGAAATCCCCTCTATTTTACGAAGACCAAGGAAAATGAACTCTTCCATCTGTTCCTGGATAGTGAGTTGTTCGATATTCCTGCGAATGACATCCGGTTTATCCCCTTCGGCAAGATATTCCTCCATAATGCATGTGTTATTAAACCGCACGTCCATCGTTCCGCCGGGTGATACGTCCGATTCCTTTACCTTCAGAAATGACGATGCACCCAATCCAAGACCAAGATATTCCTTTCTCTCCCAATACCCAATATTGTGTCTGCACTCATAACCCTTCTTCGCATAATTTGATATCTCATAATGACAGTACCCCGCCTTATCCAGCATTTCCTCCGTCCTTTGGTACATATATCTTTCTTCCTCTTCGCTTGGAAGTTCCTTTTCTCCCGTTCCGCCTTCACCGTACATTAATGCAAATGGCGTACCCTCCTCCACAATCAGGCTGTACGCTGAGATATGTTCCGGTTTCAAGTCAATCACCCTTTGCAATGACATTGCCCAGCTTTCCGGCGTCTGTTTCGGAATCGCAGAAATGAGATCCACATTAATATTTGAGAATCCTTCCTTTCTTGCAAGCTCATAGCTTTCCAAAAATTGTTCAAATGTATGGATTCGTCCAAGCATCCTAAGTTCATCATTATTTGCAGACTGAAGTCCAAAACTGATACGGTTGATTCCCGCTCCCTTGTATTCCTTCAGCTTTTCTTTCGTTACCGTACCCGGATTCGCCTCGATAGTAACCTCGGCCTCTTTCCTAATTGTAAACACTTCATTAACAATATTCATAATAAAACGTGTCTGCTCACCGCTTAATATAGACGGCGTTCCTCCGCCCAAAAAAATCGTTGACACCTCATATTTCTCTGCCATATTTTTGTAAGAATGTACCTCCGCTGCCAAAGCCTGCACATATTCATCTATTCGTCCGGCGCTGGCCGGACCCGATAAAAAGTCACAATATGCGCACTTTTTCACACAAAACGGTATGTGAATATACAATTCCAATTCGCTTCTCATTATCTCACCTTTCAGAAAGGGACACCCCCTTTCGCAAATTGGGACACCTTAAAACTTAATTGGGGACGTAGTATTTTTACACTTTGCTACGTCCCCAATTAACTATTTATCGTCCAGTTTCAACACGCTCATGAATGCTTTCTGCGGAATTTCTACGTTTCCGACCTGCCGCATTCTCTTTTTACCTTCTTTTTGTTTTTCGAGAAGCTTACGTTTACGGGAAATATCACCGCCGTAACATTTCGCAAGCACGTCTTTCCGCATTGCCTTTACTGTCTCTCTCGCAATGATCTTGCTTCCGATTGCCGCTTGAATCGGTATTTCAAAAAGCTGTCTCGGTATTTCTTCTTTCAATTTCTCACACATTTTACGTCCGCGCTCATAAGCGGATTCTTCAAAGACAATAAATGAAAGCGCGTCCACTTCTTCTTTGTTGATAAGTATATCAAGCTTCACAAGTTTTGATTTCTCATATCCCGACATCTCATAATCAAAAGATGCATAGCCTCTTGAACGGGATTTCAGTGCGTCAAAAAAGTCGTAAATAATTTCGTTAAGCGGCAGCTGATAGCGAAGCACCGCCCTTGACTCTTCGATATATTCCATTCCTTGATAGATGCCTCTGCGTTCCTGACATAAATCCATAATGGCTCCGATAAACTCTGAAGTCACCATAATCTCTGCCTTTACCATCGGCTCTTCCATGTAATCAATTTCTGCCGGATCCGGTAAGTTTGACGGATTCGTCAGCTCTATTACATCGCCGTTTGTTTTGTATACTTTATAAATAACGCCCGGGGCAGTTGTCACAAGGTCTAAATTATACTCCCGCTCCAGTCTCTCCTGAATAATTTCTAAATGAAGAAGTCCCAAGAACCCGCAGCGGAACCCAAATCCAAGTGCAATAGATGTCTCCGGCTCAAACTGTAATGCAGCATCATTCAGCCGCAATTTTTCAAGGGCGTCTCTCAAGTCCTGATATTTGGCTCCGTCTGCCGGGTACATGCCGCAGTACACCATTGACTGTACTTTCTTATAACCCGGAAGCGGTTCACTGCACGGCCTTGCCGCGTCCGTAATCGTATCACCCACACGGGTATCCTTTACGTTTTTAAGACTGGCAGTGATATAGCCCACCATACCGGCGCTCAACTCCTCACACGGAATAAACTGCCCCGCTCCAAAATATCCCACTTCCACAACCTCAGCTTTCGCCTTCGTTGCCATCATCTGAATTGTCGTACCTTTCTTGACTCTTCCTTCTTTAATCCGGCAAAAAACGATAACGCCTTTATATGAATCATAAACAGAATCGAAGATAAGCGCCTGAAGCGGCGCTTCGGCGTCCCCCATCGGCGCCGGGATTTTCTCCACGATCTGCTCCAGCACGTCCTCTATATTAATTCCTGTCTTTGCGGAAATACGCGGTGCATCCTCCGCTTCAATCCCAATCACATCCTCTATCTCTTCAATCACCCTCTCCGGGTCCGCACTCGGCAGATCGATCTTATTGATAACCGGCATCACGTCAAGATCATGGTCTAACGCAAGATACACATTAGCAAGAGTCTGCGCCTCCACACCTTGAGCCGCATCTACAACTAAAATTGCCCCGTCGCATGCCGCAAGGCTTCTCGATACCTCGTAATTAAAGTCCACATGCCCCGGTGTATCAATTAAATTGAAAATGTATTCCTCCCCATCCTTCGCCTTATATACAATACGCACACTCTGCGCTTTAATCGTAATCCCACGTTCACGCTCAAGTTCCATATTATCAAGCACTTGAGACTGCATCTCACGGCTTGTAAGCAGCCCGGTTTTCTCAATGATACGATCCGCCAATGTAGATTTGCCATGATCTATATGCGCAATAATACAAAAATTTCTGATTTTGCTCTGATCTATTCCTGCCATGTCTGTTCCTCCAATATATACTGTCCTTCTTTATGCACAGCGTCTTTCCGCGTTTCCGCAAAAAACGCACTCCACGCAAGGGTATATTATACCCTATCTCCCGAGTGTTTGACAATGAAAAGTTCTACTCCGAGGACATCTCCCAAACGTCCCGTTTTCACCCGTTCTTCAATATCCACACTTTCTTCCAAAATATCCCTAAGCTCTCTCATGCGAAATGCCCGTGCCTGTTCCTCGTACTTTCCTGCCACAAAAGGATGCATCCCCGCTTTCGCCGCAATATCCTTACGCCCATATCCATGTTTTGAAAGTTCCTTCACTTCCATCAAAAGCCGGAACTCTCTTGATAGAAGGTACAGAATACGCATCGGCGGCTCCTTCAGCGCCAGTAGATCATAATACAAATCAAGCGCTTTTCTCTGTTTCTTCTCTGCGACTGCATTTACCATTTCAAATATCCGATTTGTAATCTGGGTTGTACAGATTTCCTCAATATCGGCAATCTCAATGTTTTCTTTATCAAGCGTGTAACAGAACAGCTTTTCCATTTCTTTCTGAAGATTCTCCATATCCGTTCCGCATTTTGATAACAAATGTCTGACTGCAGACTCCGTTGTCTGTTTCCCCTCTTTCTTCACATTTTCCAAAATCCAGCGCAGCAGCGTCTTCTCATCCTGCCTTGCAAGCTCTGTAACCCTTCCCTTATCCTTCACAGCTTTAAACATTTTCCCCCGTTTGTCCACTTCAGACTCCGAGAAAATAAAATGTGTTGTCTCCGGAACTTCTTTGATATATCCGGCAAATTCAGGAGACGCATTCTTAAAGAAACCGGAATTCTCCATTACAATAAGCCTTCTCTCACCAAAAAACGGCATTGTCTCCGCCAAGTCAATAACTTCGTTCACATTAATTCTTTTGCCCTCGTAATAGGCATAATTCATTGTATCACCCTCCGGAATCAATGCTCTCGTCAGCCTGTCCTTGTACTGCTTTTTCAAATAATTCTCTTCCCCGTACAGCAGATAAATCTGTTTCAACTGTCCTGTCTTTAAATCCTCATTCAAACTTTTCATGCCGCTCTCCTTGCCCATCGTCTTCTATAAGTATAAACAAACTTTCAAAGTTCTGCAATATCCACATTCTCACAAAACAACTGCTACTATAAAAGACTGCCAAAACAGGCAGCCCCCAACAGCGCTATATTACATTATCCCTTGTCTCCATCAGAATTACAATCCCCTTCGGAAATGTAATCCGAACCTTATCTTCTTTTGCCTGATTACTTACACATCGGCTGTTGTAAGGAGTCAGCGTATAATCCTCAAGAGGATATTCTGCCCCTTCAATATTAAAATGCTCTACACACCCCTCAAGCGGAAACACAGAAAAATATTTTCCAAACATTTCATTCTTATAAATTATTTCCTCTTTCTCTATAAGACGGATTCGATTACAGCCGTCTAATATCTCCGCATGAATCCCTGCCCTATGAGGTAAAGAAAGAGTCTGTATATTAGCAACCACATGATCAAGCCTTGTTCCCGTGGCGCCATACAGATAAATCTCCCGGCACCCCCGCTCCATTGCCAAAAGCACCGCAATTTCTGTATCCGAATTATCTTTCATCGGATTAAACTCCTTCATCGGTACAGCAGTCTCTTCTTTATAATATCTCTCAATCTCACTGGGAAGACTGTCAAAATCCCCTACGATATAATCCGGCTGTATATGATGGCTGTACAAGAAAGCAGCCCCTTTGTCCACTCCGATCAGAAACCGCTCCTTATGCTGATCAAGCTGCTCTAATATAAAAGCCTCCTCAAGAGTACCGCCGCTTATAATGACTGCACATTTATTCATATTTCTTCAGAATCTCCATAAACTGTTTCGTATTTTCTGCAGGCTCTCCTTTAAATATCGCAGACCCCGCCACAATAATATTCGCTCCCGCATTCAAAACCTGCCCAACATTGTCAAGATAGATTCCTCCATCCACCTGAATATCGGTTTCTAATCCTCTTGCGTCTGCCATTGCCCGTACCGCACGGATTTTCTCAAAGGAATTATCAATAAACTTCTGTCCGCCGAATCCCGGATATACGGACATGATAAGAACCATATCCACTTCCTCAATATAGTCCTCCAACTCAGAAACCGGCGTGTCGGGTTTTATCGAAAGCCCTGCTTTCAATCCATACTCTCTTATTTTAGCAATCGCGGCATGCGCATCCTTGCATGCTTCCAAATGAATCGTAATCAAATCTGCGCCCGCATCTGCAAACGCCTCTATATAACGAATCGGCTCTGTAATCATAAGATGTGTATCCATCAGCTGGTTTGTACATCTCTTAATGGACTTCAATACCGGCATTCCAAAGGAAATACTTGGAACAAATATTCCGTCCATCACGTCGAAATGGAGATACTCTGCCCCATTATCCTCTGTGGCGTTTATCTCCTCGCCCAGCCTTTTAAAATCTGCTGCCAGTATAGACGGCGCCAGTATATATTTCATAATCAGTACCTCCTTTTTTCCTGAAGTTCTTTATACATCTCAAGATAATTCTCATATCGTATTTTATGGATTTTTCCCTCTTCCACAGCCCGTTGAACCATACAGCCCGGTTCATGTACATGGCTGCAGCCGTTGAATCTGCATGTTCCGTCATACTCTGCAAACTCTGAGAAATAATATTTCAATTCTTCTTTTTCAAACTCGTTCACATAAAGAGAGCTGAACCCAGGCGTATCCATAATATAAGTATTCCCATTGACAAGAAGCAGCTCCGAATGACGCGTCGTATGTTTCCCCCGTTCTATCTTCTCGCTGATATTTCCCGTTTCCATCGTCACATCCGACTGAAGCAGATTAATAAGCGACGACTTTCCCACGCCGGAGGGCCCTGCAACCGCAGTTGTCTTACCTTCCAAAACGTGTCTTATCAGTTCAATATTCTCCTCTTCTTTTGCACTTGTGAATATCACCTTATAACCGCACTGGCGGTAAATTTCCTGCAGCTTCCGTACATTCTCTTCCTCTGCGATGTCTTTTTTATTAAAACATAATACAACAGGAATCTCCTTGCACTCCATCATCACAAGGAATCTGTCCAAGAGATTAAAATGCGGCTCCGGCTTCGTAATGGCAAAGACAACAAGCGCCTGGTCAATATTTGCAACCGCCGGACGAATCAGTTCATTTCTTCTAGGTTGTATCTGTATAATATTCCCCAGCTTTTTTTCCTCATTCAAAATATCAATCTCTACATTATCTCCTACAAGCGGTTTACGCTTTTCCTTGCGGAAAGCGCCCTTTGCCTTACATTCATAAACACCGGATTCTACTACATGAACGTAGTAGAATCCGGCGATTCCTTTTATAATTTTTCCCTGCATATCTTTTCTTACTGCTGTACCTCGCCTTCTCCGCCGTCCTCTTCGTTACCTTCATTACCGGTATCCGGAGGCGTTTCGTTTTGCGCCGGTCCATTGCTGATCACAAGCCCAATTTTCGTACCCGGATCTACCTTACCGGTCGGGCTTGCCGAGATAACTGTTCCAGCCTCCAAAGCATTGTCTTCATAACGTATTACCTCCCATGTAAGACCCGCCTCTCTAAGCAGTTTCTCAGCAGTACTCTGACTCTTTCCTTTCACCGGCGGCACTGTCACTTTCTCTACCGGTTTCTTGCCCTTGCTGACTTTAATGACAATCGTAGTTCCTTCCGGCACACGGGTTCCCGCTGCTTTACTTTGGTAGAATACCATTCCCTCTCCATAGCTGTCATTGTACTCTTCTTCCACCGTCACGAGCAGTCCAAGCTGACTCAGCTGGGACTCCGCGTCGCTTCTGGACTTTCCAACAACTTCAGGAATCGTCGGCTTATCTTCTCCCGAGCTTAAGAGCATCCCGACTTCACTGCCCTCCGGAGCCATTGTTCCTCCCGCCGGGTTTGTGCTGATAACTTCATCCTTGCCAAATTCTGTACTGGTCTCATAGCCGCTTACCTTTGGCACGAATCCGGCGTCCTCAAGTTCTTTGATAGCGTCGCTCTGACTCTTTCCTGATACGTTAGGAACTTCTTTCTCCTCTGCCACCTTACCCGAACTTATAATAACCGTAACTGTTGTCTTCTTCTTAACCTTCTTGCCGCTTTCCGGCGTCTGTTCGATAATCTTGCCCTCTTCGTATTTTGTAGACTCTTCCCTTGATTTTACACTGATGCCAAGGTCATATTTGTCTAAAGCTTTTTTAGCCTCCTCTTCTGTCTTGCCCACAATATTCGGCACTTTTACCTCATCCTTTTTCTCCTCCTCGGTAGAAAGGGACGGTCCGAATTTCAGAAGTCCGGTTGCTTTTCCAACGATGAAAAGCATCACGAAAATAATAATCACTACCGCTACAATCGTAAGGATTCTCATGATCTTAGCCATCCTCGGATTCATATCGTCATTCTTTTCGCGCTTACGTTCCCCGTATTCTTCATCATCTTCATCGTCATAATCATCGTCTTCATAATCTTCTTCATAGTAATCATCATCGTATTCATCTCTTACGCCGCGCTTTGCTTCACGCTGGATTTTATTGACATCATCCGACGAAAACAGAATGGTTTCATCCATAACCTTCATCGGACCGATTACTACGAAATCACCCTCCGGCTCTACAAGCGAACGCTTCAAATCATCCTTCAAGGCGTTAATGTCCAAATACCGCCTGTCCGCATTCTTCTGCGTACACTTTAAAATAATCTGCTCCAAACTGTATGGAATATGATCCACATACTCAGACGGCGGCATAATTTCCTCCTGCAGATGCTTAATAGCGATTGATACAGCCGAATCCCCGTCAAACGGAACCTGACCGGTCACCATTTCATACAGTGTAATGCCGAGGGAATAAATATCACTTTTAAAATCACTGAAACCGCCTCTTGCCTGCTCAGGCGATGTATAATGAACAGAACCGAGTGCATTCGTACTAATCGTATTGGATGATGTTGCTTTTGCAATACCGAAGTCAGTTACCTTTACTTTTCCTTCTTTAGAAATAATAATATTCTGCGGTTTGATATCTCTGTGTACGATATTATGCATATGCGCCGCTTCAATACCGTTTGCCGCCTGAATGGCAATACTGATCGTCTCCTTTGCCGAAAGCCTGCCTTTTTTATTGATATATTCTTTTAACGTAATTCCCTCAACAAGCTCCATTACCATATAATAAAGCCCGTGCTCTTCGCCTACGTCATATACATTAACAATGTTCGGATGCATAAGTCCCGCTGCCGCCTGTGCTTCAGACTGGAATTTTCTTACGAACATTTCATCCTCACGGTATTCCTTTTTCAATATCTTAATTGCAACAAAACGGTTCAGCTTATGGTCTTTTCCTTTATATACATCCGCCATTCCGCCGGCTCCCACCTTGCTGAGTACCTCGTAGCGGTCTCCTATAAAAATCCTGTCTTTCATTATACGTTCACCTCACCCGCAAATGGTTCTGCAATGACAATTCCAATATTATCTTTCCCGCCATTTTCATTTGCTTTTTCTACTAATTCTTTCGCAATTTCCACGATATCTCTTCCACTTTTAACAATTCTGAATATCTCGCCGTCCTCCACCATATTGGTTAATCCGTCTGTACACATCAAAATCCTGTCGCCTCTCTGAAGACGATGCTCAAAAAAATCAACCTCCACGTCTTCTTTCGCACCAATTGCTCTCGTGATAATATTCTTATCAGGATGATATTTAGCGTCTTCCTGCCGGATTCCGCCAAGACGCACCATCTCCTGCACAAGGGAGTGATCCTTGGACAGCTGTTTAATATCGTCGCCGATAAGGTAAAGTCTGCTGTCCCCTACGTTTGCAAAATACAATGTATGTTCAATAATCGTTGCCGCAACCAGTGTCGTTCCCATACCGTTAAGGCTTACCTCACTCTCTGCTGCCTTAACGATTCTGCGGTTCACTTCCTTGACTGCTTCAATAATAATCGCCTCCGGTCCCATTCCCTGATTATTGTTCTGAATATGTTCCTCTAACACCTCCGCAGCATACCGGGAAGCAAACTCACCTGCTTTATGCCCTCCCATTCCATCTGCTACCACGAATAAATTAGGAATATTCCCCACCGGTTTGTCTGTTGCATATACATAATCCTCATTTATGTCGCGTTTTCTGCCCATGTCAGTCAGTGAAAATACCTTCATATACCTCTCCTTATTTTTTTCTGTATCGACGTCTCAGCTGTCCGCAGGCGCCGTCAATATCCGAACCCATTTCTCTTCTTATAGTAACATTAATTCCACTTTTTTCAAGTTTATTTTTGAATTTCTCCGCATTCTGCCTTGTAGGCTTCTTAAAATCCCGCTCCTTTATCGGATTCACCGGAATCAGATTCAAATGACAATTCCGCGGTCCCAAAATACCGATAAGCTCCTTGGCATCCTCTTCCTGGTCGTTAATGCCCTGCACCAAACTGTACTCAAATGTAATTCTTCTTCCCGTTTTTTCAAAATAATAGTCACATGCCGAGAGCACTTCCGAAAGCTCGTACTTATTTGCCACCGGCATGAGCCGCTTTCTTTTCTCCTGATTAGACCCGTGAAGAGACAGCGCCAGCGTAATCTGCAGATTTTCCTCCGCAAGCCGCCTCATATTCGGCACAATTCCGCATGTGGACACTGTAATATTTCTCTGGCTGATGTTAAGTCCATGCTCATCGCTCAGCATATGTATAAATGTAACAAAATTATCATAATTATCAAGCGGTTCCCCAGTCCCCATCACAACGACATTTGAGACGCGCTCTCCTGACAACTTCTGTATTTGGTAAATCTGCCCAAGCATCTCCGACGGCGTCAGATTCCTTGCAAGACCATCCAAAGCCGATGCACAGAACCTGCATCCCATCCGGCAGCCCGCCTGGGAAGAAATACACACGGAATTGCCGTGCTTGTATTTCATAAGCACGCTCTCTATAACATGTCCGTCGTAAAGTTCAAACAGGAACTTGTTCGTGCCGTCTTTTTCCGATACCTGACGTTCCACCATAGTAACCATTCGTATTTCATACTCTGTATTCAGCTTTTCACGCAGTGTTTTAGACAAATTGGTCATCTCATCGAAAGAATCTGCAAGCTTCTCATGGAGCCAACTGTAAATCTGCGTACTCCTGAAAGCCTTCTCACCAATCTGTTCCATCTCTGTTTTCAGTTCTTCAAACGTATAGGAACGAATATCCTTCTTCTCCATCTCCCTCTATACTTCCTTTCTGAACTTAGCAATGAAAAATCCATCGCCTTTATGAATACCGGGAAGTAATTGAAGACATCCGTCTCTTACGCTTCCTTTCAATTCATCACAAAGTGTTTCTTCAAACGAAACATTTTTAAACGCAGGATAATTCTCAAGAAACCACCTGACGTTTCCCATATTCTCCGCCTCGCTTATCGTGCATGTACTGTACACAAGCGTTCCGCCCGGCTTCACATAATTGTGCACTGCCGATAATATATCCCTTTGTAATTTAGAAAGTTCATCCTGTGTTTCCTTTGACATCTTGTATTTGATATCAGTTTTCTTTCCGATAACGCCAAGACCGGAACACGGTAAATCCGCAATAACAATATCTGCTTTTTCTTTTGACGCCTCGTCAAAAACAAGGGCGTCCTGACGTACTGCTTCTATATTCTTCATCTGTGAACGCGCAATGCTATCCCTAATCAAGCCCACCTTATAATCTGTCAAATCCCTTGCTTCCACATGTCCCGTTCCATTTAATTTATCTGCAATATGTAAAGATTTCCCGCCCGGCGCGGCACACACATCAATAACATAAGCATTCTCCTTAGGAGACGCCGCCTCCGACACCAGCATGGAACTGATGTCCTGCACCTGAAAATCTCCGTCTTCAAAGCTCTCCAAATCTCCCAAATAGTCATAGCCTGAAATCTCAAGCGCATAGTCAAGATATGGATGTGTTTTCACTGTAACCCCTTCCCTTTCAAGCTTTTCTATAAGCTTCTCTTTGGATATTCTGCTTAAACTGCACCGGATAGTTGTTCCCCGCTCTTCTAAAAATCCTGCAAGCATCCTCTCTATCGTATCTATATCATAAGACTTCCGCCACCCGTCCAATATCCACAGGGGCATGGAATATCTGACAGACATATATTCTAACATATTCTTTTTATCAGGATATTGAATATTGTTTACATTTCTGTCAATATTACGTAACACTCCGTTTACAAAGCCTTTCAGATTCGCAAAACCCCTTTTTGCGGCAAGTTTCACCGCCTCATTACAGACAGCAGAATTAGGAACACTGTCCATATATTTTATCTGATAGACCGCGCTCCTAATAATCGTCCGTATAACCGGCTTCATTTTATTTACTTTTACTTTGGAAAACTGATTGATAATATAGTCAATCTCTATCATATGTTCAAGCGTCCCCTCCACTACTCTCGTAATAAAGGCGCGCTCTCGTTTCTCTAAATATTGATATTTTGAAAGTGTATCACGCAGAGCGGCATGACTGTGCACGCCGTCCCTTGTAATCTCAAGCAGAATTCCAAGCGCCAATTCTCTTTCGCCGACAGCCTTAGTCATTTCGTCTCCGTCCTCCCGTCAAAATCAGAATTCTAAGCAGCTGCAGAATCGCTGCCGCCGCGCTTGCCACATAAGTAAGCGCTGCCGCTCCAAGCACTTTCTTTACATCCTGCACTTCACTCTGCGACATCATACCGTTGCTTCCAAGAATTCTGACCGCCCTGTTGGAAGCGTTGAATTCAACCGGAAGCGTTACAAGATGAAACAGTACTGCAAGAGAAAATGCAAGAATTCCAAGATTAATAAACAACGCCGATGACTCGCCCGTAATAAAAAGTCCCATGATAATAAGCGGCCAGGCAATCGCAGAGCCGAAATTCGCCACCGGAACCAAGGAACCTCTCCACCTTATCGGAGCATAGCCCGAAGCATGCTGAATCGCATGTCCGCATTCATGAGCAGCAACTCCCACTGCCGCCACAGACGCCGAATTGTATGTGCTGTCCGAAAGTCTCAGTACCTTG
Organism: uncultured Lachnospiraceae bacterium; assembly: GCA_947366105.1. Taxonomy (GTDB): domain Bacteria; phylum Bacillota; class Clostridia; order Lachnospirales; family Lachnospiraceae; genus Faecalimonas. The sequence goes on along the minus strand of CANAZK010000005.1, from coordinate 13,837 downwards.
CTTCTTGGATCGTAGTGATCCGTTAAGCTGCCTCGCACATGCTCAACTCTCACATCATAAATTCCGGCTCCCCGAAGCACCCTTTCTGCCGCTTCGCGTCCTGTAAGCCCTGAATGATTCTGCACTCTTTGATACTTTGCAAATGTACTTTTCACCCTTGCTGATGCAAGAAGACTTATCACTACGCCAACCAGCACTAACATATAAGTCGGGTCAAACCGATAATAAAACGGATAATACATCCAATACCTCCTGTCCTGATTCTATTCCCCCAGTTTAGTCATTTCCTGTACCTGATATCCCCGGAGAAATGCTCCCGCATCCATCCTTTTCTTGCCCGGAATCTGCAGTTCAAGAATTTTTAACTGCCCTTTTCCGGTCTGTACAGTAAATGCATCTCTTTCAACCTTTACTATTGTACCCGGTTCTGCACCCGTTGATTCCTCTGTAACAAAGGCAGACCAAATTTTCATCACTTTGCCTTCCCACATAGTGTATGCGCTTGGCCACGGGTTAAGGCCGCGGATCAGCCTTTCAATTGAAGAAGCCTCCATGCTCCAGTCAATATTTCCAAGCTGCTTGTCAAGCATTCTTGCATAAGCAGTCGGAGTTTCCCCCTGCTTTACGGGAACAACCGTTTTGTCTTCCAATGCTTTCAATGTTTCCACACACAATTTTGCCCCTGCTGACGCCAGCTTATCGTGAAGACTTCCTCCTGTCTCATCTTTCTCAATCGGAATCTCTGTTTTCAGCAGCATATCTCCCGTATCCAGTCCTGCATCCATCTGCATGGTTGTAACCCCCGTCACCTCTTCCCCATTAATGATGGACCACTGAATCGGCGCCGCGCCGCGGTATTTCGGAAGAAGAGAAGCATGAACATTGACGCATCCGTAAGGTGTCATGTCCAAAATTTCCTGTGGCAGAATCTGCCCAAACGCAATGACAACCATGATATCCGCATCATATCTGCGAAGCTCCTCCACGCACTCGGAATCCCTTATTTTCTTCGGCTGAAATATAGGAATATCATGTTTCAGCGCCGCTTCTTTTACCGGCGTAAACTGCATCTCTTTCCCTCTGCCCTTTGGTTTATCCGGCTGTGTTACTGCCAGCACAACATCATGTCCCGCCTCCACCAGCGCTTCCAAAGTACCGACAGAGAAATCCGGGGTTCCCATAAAAATCACTTTCATCTTCTATTCTTCCTCCCCCTACTCCTCGTCATCCTCATACTCAGCATCATAGAGCTCGCCTTCCACAAGCTCTACATACATTTTGCCGTTCAAATGGTCAATCTCATGACAGAAAGCTCTTGCAAGAAGCTCCTCCCCCTCATATTCAACCGGCTTTAAGTTCACATCCAATGCTTTTACCTTTACATAATTCGGCCTTGTAACCTGCCCGGCCTTTCCCGGAAGGCTTAAGCAGCCCTCAGATCCTGTCTGTACACCGCTGGTCTCAATAATCTCAGGATTAATAAGAAGGAGCGGACCTTCTCCCACATCAATTACTACAATCTGTTTTAAAATACCGACCTGAGGAGCGGCAAGTCCGACGCCGCCTGATTCATACAATGTATCAAACATATCCTCAATAAGCTCCGTCGTTCTCGGCGTTATCATCTTCACCGGTTTACATTTCTTTGTTAAAACATCGTCTCCCATTTCTCTAATCTGTCTGATCGCCATCTCATTTCCTCCTAAAATATATTGATTGGGTTAAAATCAAACTGTATTCTTATGTTATGAAACCCTTCATTAATTTCTATATATCTTTCCAACTGATTTTTCATATCTATTAGCATACCATACTTTTCATGTTTTATATAAATAATTTTTCTATAAATATCATTAATTTTTCCTACATACGGGGCTGCCGGACCGATAATCCGGTATTCCGACCTCTTATTCATTTTATTCGCATACTCCTTCAGATAATACCCGCCCTTATCCAAAAGTCCCTCGTCCTCACACGTCAAAAGCACGGCCAAAAGCTGCTCTGCCGGCGGATAACCCATAAGCTCCCTGTAATTGATTTCCTGCTCATAGAATCCCTCGTAATCTTGACGTGCCGCCGCCTCAACACAATAATGCTCCGGACTGTATGTCTGAATCACAACCTCCCCGGACTTTTCTCCGCGTCCCGCACGTCCCGCCGCCTGAGTAAGAAGCTGAAACGTTCTTTCACCCGCCCGGTAATCATCTGCATAAAGAGATACATCCGCCGCGAGAATTCCAACCAGCGTAACATTCGGAAAATCGTGACCTTTTACAATCATCTGTGTTCCGATTAAAATATCTGCCTCCTCATTCGCAAACGCAGATAAAATCTTCTCGTGACCATCCTTTTCCCTTGTTGTATCCATATCCATCCGCAGCGCTTTCGCCGCCGGAAATTCCTTCTGAATCACCTCTTCAATCTGCTGGGTTCCCGCACGGAACCCCCCGATATGTTTGGAACCGCATTTCGGACATGTTTCATACAATGTTTCCTCATATCCGCAATAATGGCACATAAGGCGCCCCCCCTTATGGGATGATAATGCCACATCGCAATGCGGGCATTTCGCCACATGACCGCATGCACGGCAGGAAATGAAGCCGGCATACCCCCTGCGGTTGATAAACAGCATGATCTGTTCCCGCTTCTGAAGCCTGTCCTCCATCAGTTCACGCAGTCTGCCGCTTATGATAGAGCGGTTTCCGTTTCTCAATTCCTCCCGCAGATCCACAGTATACACAAAAGGAAGCTTCTGCAGCATTGCGCGGTTCTTAAGCGGCAGCAACTTGTACTTTCCCTGCAGCGCCCTGTAATAGGAATCAACGGAAGGTGTAGCCGAACCAAGTATGACGCTTGCGCCCTCCATCCGCGCCCTCGCCTCTGCCGTCTCTCTCGCATGGTATCTTGGAATCTGTTCACTTTTATAAGTAGATTCGTGCTCTTCGTCTATTACAACCAGTCCAAGATGCTCAAACGGAGTAAACAACGCAGAACGCGGACCTATCATCACATCAATATCACCGTTCTTTGCCCGCATCATCTGGTCATACCGTTCCCCCGCAGACAGCCTTGAATTCATAATTGAAACACGTTCGCCAAATCTTCTGTAAAACCTCATGACAATCTGATATGTAAGCGCAATTTCAGGAATAAGCAGAATAGCCTGCCTGCCTGACGCTATCACGTCCGCAATCATCTCCATATAGACTTCCGTCTTGCCGCTTCCTGTCACGCCATGTACAAGATACGTCTCCCTTATGCCTTCACGGTAATCCTTCCGAAATTGGTCTATGGCGTTTCTCTGCTCTTCTGTATATTCAAGCTTTTTCGCAGCTTTCTCCTGCACACGGATAGGATTTCTGTATACATGTTCTTCCTCAAGCGCCAATACGCCTTGTCCCTCCAGAGCCCGAATCACATTTGCCGCAATATTTAGTTTTCCTGTCACAAGCTCATAGGGAATTTCCTTGTTATCTAAAAGCGCCGCTAAAAGCCTTGCCCTTGCCTTCTGATTCTTATGCAGATAAAAGTCCAGCCTTTCCTTTCCCGCCTCTTCCTCCAGAAGAAGCCTGATTGTCCGCTTCACTTTTGCCTTTGCCTGCCGTTTTACCGGAAGCACCGTTTTAAGCGCCTGAATCATAGTTCCTCCGTAATGCTCTTTCATCCACGCCGCCAAAGCCACCATTCTGCCCTCTATTGCAATGGATTCTTCTGCAATACGTATGATTTCTTTTATCTTGCTCTCCTCGTACCTGCATTCGTTGGAAAAATCTACAACGTAGCCTCTCCTCTCTTTGTTTCCCAAACCAAACGGAACGCAGACCTCCGTACCCACGTTAAGCATTCCCTCCAGCTTGGAAGGAATGCTGTATTGAAATACCTTATCCAGTTTTTCATGTGTAATGTCAATAATAATATCTGCGTACATTTTCTAAATTTCCTCTTCCACCAAATCGTCCAATTCATTTATGACTTCATGAACCAGTTCTCTATCGTCCATGTGATATTTTATTCCCTTTATCTCCTGATAATCCTCGTGTCCTTTACCCGCAAGGATAATCACATCACCTTCCTTGGCAGTTCTGACTGCATGCCGGATTGCTTCTTTTCTGTCGCAAATTTCCATATATTTCCCGTCTGTTTTTTCTATTCCGCTGCGGATATCATTCATAATCTCAGCCGGATCTTCATATCTTGGATTATCTGACGTTATAATAGTGAGGTCTGCCATTTTCCCCGACACTTCCCCCATCTCATAACGTCTGTCCTTTGCCCGGTTGCCTCCACACCCGAAAATCGTAACAATCCTTGCCGGATTATATGAGTGTACCATTTCTAAAATACTTTGTAAACTCATAGCATTGTGTGCATAATCAATCATGATGGTAAAGTCCACATGCCTCCTGTGAATCTCTACCCGTTCGACCCGCCCTCTTACCTGTACACTTTTCAGTGTACTTTGCATACTTTTCAATGACACGCCAAGATGCTTACATACAATAAATGCCGCCGCAGAATTATATACATTAAATTCTCCGGGCATGGACAGCCTGACAGGCGTCTCATTTATACTATACGAGATGCCGAGTGCATTCTTTGTATTAATCAGCTGAGGATTCGCAAGAATATAATCCGCTTTCTTTTGAAACCCAAAAGTTTCTTTTCTGCATTCTGCAGTTTTCAGCATATCCTTCCAATATGGACTATCCATATTAAAAATCCCCAGTCTGCATTGCCGGAATAACTGCGCCTTGCAGCATTTGTATTCCTCAAAATCTGCATGTTCATATTTCCCGATATGGTCTTCTCCCAAGTTCATGAACACGCCAATATCAAACAAAATCTCATCTACCCGGTGAAGCTTAAGCCCCTGTGAAGAAACTTCCATCACGACCGTATCGCAGCCTGCCTCCACCATTTCTCTGAGATATTTTTGTATTACGACAGACTCCGGCGATGTGTGCTCAGAAGGAATACTCCTCTTCCCTGTCTGTACTTCAATAGTTCCTATAAGCCCCGCTTTATGCCCTGCCTGTTCCAATATATCACGAATCATGCAGGTTGTGGTAGTCTTCCCTTTTGTTCCTGTCACTCCGATTGTTATAAGCTCTTCTGATGGATACCCATAAAATGCCGCCGCAATTTTAGCAAGCGCTTTTCTCGTATTCTCTACACGAATCACTGTAATCTCTCTGGGAATATTCACATCTCTTTCTGTCACCACTGCGACAGCTCCTCTGCTTACTGCGTCGCCGATATAAGCACAGCCGTCTGTCAACATTCCCGTAATACACACGAACAGTGATCCGTATTCTGCATCTTTGGAATGATTCACAACTTTCGCGATATCTATCTCTTTCGTTCCTTGTATGACCTCATACTCCAGACGTTCCAATAGTTTCGCAAGTTTCATATTCCAATGCCTTCTTTATAATATTTTTACTCAGGATTCCTTCCGTCGTGCATTCCCAAACTCTTACCTCTACTTGAGAAACGTCCCCCGTTTCACCGCATCCTCGCCAAATCGTCTGCGTATGTCATCAAGGGCTTTGTCAAGCATCTTATGTTTCTCGTCTTTCGGATTCTCTGTCTGTATATCGAAAATGCTTAACTGTTCCGGTTCGGACTCGGCTGAAAGCTTTGACGTCCGAATTCCAAGAAGTCTGATTGGCTGCCCGTTCCACAGTTCCTTAAACAGTTCACAAGCATTATCATAAAGTATTTGGTCAGAATTAGACGCCTTCCAAAGCTGCTTTTGGTGAGAAGCGGTTTTGAAATCATGATACTTAATCTCTACACTTACCATCTGTGCTTTCTGCTCGGCTTTGCGAAGTCTTTTTCCAACGCTTTCCGCAAGCCGCAAAAGCACTTCTTTCGCCTCCTCCTCCGTCTCTGCATCTTTGGATAAAGTGGTAGAGTTCCCAATTCCCTTCGCCGCTCCCTCCTCGGAATGTACGGCGGCATCCCCGATTCCATTTGCAAACTCCCAAAGGGTTCTTCCATGACTCTTCAAATGTAATTCCAGTAAACGAGGATCTGTTTGAGCAAGCTGTCCGATGGTTCGTATCTCCAGCTTCTTTAACACTTCCACACTTGATTTACCCGCCATATAAAGTTCCGAAACGGGAAGAGGCCACATTTTCAATTGTATCTCCTGAGGAAAAAGCGTGTGTACCTTGCTGGGCTTTTCAAAATCCGACGCCATTTTTGCTAAAAGCTTGTTACTTGAAATGCCGATATTCACCGTGAAACCAAACTTTTTGTATACTTCATTTTTTATTTCCAGCGCGGCCTCTACCGGAGATCTGTACTTGTGGGCAATACCGCTAAAATCCATGTAACATTCATCTACGCTCACCTGCTCCAAATCTGAAGTGTATGTGTATAGGAAATCCATCAGTTTCCTACTATATATACTATACATTTTGTGGTCGGGTGGTTCCATAATCAGATTCGGACATTTTCGAAAGGCATTCGCCACAGGTTCCCCTGTACGAATGCCATATTTTTTTGCAGGGATAGACTTTGCAAGCACAACTCCATGCCGGGACTCTTGGCTGCCGCCAATTATACACGGAATTTCCCTTAAGTCTTTCTCACTGCCGTTCTTCAATTTTTCTACCGCTGTCCAGCTTAAATAAGCGGAATTCACATCAATATGAAAAATGATTGGTGTCATCTTATTTTTTTACCTTTGCAATTAATTGATCATTGTCCACATCAATTAAAATGACGTCTCCGCCTGCCGCCTTATCTGCAAGCATAAGCTTCGCTGCCAGCGTCTCCACATGCTTCTGCAAATATCTTTTAAGCGGTCTTGCGCCGTACATCGGCTCATATCCGCCTTCCACAATCATATTCTTGGCGTTTTCCGTAAGCTCAATGGAAAGCTCTTTGTCACGCAGTCGACGATTAATATCAGTTACCAATAAGTCAATAATGTCACAAATATCTGCTTTCGTCAACGGTTTAAACATAATCGTCTCATCCAGTCGGTTCAAAAACTCCGGTCGGAAATGTGCACGCAGTTCCTGCATCACAAGCACCTCGTTTTCCTCCCTGATGCTTCCGTCCTCTTCAATACCCTCAAGAAGATACGCAGAACCGATATTGGATGTCATAATAAGAATTGTGTTTTTAAAGTCAACAGTACGTCCCTGGGAATCCGTGATTCGACCGTCATCCAATACCTGGAGGAGCACATTAAATACATCCGGATGTGCTTTTTCAATTTCATCAAAAAGCACAACAGAGTATGGTTTTCTGCGGACGGCCTCCGTAAGCTGCCCGCCCTCGTCATATCCTACATATCCCGGAGGCGCCCCGATAAGCCTTGACACGGAGTATTTCTCCATATACTCACTCATATCTATACGAACCATATTGCTCTCGTCATCAAAAAGACTTTCTGCAAGCGCTTTTGCAAGCTCTGTCTTACCCACTCCGGTAGGCCCCAAAAATAAGAACGAACCAATCGGCTTTGTGGGATCTTTGATTCCCGCTTTGGAACGGATAATTGCTTCTGTTACTTTTGTCACTCCTTCATCCTGACCAATGACACGTTTATGAAGATGTTGTTCTAAGTGAAGAGTTTTGTTTCTTTCACTCTCATTTAGTTTTGCAACCGGGATACCCGTCCAACGGGAAATGATCTTTGCAATCTCATCATCCGTTACGCTCTCATGCACAAGCTGAAGTTCTCTTTCCTTCACTTTCATCTCCTCTTGTTCCAATTGCTTCTGAAGCTGCGGGAGCTTACCATACTGCAGTTCTGCCGCCTTTTCCAAATCATAAGAACGCTGGGCTTTTTGAATCTCCTGATTCACCTGTTCAATCTCCTCCCGAATCTTCTGTACACGTTCTACCGAAGCCTTTTCGTTATCCCACTGGGCTTTCTTTCCCGCAAACTCATCCCGGAGTTCTCCAAGTTCTTTTTGTAATGCAACCAGTCTGTCCTGACTTAAACGGTCGTTCTCCTTCTTAAGGGCGGCCTCCTCAATCTCAAGCTGCATTACCCTTCTTTGAAGCTCGTCAAGCTCCGTCGGCATGGAATCAAGTTCTGTCTTAATAAGCGCGCATGCCTCATCCACAAGGTCAATCGCCTTGTCCGGAAGAAATCTGTCGGAAATATATCGATTTGATAAAACCGCCGCCGCCACAAGCGCTCCATCCGTAATCTTCACGCCGTGGAACACTTCATATCTTTCCTTCAGTCCACGCAAAATTGAAATGGCGTCCTCCACTGTCGGTTCGTCTACAAGCACCGGCTGGAAACGACGCTCCAAAGCCGCATCTTTTTCAATATACTGTCTGTATTCATCTAACGTTGTAGCTCCGATACAGTGAAGTTCACCTCTTGCAAGCATCGGTTTCAACATATTTCCGGCATCCATCGCGCCGTCAGTCTTTCCCGCGCCTACAATTGTATGAAGCTCATCAATAAAAAGAATAATATTGCCGTCGCTGTTTTTCACATCCTCCAACACAGCTTTCAGCCTCTCCTCAAACTCGCCGCGGTATTTTGCTCCCGCCACAAGCGCGCCCATATCAAGCGAAAATACTTTCTTATTTTTAAGCGCTTCCGGTACATCCCCTCTTACAATACGCTGGGCCAGTCCTTCTGCAACCGCCGTCTTACCTACACCCGGCTCACCAATCAAAACCGGATTGTTCTTTGTCTTACGTGAAAGAATTCGGATAACATTACGTATCTCCGCGTCACGCCCTATTACCGGATCAAGCTTTTCTTCCCTTGCACGTTCCACCAAATCTGTCCCGTATTTTGAAAGCGAATCATAGGTCGCCTCGGGATTATCGCTTGTCACACGTTGGTTTCCTCTTACAGTAGATAACGCTTGTAAAAAATTCTCTCTCATAATGCCAAACTCACGGAATATTTCTTTCATCTCACGGTTTGGTTTCTTAATCAGCGCTAGAAAGAGGTGCTCAACAGATACGTATTCGTCCCCCATCTGCATTGCCTCATCATCTGCGCTGATAAGCACGTTATTCAAATCCTTTCCAATATAAATCTGACCGCCCTGTACTTTCGTCCTCTTTGAAAGAGCCTGCTCAGCTCTGTTTAAAATCATTTCTTTCTGAATATTCATCTTCTCAAGAAGCTTTAGAATCAGACTGTCGTCCTGACGAAGCAATGCATAGAGCAAATGCTCCTGATCAATCTCCTGGTTACCGTATTCGTATGCAATCTTCTCACAGTCCTGCACCGCCTGTAACGATTTTTGCGTAAATTTATTTATATTCATATGGACTCCTCCTTTTACTGCTTTGTTTATTTGTTCTATAAATGGTATAACACATGTTATTAGCCAAGTCAAGTGACGAGTGCTAAAATTGTGTAAAAATTTTATGAAATATCATTTTATGAGGTTTCTAGTGTTTATATATTTCTATTTTACCCATTTTGTCATTTGTTTGACATATTTTTTCTTCTGACATACAAAAAACACCGCCGATATTGGTGACGGTGGATTCTTACTTAAAATTGATTATATGGTTCTTTTCCCGGCATCCGTTTTGGGTTCGCTCACATGGAATTTACATCCGTCGCCAAAGTTTTTATATATCAGTTGGTGATTTACGCTGATTGTACGGTTTTTCATGTCTATATCGTTCCATGTAAGACCTGTAAGTTCCCCACACTGCAAACAATTGCCGATTGCGATTGTAAGGAATGGAACATGAACAGAATATGTACCGCTGTTTATACAAAAATCCATCAGCCTTTTTATTTCATCCTCTGACAATGGTATCTTCTCCCCAGCATCCTGCTTGATGTTTTCCATTGCGCCCTTTGCCGGATTCTTCCGTATAAAATGCCTTGACATGTACTTGCTTTATATCCGAAATCTTTTTCTTTCCAATAACAGATGCCTCCACAGTGTTGTGCCACATTCTGTTATAATTCTCTCTTGTGGTTGCCCTCAAATATTCTTCAATTCCATGTGCATCTTAAAAATCTGATCTAACATATTTTTCATAATTTTTACCATTCCTTTCTTGCGCCGGATATGGTACAATTTTTTCTATTCGGCTTTGCTATGTGTCCGGGTTACCTGCCCTTGTCAGAGATTGCGGCTCTGTAAGGGCATTTTATTTTCTTTTAATCTGCATACACTTCCTTTCTTCGGTTCACCCTATATGGTGAATGGCATTATTTCTAGTTCTTGCGGCTGTCAGATAGCCGACATTCTAAATTGTGATTTTAAAGGGATTTTTGTAATGAGAGATACAAAAGAAGAAATATAATAAAACTCTTGAACCTCTTTGCTAGATATGCTATATTGTAGATATAAAAGGGAGAACCATAGAAGCGGCTCTACCCCATTTAACTGAACAAACTGAACCTCATATGAGGTTAGCCGTCAACTCTTGGCAGTAGTGGCGGCTATTTCTTTTTTCCCTTGTAAATCTGATAAATCAAATTAGCAAGGGCAACAATGAGTATACCAATTTGGATTAAATCCGCATATGTAACATACATTGCATCGCCCTCCTTTCTTTCGTCTGGAGGGCTGCTTAAACCCTCCGAAAAATAAGAGGGGTAAAGCCGCCTTTGGCTCTATGGTTTCCCATATCGGGATTATAGCATATCTACCCTTTTTTCGACAATAACCCTTTTTTGTAACTTGCTTATTGATTGTTCGCCCCTTCGCTCCATCCCCATTACAGAGACTTCTTCACTACTATGGACTCTGCTGACTTCTCACAGTTCGTTGTTACTAGGCTGATGGAACCTCTGTGAGACCTCCACGCTTAAGGTGCACGCTCTTTCTCTCCATATATCCGCCGCATTTACTCTGCCACTACAAAAGTGGTAGTTATTAGACTTCGTTGCTTTCTGCCAACTTATCTCTCGTAGCCTAGCCTTATATGCGATTTCTGTCCGTCGGACCAGAGATTTGCTTACAGCTTCCTCCAAATTCCACCTCACGATGGACACCCTTGCTGTTCAGCTATACACTTCCCACTACCTGGGCATATTCGGGACTTGCACCCGCTAGAGCGCGCCCATGACGCGCAAACAGAAAAAGCCTAAAATCCTTTGATTTGAAGCCATTTTTCCATACAGACAGAACAACACGCATTTTACATTGTACTTACAAGTGGTGAGTGCTAAAATTGTGTAAAACTTTTATGAAATATCATTTTATGCGGTTTCTAGTGTTTATATATTTCTATATTACCCATTTTGTCATTTGTTTGACATATTTTTCTTACGACATACAAAAAACACCGCCGATATTGTTGACGGTGGATTCCTACTTAAAAATTGATTATATTATTTAAAGTTATTTTTTTCTAAGTTTTAAGACGATATTCTTTCTTTCAGCTATATCCTGAAATGTTTTTACAATATAAGAAATCTTATCTGTTTCTGATAAGTTAGATAATATAATATCTGTTTCAACTTTCTTCAATGATTTATTAACTGCATTCACTCATTCTAATAACAAAAGCAGTCAATCGTATAGACTAACTGCTTTATATGCGGGACATGAGTTTGTTAGATTACAGCTTAAAGACTAAAATTGCTTTATCAGTCCCAACCATTGACATAGTAACCAATTTATGAGCGCCTTTTTTTAACATTTCTCCAGCTGTTTTTATTTCCTTTCTTCATTTTTCTTCTTTCTATCCCACCAAGTACCTTTCAATGAACAAGTTCCACCCATAACTATAAAAAGTATCATTATAATCCAAAATTCCATGCTTCTTTCTCCTCTCAATTTCATAAATGTCGGCAAATAAAAATTACAATTATACATACAATAAATGCGATTACACCTGCTAAAAATGCAAATATGATTTTTTGATAATTTCTTTTTCCTAATTCTTGTTGTGTCTCATCATGCGTTAATGGTTTTCCATCAATAAATGCCAAAATTTCTTTATAAGTTTGAATGTCATGTTTCTTTTTAAACCTTTCAATCCTACTTGCTGTATATAGTGCTGCTGCAAACAAGCATAGCCAAATAATAATTCCAATATACCCATCAATACTAAATAAAGGATAAGCGCTTATAGTTACAATTATCAATTCAGCCAGGAAAACAAAACCCATCACATTAAACTTTTTAATTGCTTCTTCTTCAACAATTTCTCTCATCTCCTTTATATCTTCTTTTATAAAACTATCTAAAGATACATTGAAGATATTGGAAAGTATTATTAAACTTTTAACATCGGGACAACTTTTATTTGTTTCCCAGTTTGAGATTGTCTGTCTTGAAACAAATATTTTAAGAGCCAGTTCCTCTTGAGAAATTTTTTGTTGTTCTCGAAATTTTTTGATTTGTAATCCAATATCCATCTTGAATCTTCTCCTTTATTGTATATGAATATATATTTTTCGTCTGTCAAAAGCCTTTGACATTGCCTTTTTTTCGTGTCAAAATGATTTTACATAGCTTAAAAACTGTTCTTTTCGATTAATTATATCGTTTCTCCATGTAAGTTACAATAAAAATGTAGGTTCCTAAATCAATGACTGCATACGCTCAAAAAACAGAAACAATCACAAATTCTAAGATAATTTTGATTTTTCATAATTATAAGGAATACTTGTCCCCACAACAACATCTTCTATTTTATCTATTATCAGCCAATCGTCCATATTTCCTTGATGTTCAAACTTAAGAGGTTCTATTTCCTTAACACTCTCAAACTCCACTAAGCATAAACACTTTTTATGCCAGCGTGTTTTTTGCTTTTCCGATAAGTTTAATTTGCTTTCGTTTTCTTCCAAAACTTTTGTGATTTCATCATCAGTTAATTTCACATAATTTTGCACTGTTTTCACAGTTGCGGTTGCCGTTATCAAGGCGCTTCCTTTTTCCATAAAATAAAGACTCTCTCCCTCAAAAACTCGGCTATGAGGAATTTTTCTTCCTGCCGCACCACGTACAACCATACTCTTTGTCCCTGTCATAATTTTGTCCAATACTTTTTCGCCTTTTTTCCCTGCATTGTCGCAATAAACTAAATGTACCATGTGTTAATCCTCCTCTATAATCGGTATCCATATTTGACTTAAATAGTTGTTATCGTATGAATTCCCATCACTAAACCATTCTAATTCCGGGCAATGTGCATGTTTAAATGGATATTTAATCAACCATTCTTCATTAAAATATTTCCATCCATTTTGAATAGAATGCGGTATCATACCTACACAATCAAATATCGCCCAAGTCATTTCTGGTAATATCATTTCAGTAAATCCGTCTGGCAGATCCACATCTGATATAACCATGATAAAATATTCCAGTTCCCTAGAATTTTCATCATAGCAGCTAGACACTCCAAAATTCTGGAATTTTCAGATAGTGCTCATTATCCGCACACGAAATTTTAACGCCTTTTCCAACTAAACGTAAACTTTGTTTTCTTTCAAGTTTCCAAGAATATTTTTGTTTAGATGTAATTTGCATTTTAGGCACGACCGCTTGGTCAATATTCTTTACCCTTGCTTCTTTTGGGGAAATACCATGAAATTGCTGAAACGCCTTTGTAAATGAAGTCGGCGAATTATAACCATATTTATAACTAATATCTACTATACAGATGATTTTCAACATAATCAATGATATTTTGTAATTTTTCATTCCATTCCATAATTGTACATTCCCCTTTCTTTGGTCATATTTTATCATGTACAGATATAACTTTCAGCTCATTTTAGGTACTGGCCGGATAGTATATAAAATTTATGCCTGCACCTATTTTTTAGTCCTATCACATTGTACTTTTTATGCATCAGACTGTAGACAAAGTCCCGGCAAATGCCGGGCTTTTCTATACTTCGAGCCGT
>CANAZK010000004.1 GCA_947366105.1 uncultured Lachnospiraceae bacterium | reverse complement strand
TTGTATTACTCTGCTATATTCGTCATCATTAAGATAGATATGGAACTTTTCTTCTCTCACAGTCGCTTCCTCCATTCATTGAATTTTGCTCTGATTACCGAAACATCTGCTTCGACATCAGAATAAATAAAGATATGTACGCTTTTGAAAACTGCTTTTACTCTGTCGGCATACTCCGCTTCCGTTTCGGTTGTCTTAAAAGGGAGTTTTACGAGTTTTATATTTCGTTGCTTGCATAAGTGGCTTTTGAGAACCTCCATATGTTCTGAGCCGTTCGTAAATTCTATCGCCAGCTTTTCTGACGGAATGTATGTTTCAAGAGGTATTCCCAATAGTTTATCCGAACCGAGCTGTACCTTTAGTCCTTTTTGATTGGCGTAATAGGCGACAGCCAAGCCGGGGAACACGGAGCGATATTCGTTTTCGCACACAGTGCATTTTTCTCCGATAATTGTTCTGTCGCTGATTTTTGCTTTCCAAGAGTGTCCAAGTGAACATTTCCACCACACACTTTTCATTGACTTTCTTGACACTTGTGTCGGGAGCAGAGAGTTTTTTTCGTAATCCCATTCAGCAAGCAGTTTCCTGTCCGTTGTGGCTAAATCATTGTATCCTGCAAGAACCGCCCTGTCCGCACAAACCGGGCATACTGTTCCTTTTACACGAGCATTGATAACGGACTTCCACTCATTGCCACAGGTCTTACACTTCCACCAAACATTATGTCTTGATTTTGCGTTTACCTCATCAGGCATTAGGGGATAATTTCTTTCTGACCACTCAGCCGCAAGGTCAGGGTGCGTAGTCGCCAAGTCATTAAATCCTTTGAGCAATGTATATCCGCTACAATACGGACATCTGCTCCCACCGGAACGGGTTGAAATAAGAGTGTACCACTCGTTTCCGCAATCTTTGCATTTCCACCAAGCCTTACTGTTTGCAAAGGCTGTTACCATTGTAGGCAGCAACGGAAGATTTCTGTCAGACCATTCAGCAGCAATATCGGGATACTGTGAAGCAAGGTCATTGAATCCGGCAAGGACTTTATTATGTGAGCAGTATGGACAGCCTGTGCCGTTTACCGTTCTGCTTTTAACGCTTGCTTCCCATTCGTGTCCGTGTTTACATTTCCAAATAATCTTCTTATGAGAAGCGACAGATACCTCGGTAGGCTTTAATTTGTTCTTTTTAGACCACTCCTGAGCCAACAGGGGCTTCAATGTGGCTAAATCATTGATACCCTCTATTACTCTCGCTCCTGAGCATATCGGGCATTTCTCGCCCTTTGAACGAGCTTTGACGCTCGTTTCCCACTCGTGTCCGCAAGCACCTTTCCACCACACTCTTTTATTTGAACCGAAGGTTATCTTATCCGGCGTTAGCGGTAAGTTCTTCTCTGACCATTCAGGAATAAGCTCCGGATGAACGCTTGCTAAACTGCCCGTCATAGTACAACCACCCCTTCCTTTGTGATTATCCCAATTATATTGAGAAAATCGGGATTGGTGTAGTTTGCGAATAATAAGAAAGACCTTGGGAGAAAATATCTCTCAAGGTCAATAAGTGATTCCTCAGTTAGAATTTTATCTTTCCTGTCGGGCAATAAGAGTGGTTACACTATAATAAATCATCACTAAACCCGCACTTAAAATTGCCCCGCCAATAATATCAGTAATCCAATGAACACCGGATATCAACCTGCCAATTACCATAAAAGCAGTAAATGCAATTAAAGCAAAGGCAAATGCTCTTTTCATTTTTGTATTTCTAATTCTACTGTTTAGCTGCATAACAGCTGTCGGCATAACACACATAACAAGCAAGGTTGTCGATGATGGATACGAAGCTTCAAGAAAACCGTTAATCAATACCGGGCGGTAATTGACAACATAAAATTCAAAAAACAAATATGCCGCCATTACAACAATATAGAATGCTCCCAACACCAAAATACTGGAATCGACCTTGAATAAGCTTTTTCTTTTAATAAGCTGTATAAGTCCAAGCAACGCAAATCCCAAAATAAAGCAAAGCGGTATCAGTCCTAACCAGTCCGTAACGGTATATATTGCCATATGCACACCTGTCAGGCTGTGGATAAAGCCGTTCAAGGTTGCAAATCCAACAGAAGAGTTTTGTGGCCCGATGGGCTGAACATCAATAAGGCTTATTGCCACTGTCCACAAAATAAATAACACTACCATTGCTATTCCTGAAAGCAATACTTTTTGACTTTTTTCTTTTTTCATTTTTATCAATCCTTTGCCATAATTATTTGGCTTTCGCCTGTTTACAATATAGGCGGAATGAATAAAAATGAAAAGAATTTCACCGTCACATTGGCGACACGCTTCGTATCATCGCCATTTTATCAGCATCAGAGACTTTATCGCCAAGAAAACAAAAGTGAAAAAGGCTGCATAAGGTTGAAGTGTTATCATAAATTCTATTGTAGCAACTGTGCTTAACACAATGGATATTTGATGTTTGTGTTTCAACCAAAACACTGCTTCATAATTTTGTAGAGCGAGAAGCAAAACACCTGTAAGTACAATTCCAAATACAATAATTAAATACGGTATTTTGATATACTGCGGGGTACCTGTCAGCGAAAGTAAAGATACCTCTTTTATAATCTCATCACCCTTTTGTCCAAAGAAAGGCAGAAACAGAAACATAATCAAACTGCAATCGAGTAAACCAAACACTAAGTCTCTTGTATGTTTTTCCTTTTGCTTATTATCCTCGTCAGCAATTTTAAGTATTTCTTCACCGGACAATAACTCATCTATTGACACTGAAAAAAACTTTGAAATTGCTTTTAATGACTCGATATTGGGAACTCCTCTGCCGGATTCCCACTTAGAAATTGCAGTGCGAGACACAAATAACGCTTCCGCAAGTTCTTCCTGCGTGAGTCCTTTTTCTTTCCTCAACTCTTGTAATTTTTCACTTAATTCCATAATAAACATTCCTTTTGCACTCAGATACGAATGTATCCTTTATTAGAAATGGGCAATCCCACTATGGGACTGCCCATTCATTCCGTAAATTATGCGATTTTTTAGTCTCTGCACCGTTTTTAGCACCGATTGGTGTAAATTTGGTGTAAAGAGGTAAATTTATTCGGTTTGGAAAGTCCCGAAACCCGCATAAATACTGGGGTTTTCTTACTTGTCGTTCGGTAAGGACTTCATTGTCGGGAATAACAATACATCCCTGATAGCTGCGCTGTCTGTCAGCAGCATACACATTCTGTCAATGCCGAATCCGATGCCTCCTGTCGGCGGCATACCGATTTCAAGCGCATTCATAAAGTCCTCATCGGTTGTATTTGCCTCTTCATCACCTTGTGCAAGAAGCTCTTCCTGGGCTTTGAAACGTTCCCTTTGGTCAATCGGGTCATTAAGCTCCGAGTAAGCATTCGCCATCTCCCAGCCGTTCATAAACAGCTCGAAACGCTCTGTATATTCAGGATTCTCCGGTTTCTTCTTCGTGAGCGGAGAAATCTCAAGCGGATGATCCGTTACGAATGTAGGCTGAATCAAATGTTCCTCTACAAACTCCTCGAAGAAAAGCGCAAGGATATCGCCTTTCTTATGGCGCTCCTCATACTCCACATTATGTTCCTTTGCAAGCGCTCTTGCCTCTTTCAGCGTATGCACTTCATTCCAGTCAACGCCTGCGTATTTCTTAACGGCATCCACCATTGTAATTCTCTCAAACGGTCTGCCGAGATCCATCTCAACTCCGTTATATGTGATCTTTGTTGTTCCAAGCACCTCCTGCGCTACATGACGGTACAGATTCTCTGCCAAATCCATCATACCGTTGTAGTCTGTATATGCCTGGTATAATTCCATAAGTGTAAACTCAGGGTTATGTCTTGTATCAAGCCCCTCATTGCGGAAAACGCGCCCTATTTCATAAACACGTTCCATACCGCCTACAATTAACCTTTTTAAGTAAAGCTCGAGAGAAATACGAAGCTTCAAGTCTTCATTTAACGCGTTAAAATGTGTTTCAAACGGTCTTGCCGCAGCGCCGCCTGCATTTGCAACAAGCATCGGCGTCTCTACCTCCATAAATCCCTGCCCATCGAGATATTTCCTGATAGAACTCAAAATCTTGGAACGTTTAATAAATGTGTCCCTTACATCCGGGTTCATAATTAAATCCACATATCTCTGACGGTAACGTAAATCTGTATTTGTTAAGCCGTGGAACTTCTCCGGAAGAATCTGGAGGCTCTTTGATAATAAAGTAATTTCCTGTGCATGAATGGAGATCTCACCCATCTTTGTACGGAATACGTCGCCTTTAATACCAATGATGTCACCAATATCCATTTTCTTAAAAGCCTTATAAAGCTCTTCACCAACATTATCCCTCGCCACATAAGACTGAATATTCCCCTGCAGATCCTGAACATTGCAGAAAGAAGCCTTACCCATTACACGTTTAGACATAATACGCCCTGCAATAGATACGTTCTTTCCCTCCATCTCTTCAAAATGGTCTTTAATATCCATACTATGATGTGTCACATCATACTTCGTGATAACGAACGGGTCATTGTTGTTTGCCTGCAAATCTGCCAGCTTCTCACGGCGGACTTTTCGCAGCTGGTTTACATCCTGCTCCTGTACATTCTTCTGTTCAGCCACTTCTTTTCACTCCTCTTAATTAAACTGATCTTTCAATCTTCAACACTTTGTATTCCATAACCCCTGCCTGGGTTTCCACCTCGACAACATCATTGACACTCTTTCCAAGCAGCGCTTTTCCAACCGGTGATTCATTGGAAATCTTTCCTTCTAAGCTGTTAGCCTCCGTAGAACCTACAATTTTAAACTCAATCTCTTCATCAAATTCCGTATCAAACAATAATACGGTACAGCCAACATTGATTTTGTCAAAATCAACTTCATCCTCTACAACCACTTCGGCATTCTTAAGGATTTTCTCAATCTCATCAATACGTGTCTCAATATCACGCTGTTCATCTTTCGCCGCATCATACTCTGCATTTTCAGATAAATCGCCCTGTTCTCTCGCCTCTTTAATCTTTCCTGCCACTTCTTTACGTCTTACGACTTTCAGGTTTTCTAATTCATCCTCAAGCTTTTTAAGCCCCGCATAAGTGAGGATTGTCTTCTTGTCTGCCATTTCTACTACCTCCTCGGCTTACAACCAATTTTTACATTCACAAGATTATACCCTACAACCCGTGTATTGTCAAGATTTTTTCAAGTTCTTCATAACTCTCCGCCCGGTTAATTTCATCCCTGAGTCTCGCAGAATTTTTCATCCCTGACGTATACCACGAAACATGTTTTCTCATCTCTCGTATTCCACAGTATTCTCCCTTATATTTCATCTGAAGTTCTGCATGACGCAGTATCATCGCCCTCACATCAGACGCTTGGGGACGTTTGGGCATTATGCCTGTTTCTTCATATTTCAAAAGGCTTGAAAATATCCACGGATTGCCCCTTGAAGCACGTCCTATCATAACTCCGTCGCAGCCGGTCTGCTCACGCATGGCAAGGACCGACTCTCCCGACGTAATATCCCCATTCCCGATAACCGGAATGGATACCGCCTCTTTCACCCGGCGGATAATATCCCAGTCAGCCTTCCCCGAATAATACTGCTCTCTTGTCCTTCCGTGAACTGCAACTGCCGCCGCTCCGCCGGCTTCTATAATCTTTGCAATTTCTACCGCATTTATACTCTCGTCGTTAAATCCTTTTCTGATTTTAACAGTAAGCGGCTTTTGAATCGCTTTTGAAACCTTTGTCACGATTTTCTCTACAAGTTTCGGCTTTAGCATCAATGCGGAACCCTCGCCGTTTTTCACAATCTTCGGAACGGGACAGCCCATGTTAATGTCAAGAATATCAAACGGAAGCTCTTCAATTCTCTTCGCCGCCTCACACATCACATCCGGTTCGGAACCGAACAGTTGAAGCGATACCGGCTTCTCATCCGGGTGAATCTGAAGCAGAGCCAGTGTATTCTTGTTATTATACTGAATTGCTTTCGCGCTTACCATCTCCATACAGAGAAGCCCCGCTCCCTGCTCCCGGCATAACAGACGAAATGGCAGGTCTGTTACTCCAGCCATTGGAGCGAGAATATACGGATTGTCAAGTTCCACGTTTCCTATCCTTAAACCCATTATATTTCCTCTCCTAAGAAAAATACCTTATAATATAATTCTAATGACCGCAGAAGCTCCTCCTTGGTCCTCTGAAGCTGCTTTATCTTCAGGCGGCTTCCGATTTCGTCATACAGAAAATCATTTTCCTCCGAAGAAACCTCAAATATCAAAGTACCGTCCTCCTCATACTTAAGGGCAAGCACACCGCCGATTTCTTCTGTATAAAGCACACACATAATTTTAAGCTCATTCTTAATCGTCTCCGGAAGCGCTTCAAAATCTGGATTCAGATAATATTTTTTCTCATACGCGTTCGAAGCGCACAATACGATGTTCTCTTCTCTGTACATAGTCTTAATTTCCTAATGTTGCAACCATAATTGCCTTAATCGTATGAAGTCTGTTCTCCGCCTCGTCAAATACAACGGAAGCCTCGCTTTCAAACACCTCTTCTGTTACTTCTTTCTCTTTTACTGCCGGAAGACAGTGGGAAAATAATGTATGAGCCTTTCCTGTTCTCTCCATAAGCGCCTTATTTACCTGATACGGCTTACAGAGACGTTCTCTTTCCTGCTCTTTCTTCTCCTCGCCCATTGAAAACCATACGTCCGTGTATATCATGTCAGCGCCCACAACTCCGTCCAGGTCTTCTGTAAACGTCAATTTTGCTCCCGACTCTTCACCGTATTCTTTCACAAGTTCTACAATCTCCGGTCTTGTCCAAAGGGCCTTCGGGCCAACCACCGTTACGTCAATTCCTACCTTGATGCTTCCGATGATCAAACTGTTCACCGTATTATTTCTTCCGTCCCCAAGATATGCAATCTTAAGTCCTTTCAGATATCCAAAGTGCTCCTTCAGTGTGAGAAGCATTGCAAGGCACTGTGTCGGATGGTAGTCATCCGTCAGACCGTTCCAAACCGGAACGCCGCTGTGTTTTGCAAGCTCAATAATAAATTCATGCTCAAATCCCCTGAATTCAATCCCGTCAAACATACGCCCAATAACTCTTGCCGTATCGGCGATACTTTCTTTATGACCAAGCTGGATTTCGCTTCCTGATAGATATGTCGGAAGTCCTCCCTCATCCTTGGCGCCGACTGTAAATGCGCACCTTGTTCTTGTAGACGGCTTCTCGAAAATAAGCGCAATATTTTTATCCTTCAGGCTGTCGCCTTTGATTCCGTTTTTCTTCTTCTCTTTTAGCTCTGCCGCCAAATCAATAAGGTAGAGTATCTCCTCCGTTGTAAAATCCTTCAGTGTCAAAAAGTTACGTCCTTTTAAATTCATCTCGTCTTCCTTTCCGATGTTTACCAGCATATGCACGAAATCAGGAAACTGCTGCCGCTCTTCTGTCTCACTATATTTTGCACATACCGCCTTGAATAATTCATCTGCTGTATATATCTTGTATTTCCCGACACGAAGGATTTTTGCACTGGCTTCCAACATGGTCAGATACAACTCCTCCTCCGTATAGCCGATTGGCATCCGAAGTCCAAAAGCCGCCTGCACTCGCTCAAGTTCTGTAAGCTTTTGAATTCTTGTACTATAATAGCACTCTTCATTTGTTTCTTCAATATAATAAATGCGTCCTTTTAAGCCGTAAATCATTCTTTTTGCGTCAAAATACCCAATTTTCATATTCTGCGTACTTCTCTTCTTCTGAAATTCAATAATGCTTCCAAGTTTTACCCGCGGCGCAATCTGATGTACGCACATCTCTTCCGTAATACGCACCCGCGGTTCGCGTCCCGGTCCATAAATGCGTATCTGGATAATATCCTTATAGCCCCTCTCTATTAGAGAACCCATGGGAACATTATCCATAAATCCTCCGTCAATATAGGTTTTCCCATGCAGCTTCTCATTCTTAAATCCGATAAGATAGGCGCTTGCAAGCAGAAAATCCTCCAACATCCCTTCGGGGATATCATAGACGCTAAGGTCAACTTCTTTCATATCTGTCACGGAAAACGTCATCAGGCAGAATTCAATTCCGGATGAACGGATTGCTTTCTCGTCTATATGTTCATGAATCAGATTGCGCAGCGGCGTAATATCAACTCCCCCCTCCGACAGAACGTTCCAAAACTCACGAAGCACTTCGCCGAGCTTATTCTCTCTATTAAATAAACGCTCCATCCACACGTCATCCACATCCATGACTTTGGAAAAAGCAATCTCTCTCCACACCTTCTCCGCTTTCTCTATATCCCCCATACAGATAAGTGCGCCGTTAAGCGCCCCTACCGACGTTCCTGCTACCGCATTTATTTTAACTCCTGCTTCTTTCAATGCCTTCCATGCGCCGATCTGGTATGCGCCCCTTGCGCCCCCGCCGTCCAGCATAATGGCATATTCCCTGTCTAAATCTATAACCGGCTTCATAATCTGCTCTCCTTTCTTATAATTTTGAGACGAAAATAACTCGACAACATAATATAAAGGGAGTATGTCATCCACATACCCCCTGTACAATTCTATATGTTTAGTTTTCCTTACCCACCTCTGCAAGTGACTTTACCAAACCTGCAATACTCTGAATCTCTGAAGGGATAATAATCTTGGTAGCCTTGCCGTCGGCAGCCTTCTCAAATGCTTCCAAACTCTTCATTGTAAGAACTGCCTCGTCGGCGCCCGCTTCCTTAAGGAAACGAATACCATCCGCATTCGCCTGCTGCACTTTAAGAATCGCTTCCGCCTCACCTTCTGCCTGTCGAATCATAGCTTCTTTCTGTGCCTCAGCTCTGAGAATTGCCGCCTGCTTCTCAGCTTCTGCGTCAAGGATGGCTGATTCTTTATTACCTTCCGCAACAAGGATAGTGGATTTTTTCTCACCTTCCGCACGCAGGATTGCTTCACGTCTCTCACGCTCTGCTTTCATCTGCTTCTCCATCGCATCCTGAATCGCCGCCGGCGGAATAATATTCTTAAGCTCTACACGGTTTACTTTGATACCCCACGGGTCTGTTGCAACATCAAGCGATGCCCTCATCTTTGTGTTGATAGTCTCTCTTGACGTAAGAGTCTGGTCTAATTCCAAATCACCGATAATATTACGAAGCGTAGTCGCCGTCAAATTCTCAATTGCCATAATCGGATTGGCAACACCGTAACAGAACATCTTCGGATCCGTAATTTGGTAAAATACAACCGTATCTATTCTCATCGTTACGTTGTCTTTTGTAATCACCGGCTGCGGCGCAAAATCTACAACCTGTTCCTTCAAGTCCACTCTTCTTGCCACACGCTCGATAATAGGCCATTTAAAATGAAGACCAACGCTCCATGTAACACGGTAAGCCCCAAGCCTCTCCACAACCAGCGCCTGCGCCTGCGGAACAATTTTGATGCAGGAAATCAACAGTATAATGAAAATTACAAATACTGCAATTACTAAAGCTCCTAAAATTCCCCCAATTGAAAACATAGAATCCCTCCTTGTATATTATAATATCTCTACCTACTAAGTTTACTATACATTCTATTTTTTTACAAGGAAAAGAACCGGGGCTGATGAAAATCTAATGAAATTCATTACCTTCTTTGGCGGCATACTTCAAACATTAAAATCGAAGACGCAACAGCCGCATTCAACGATTCCACTTGACCGTGCATTGGGATTTTCACCCAGACATCCGCCTTGTCGGCAACTTCCCGGCGAAGTCCGCTGCCCTCGTTGCCGACGAGAAACGCACATCCGGCGCGGTAGTTTTCTTCGTCATAATATGTTTTCCCTTCAAGATGGGCAGCATACGTCCGAATGCCCTTTTGACGCAGTTTGTCCAACAAACCGGTCATATCTTCTTCATACGCAAAGGGCATCCGGTATACAGAACCCATCGTAGACCGGATTGTTTTAGGATTATAAATATCCACTGTATTTTTACTCATAATAATGCCCGTAGCCCCCGCGCCCTCGGCCGTTCTTATAATCGTCCCAAGGTTGCCCGGATCCTGCAGATTATCCAATATCATTAAAAACGGATTTTCCTGCTCCAGCATATGCTCCACTGTCGTTTCACTCTGCCTTACAATGCAGAGAATTCCTTGGGGTGTTTTCGTATCAGCCATATATGAAAATACTTTGTCCGACACCACCTCCGTCTTAAGACCATCAAGCACTAATTCATGTTTCTTCTTATTATATAGAGATTCCGCCATATAAATTTTTTCAACACGGGCTTTGGGAGCCTCAAGAAACATTTTTATGCCTTCTACTATAAAAACATTTCTCTCGTTTCTTACCTTGCTCTTCTTCTGAAGATGCACCAGTTCTTTCACCTGTGGGTTCGACGTGCTTGTTATCATAGGTATTTTACCTTCCTTTCAACTTCTCCAGTACATCATTTGAACCAAACAGAATGACAATCGCATCCCCCGGCAATGGAAGTGATGGATTATAAGAAATATTTACATTTCCATCCTGGATCACGCCAACCACGTTAATCCCTCTCTTTTCCCTGAGATTCAGTTCAATAAGAGTCTTCCCCACCCACTTTTCGGGTATTTTACACTCCACAAGACTGAATTCCGGAGATAACTCTATCCATTCTGCAAAATTTGTTGCAACAAGTCCTCTCGCAATCTTATCTCCCATCTCAATTTCAGGATATACAATCAAATCAGCTCCCACTTTCTCCAAAACTCTGCCCTGAAGCTCTGTATGCGCCTTCACAACTACATGCGGAATTCCCGCTTCCTTCGCCATAATGGTTGCCATGATGCTTGCTTCCAGATTTTCAGACAAGGCGATAATTGCCCCGTCCATATTACGCGCCCCGATTGTGTCCATCACCTCAGAGTCTTCTATATCCGCACTCATGGCATAAGATACATACTCGGAAATGTCCTGAACCTTTTCCAGTGATTTATCTACTGCAAGTACTTCGCAGCCCAGCCGTTCCAACGCCAGCGCCACACTTCTTCCAAACGTCCCTAATCCAAATACCGCATATTGTTTTCCCATATTTCATACCGTCTCCTATCCTACTAATATCCGCTTCTCCGGCAATACCCGCACCCTGTCTTTTGAATGACCCCTTTCAAATACAAGCGCCATCGTGACAGGTCCGATTCTGCCGATATACATCATTGCTATAATAACGCACTTACTTGCCGTTCCAAGATTAGGCGTAACATCCGCGCTTAAGCCTACCGTGGCAATAGCCGACGTGGTTTCATATAATACATTCAAAAAATTAATCCCCGGCTCCAGCACAGAGACTATCACCGTTCCCGTCATCAGAAACCCAAACGCAAGCATAACCACCATAAGTCCTGTTCTGACATTCTCAGCTGAAATACGCCGTCCGAAGCACTCCGTGTCACGCTTGCCTTTCAATACCGCGATACACGTCAGAACAAGCATCGCGATTGTCGTCGTCTTAATCCCGCCTGCCGTGCCTGCCGGAGAACCTCCGATAAACATCAGAAGACAGGTTATAAATTTAGAGCCGTTTGTAAGCCCTGCCTGAGAAACCGTTGCAAATCCGGCGGTTCTCGTCGAAACTGAGTGGAATGCCGCCGCCATTAATTTCTCTCCCCAGCTCATGCCGCCGAAAGTTTCAGGGTTAGCATATTCTAATAAAAAGAAACTCAGCGTTCCGCCGACAATTAGAATCACAGTCATTGTAATGGCTATCTTAGAATGTAATGACAGCTTCATAAACATTCTACTTCCATGCAGCTCTCCTCTTCTCACTTTCTTCAGGTTTTCCCCAACATCTCCCCAAACCGTAAAGCCTATGCCGCTTACCACAATCAGGCAGATAGCTGTGGCGTTGATAAGAGGATTCGTCGCATACTTAATAAAGCTGCTGTCACCGAGAATATCAATTCCGGCATTACAGAATGCGGATACGGCATGAAATACCGCATAGCAGATTCCCTTAACAAATCCGTATTCCGGTATAAACTGTACGGCAAACAACAAGGCTCCCGCCGCCTCCGCCAAAAACGTCCCCTTAATAATCTTAATCAAAAACTTTACCATGCCTCCCAGCGTATCCATATTATAGGTTTCCCGAATCATAATGCGCTCTCTTAATGTAATCTTTTTCTTTAGAATTAGGAAAAATGAAAACGCACATGCAATCACACCAAGTCCGCCAATCTGTATCAGAATGAGCAGAATTATCTTCCCCAAAATGGTAAACTGTGCCGCCGGCACAACCGTCACAAGTCCGGTTACGCATACAGACGTAGCCGATGTGAACAAGGCATCCACAAAATGTATCGGCTCCTTGTTACATACCGGCAGATACAATAAGACACCACCTAAAAGGATGGCGCCTAGAAATCCCCCTGCAATGATCTGCATCGTACTAATCTTTAATCTCTTTTTGTTTTCCTTCACAAGCTGTCCTCACTATCTGCTTTATTCAGTAATTTCTATCTATATAGTATACTACATCTTAAAACGGTAGCCAACCCCCCATATCGTCTCAATATACTGGGGCTTAGAAGTATCAAATTCCACCTTCTCCCGAATTTTTTTAATATGGACGGTTACTGTCGCAATATCACCGATAGATTCCATATCCCATATTTCGCTGAACAGTTCATCTTTTGTATACACATGGTTCGGATGACTTGCAAGGAATGTAAGAAGGTCAAACTCCTTCGTTGTAAATGTCTTCTCCTCGTCATTAACCCAAACCCTTCTCGCAGTTGTGTCAATCTTAAGTCCACGTATTTCAATAACCTTATTCTCTTCCACCGTACTTCCAATTAATCTCTCATACCTTGCCAAATGCGCCTTTACCCTGGCAACAAGTTCACTTGGGCTGAACGGCTTTGTTATATAATCGTCCGCTCCAAGTCCAAGACCTCTGATTTTGTCAATATCATCTTTCTTTGCAGATACCATAATAATCGGTGTGTTTTTTTCATCCCTGACCTTGCGGCAGATTTCAAAACCGTCTACCCCCGGAAGCATCAAATCTAAAATAACCAAATTATAATCCTCGGTCAATGCTTTTAAAAGTCCTGCCTCGCCGTCATTAGCCACCTCTACCTTAAACCCGCTGAGTTCCAAATAATCCTTCTCCAAATCAGCGATTGCCTCTTCATCCTCTACAATTAATATTCTATTCATTTGCCGGTACCTCCTGATATTTTCTAATTACAAAGCACATAACCGTACCCGTGCCTTCTTTACTTGTCGCCCATATTTTTCCGCCATGCTCTTCCACAATCTTTTTCACAATAGAAAGTCCTATCCCGCTGCCGCCCTTGGAGGAATTCCTTGAGGCGTCCGTACGGTAAAAGCGGTCGAAAATATTAGGCAAATCTTTCGCCGCAATTCCTTTTCCATTGTCTTCCAGCTCTACTTGGATAAAGTCTCCCACATCTTTTACCCGCAGATTAATCCTTCCATACTTCCTGTCCATATATTTCAGGGAATTATTGACTATATTATTAATCACACGCTTCATCTGCTCCGCATCCGCAATGATTTTCTGTTCGCCCTCCACATAATTGGAATACCCAAACTCCACGCCCTTCGCTTCCAGCTCCAATGACAAATCCTCTGCACAATCATCGAAATATGCTCCCACCGGAATCGTATTAAAGTTATACGGAATACGATTAGTATCTATCTTGGAATACAGCGTCAGCTCATTAATAAGGCGATCCATTTCTGTGGCTTTGCTGTAAATTGTCCTGATATATTTATCCATCTTCTCAGGCGTATCCGCCACTCCGTCCATAATCCCTTCCGCATAGCCTTTAATTGCCGTCACAGGCGTTTTCAAATCATGGGAAATATTGCTGATAAGCTCCTTACTCTCCTTATCATACGCAAGCTTCTCTTCTGCATTCACCTTAAGGCGTCTTCTCATGTCTTCAAAATCCTTACACAGCTGTCCAAGCTCGTCATCCGTCTTCGCTTCTACCTCAAAATCCAAATTTCCCTCTTTAATACTCTGCGCTGCTTTCTGCATTTTCACAAGCGGGCAGGTCACCCCTTTATATATCCAAAAAATTAAAAGAGCCGCCGTAACAACCAGTATAATCACAACTGCAAGCACCGCATCGGAAACCAGCTGCCTTACTTCCGGTATCACGTCGCTTACATCAGTAACAATAAACACACTGCCCGGAACGTTCTCCGCGTACTCAAAATCCAATTGTTTCACGAGAGACTGGGCATTTCCATAATATACCCCGTTCTCCGAAGCAGAATCATACTCCTCATACTCCGGCAGCTGGGAAATAAGCGTCTTTGCCTTGTCCGTCTCACCGCCGATGTAAATAATCTTATCGTCTTTCCTCACAAGCAGGTAAGAGCTCTTGTTCCGCAGAGCTTCATTCACTTCCTCCAAATAAGCTACATCCTCCAGCCGTTCCGGCTCCTCCAGCGAAATATCTCTCAGCACATGATAAAATTTTTCAGTCAAACTATTCATAACCTGAATGGAATTTGAAAAGCTCTTATATGTTGTTCCCGAAATTCCATAATTTTTCTCTATTGCATGAATCTGGTATTTTCCCATTCCGAACAGAATAACGCAAGTCAGTAAAATAGGTAAAACACTGACTGTTATGAATGCAATAATTAATCTCGTCTTTAATTTCAAACGGTATCGCTCCTTTGGAATACACTTTTTGTATATTATACCATGTCCGCAAAACCTCTACACGAAACGGAGCATAAACAATTATAAAAATAATATAAAAAAAGTAAAAATATCCCGAGGATTTCGTGCCGTAAGGCACAAAATTCCACGGGATATTCTTGTCTCTATAAACTATGCTCGTTCATCCACCGGCATACGGCCTCAGCAATCTGCTTCAAGCAACCATCTTCCATCGGCGACATAAGGCGCGCGTCTTTTAAGAGATTTAAAAATGTCTTTGTTCCGGCATTTCCCACAAAGGCATTATATTTTTCCCAGGCCGCATCCCAATCCTTTTGAATCTCCATGAAAAATTGGAGCGCTACCGTCTGTGCAAGACAGTAGTCGATATAATAAAACGGACAGGTATAAATATGGAGCTGTCTTTGCCAGCCTGCGCCTCTTGAGTAGCAAGGAAGTCCTGCGGTATCCAGGTACGGACGGTACATTTTGTCCAGTTCAAGCCATGCCTGATTACGCTCTTTTGGCGTCATATCCGGGTTGGAGTAGACGATTTCCTGGAAATGGTCAACCATACAGCCATACGGTATGAAATCCAGCGTCCCCTCTAAATGAAAATATTCATACTTGGCTGTCTCTTCATGGAAGAACAAATGGAACCACGGTGCAGTGAAAAATTCCATGGACATAGAGTGTGTCTCACAGCCTTCCATAGTAGGAGATTCCGCAGACATATAAGGAATCTCTCTTGATGCACGGTAGCAGGCATAAGCATGTCCTGCTTCATGTGTAAGCACATCCACATCTCCTGAAGTACCGTTAAAGTTTGAGAAGATAAACGGCATCTTATATTTTGGAATAGAGTGGCAGTAACCACCGGTTGTTTTACCAGGCTTTGCGACTACGTCAAACAAGTCATTTTCCATCATAAAATCAATGAATTCAGCAGTCTGCGGTGAAAGTTCTGTGTACATTTTCTTTGCGGCAGATAAAAGTTCATCCGGTGTTCCTTTCGGCATCGGGTTGCCATCGGCAAATTTATAGGTATCATCATAATAAGTTAGAGATTCGACACCGATACGTTTTGCCTGCTCTCTGCGAAGATTTACAACTACCGGAACAAGATCTTCTACTACCTGGCGGCGGAAATTCTGTACGGCTTTTTTATCATAGCATCTTTCCTGTCTAATATAGGCTAGTTCTACAAAATCATTATATCCAAGCATTTTCGCCTGTTCGGTACGGTTTTTAACAAGCTGGTCATAAATACTGTCCAGTTCCTCCTGTTTAGAATCGTAAAATGTTCCGAGAGCCTCATAAGCGCTTTTTCTGATTGTCCGGTTGTGGTTTTGGAGATATTTTCCAATCTGTGCCACATTTAAGATTTTGCCATCAAAGGGAATCTGTGCCGTTCCCATGATTTTTTGATAGGAGGCTTCCAGCTTTTTCTCCGCCTGTACAAGCTCTGTAATCTTTGGATCAAATCCTTTTAAAGCAAAATCAATGCGGTCGAATGCCAATTCACCCATTTCTGCAACCAATTTGTCCCGGAATTTAGATTCGTACATTGCTTTTTGGAAGTTTTGGAAAGCTGTTTGAATAAATGGTGCTTTCTCATCATTATACTCTCTCTCCGCAATATAGAACTGATCCGTTGTATCGATTGTATTGCGTATATAAGCAAGGTTCGTCATAGAAGAAAGCTCTGTAATAATAATATCCATTTCTTTAATAAGAGCAATCTGTTCCTCAGCGGTATTTGCCTGATAGAACTGTGCTGTGAGTGCTTCCATTTTTTGAATCACTTCTTCTGTGTTGACTCTTTCATAAGGTAATTCCGAAAAATTCATGGCCATTAGTCCCCTTTTCTTATTCTGCAGATCATTATACCACGTATCGCTGCATGATTTATAAATACTTCTTTAAGTCTTCGACTTTATCAAGTTTCTCCCATGGAAGGTCTAAGTCAATTCTTCCAAAGTGACCATATGCTGACGTTTGTTTGTAAATCGGTCGGCGCAGGTCTAACATTTTAATGATTCCCGCCGGTCTTAAGTCAAAGTTTTCTCTTACAATATCTACTAATCTCTCTTCTGAAATCTTTCCTGTACCAAATGTATCAATCATTATTGATGTAGGCTGTGCAACACCGATTGCGTAAGATAATTGGATTTCACATTTCTTTGCAATTCCTGCCGCTACAATATTCTTGGCAACATAACGCGCTGCATATGCCGCTGAACGATCCACCTTTGTACAATCCTTTCCAGAGAAAGCGCCGCCGCCGTGACGAGCCGTTCCACCGTAACTGTCTACAATAATTTTACGTCCTGTCACACCGCTGTCGCCGTGAGGTCCTCCAATTACAAAACGTCCTGTCGGGTTAATGAAGAATTTTGTATTCTCATCTACCATCTCTGCTGGAATAACCGGCTCAAATACATATTTTTTAATATCCTCATGAATCTGTTCCTGTGTTGCTTCCGGGTCATGCTGTGTTGAAAGAACAACTGCCTCAAGACGCTTTGGCACACCGTTTTCATCATACTCTACAGACACCTGGCTCTTTCCGTCCGGTCTCAAATATGTAAGCGTTCCATCCTTACGGACTTTGGTAAGCTGGCGTGTCAGCTTATGAGCAAGTGAAATCGGATACGGCATCAATTCCTCTGTCTCGTCAGAAGCATATCCAAACATCATACCCTGATCTCCCG
The DNA here is from genome assembly GCA_947366105.1 of uncultured Lachnospiraceae bacterium. Taxonomy (GTDB): domain Bacteria; phylum Bacillota; class Clostridia; order Lachnospirales; family Lachnospiraceae; genus Faecalimonas. Next base: position 30,207 of record CANAZK010000004.1, on the reverse strand, counting down.
CACCAATTGCTTCTATTTCCTCGTCAGACATTCTGTTTTCTTTTGCTTCCAATGCCTTATCAACACCCAAAGCTATATCGCTTGACTGTTCGTCAATCGCCGTAATAACGCCGCATGTATGTGCGTCAAATCCATATTTGCCTCTGTTATATCCAATCTCATTGATTGTCTCTCTAACGATTTTCTGAATATCTACATAGGCGTTCGTTGTAATCTCTCCCATAACAAGAACAAGTCCGGTTGTAATTGCCGTCTCACATGCTACGCGGCTGTTAGGGTCCTGCGCCATCAATGCGTCAAGCACCGCATCGGAAATTGCATCACAGATTTTATCCGGGTGGCCTTCTGTTACTGATTCGGATGTAAATAATAGTTTTTCCATTGTATCTCTTCCTTTCCTTTTGTACTTTCTCTGCCGGGACTGATTTCCTATAAAGGAACAAAGTGGGCAAGCCCACTTCAACTCCCCCATCCCCTCACTCATGAGGGGCTTGCACGCTTTGCGCGCCGAGCGTGGTCAGCTTTTGCTGACTGCTTCCGCTCACGCGAGTGCGTATCCTCCCGGAGGGTTTTTATTTTATAGGAAACGAAGTTTCCTATAAAATAAAAAACAGTCCACAACAAGCGGACTGTTTATATCTTCATAAATCAATCCTCTTATTGTTCGATTACTCGCTCAGGTTGGCACCTTCCTTAATAGGGGTTGCCGTGGCTTCTCAGGTCCTTTGTACCTCCACCACTCTGAATAAGAGAAAGCTTTTCTATTTAATTTTGTTTCAATAGATATGATATCACTCTTATTTGGAAACGTCAAGATGATTTTAAGCCCAAAACTTTTCTTACGCATTTTTATAAACTATTTTTCCATCAATTAATGTATATTGTACTTTTGCATCTGTATCAAGACCCAGCCGTCCTTTTACAAGTATGATATCCGCATCTTTTCCTACTTCCAACGTACCAATCCGTTCCTCAACGCCTAAAACTTTCGCTGCGTTCACAGTCACCATACGAATCGCCCGTTCCTGCGCAACCCCCTCTCGCACCGCTTCCCCGATATGATGGTATAAGGACTCCTCGCTTAAAATCGGTGAATCAGTAACCAGTGCAACATTCACGCCGCGTTCATCCAATTCCTTAACCGCTTCGATATCGATTTTTCTTCTTTCACCACAAGTCCGGTACGTTGCGATTGGTCCATAGCAGACATCACATCCGCTTTCTGCAATCTCATCAATATAATCCGTTGCTCCCCATGCATGTTCCAGTGAAAATCTCACGCCAAACTCTTTGCATATCTCTATCGCCGTCAACATATCATACTGTGTACAGTGGACTTTACATGGAATTTCTCCCTCTAATGCAAGACATAATGCCTCCATATCTGCATCGTAATCCACTTTCTCCTGGCGTTCCTTTTTCTCCAGATACTCTTTTGCCCTGCGAAACGTATCTCTTAATACGTGAGCCACACCCATTCTTGTCATCGGCAGCTGCTTCCTGTCACCATATGTATTTTTAGGATTTCCGCCTAACGCTATCTTTACCGCACAAGGCGCTTTGATGGACATATCAAATACGTTATCGCCATACGTTTTCAGTGCAAACGGCAATCCGCAGAATACATCCCCGCTTCCCGGTGTAATGAGCAATGTGGTAATTCCATGCTCATAAGCCGCACGAAATTCCCTCGCCTTTGGATTCACTCCATATCTGGCATCTACGGCAATCGTCACCGGATTTGTCATCTCATTGGCATCATCTACCGCATGTTCATTGTTAAAATCAAACAATCCGATATGGGTATGTGCATCTATCATTCCCGGCATCACATAAAGACCCGAAGCATCTATCGTTTCGGCATCCTGATCACGAATCTCCCGATCAATTGCTGCAATTTTTCCGTCTTCAATCAGAATATCACCCTTTGTCTCTTCCGTCTGCGCCGCCATCGTACACAGCGTACCGTTTTTAATCAGAATCTTCATTACACAATCACCTCGCCATTCACAATACTTCGTTCCACCTTTGCCGCATATGTTGTAACCGGATGACCGCTGAAAATGGAAATGTCTGCATCCTTTCCTTCCTCAATCGTTCCTATACGATTCGCAATTCCAAGCATTTTTGCCGGAGACAGCGTCATCATTTCCACTACTTTTTCCGCATCCACACCGGCGCGGTAAGCTTCAATCGCACTCCAAATAAATACTTCTCTTCCCTCGGAGTTTCCGCTGCACGTATTCGTAAATGCAACCAAGTTGCCGTTTTCAGCCAGTTCCACCAGTTTCTCCATCTTCATATCATGTTTTTTTATCTGAGACATGGCGTTCACATTTCCGAGAATCAAACCTACATTCTGTGCTTTCATTTCTTCCACACAGTCTCCAAAGCAGAAACCGTCTACAATAACTTTCTCGACCTGCTCTTCCTTCAAAATATGAAGGAGAGAATCCATTTCACCTTTCGTTTCTGCAGCCACAAATACCGGCATCGTCTTCTGATCAAACACTTCACAGATTACTTTCTGATCATTACTTTTTTCTTCTGCTCTTCTTGCATCTCCAATTGCATTTTGGAACATCTGTAATATGCCCATTCGTGTCATCGGCGCCTGCTTTCTTCCCCCGTACACATGTTTCACTCCGGCTTCCACACTGCCTTTCAGCGCGGCATGCTCTTTTACCAAACGCATTGCCATTTTCTGCGGCGCCGTTTTAAACGCTGCTACCTGACCGCCGAATATATTATAATTTCTAGGTGCACATCCTATTGTTGTAATTCCGCTCTTATAGAATTCCTGTTCATTTACCTCATCCGGGTCAATACTATATTTGATATTAAGCTCCGCCGTTATGGGCTGATATGTCTCGTCTGTATCTACAACTCTGCTTGGTATTCCCATAGCGCCAATAGCTGAATGTGGATCTATAAATCCCGGAAATACTTCTTTCCCGGAAGCGTCTATAACCTCCGCATCCTGTATCTCAATATTTTCTGCAACCTTCTCAATTTTTGTACCACGGATTAAAATATCACCATGCTCTAATACTGTTCCGTTTCCAATATGAATACGGCCGTTTTTTATTATGTACATTGTATTTTCCTCTTTCATGCCTGCTCCATTCTAATTACTGCTGTTTTCATTCTTCTTACTTTGCATTTCATGTAAGACTTCCGGTACGATCATGTAATGTTCTTCAATGAGCTTTGACACTTGTGCCGGTGGCAGCTCCCTCAGACCGTTTAGAATCACCTCATGATTCGCTCTGAGAAACTCAAACGGCACTGCCTGCTCTACATTCATTGTATAATAACTCTGCATATTTCCCTCGCGAAGCGTTGCCCAGACTTTATATAATGTATCGCAGCAAGCCGCTCTTACAATACAAGAATGAAATTTCTCATCCTGTAAAATGATTCTGTACAAATCTTTTTCCTTCGCCGCCTCTTCCATAGCGCAAAGACATTCCCGCATCTCTGTTTCATATTCTTCCGGAAGATTGCCCGCGATGATTCTTACTGCCAGAATTTCAAGTGTGGAACGCACCAAATATTTTTCCCACATTTCTTTGTACGAAATGGTTCTGACTGTGCAGCCCTTGTGCGACTCATATCTTACAAGTCCTTCCTCCTCGATATTCCGCAGCGCTTCTCTTACAGGTCCTCTGCTGACATGAAAACGCGTTGCAAGTTCCTCCTCCACAATCCGCTCTCCCGGCATAATTTTCCCACGTATAATGTCTTCCCGCAGAGTATCTGCAATCTGTTCCCAAAGCGTCTTTTTTACAATTAATTTCTGACTATCGTATCCCATTCTTATTTCCCTTCTTCATACAATCCAATTCCCATTCTAACCCATCGACCTTTTCATCAGAGAAATAAAAAACCGATTCCAATAATGACAGCCAGCGTAATCGCAAGCGCAGGCCATAAAGCCCAAAACGCACCAAGAACCATCGCAAGATAATCCCCTTTTTCAAATACGGTTTCTTCCTCTTTCAATCGCCTTTGAAACTCCTGAAACTTTCGATCCTGCTCTTTTAATTGTTGGCCTCGTTTACTATATCCTCCAAAAAAATCCATAACGTCTACTCCCTCTGCTCTCCAAGCGGATGATGACAGGCTACAAAATGTCCCTGACGAAGCTCCTCAAGTTTTGGTGTTATGTGCCTGCAAATCTCTGTGCAATACTTACAGCGTGTATGGAATTTGCATCCTTTCGGCGGATGAATCGGGCTTGGGATATCTCCCTCCAACGGAATCATCTCCCTTTGTGAGTCCACATCCGTTGTCGGAATTGCCGACAGCAATGCCTCGGTATATGGATGTGTCGGATGCTCAAACATATCTGCCGATGCCGCTAATTCCACAATATTTCCCAAATACATCACTCCGATTCTGTCACTGATATATTTTACAACACTCAGTCCATGGGAAATAAACAAATATGCCAGATTATCTTCTTTTCCAAGATTTTTTAACAGGTTTACAATCTGCGACTGAATAGAAACGTCCAGTGCCGAAACCGCCTCGTCGCAGACAACAAAACGCGGCTTTAAGGCAAGAGCACGGGCAATTCCTATTCTTTGGCGCTGGCCTCCTGAAAACTGATGCGGATAACGATGAATCATATATGATGCCAGTCCGCACTTTTCCATAACTTCCATAACATACTGCTGCATCTTTTCATCATTTTTCTTGAAGATCTCATGTGCAAGAAGTCCTTCCCCAATGATCTGACCCACTGTCATACGAGGGTTCAACGACGAATATGGATCCTGGAAGATCATCTGCATATCCTTTCTTAAGAAACGCATTTCTTCTGACTGAAGTCTGGCAAGATCGACTCCTTCATCACGGTATTTCTCATAACTCTGAAATACTTCATCCCTTGCATATGTTTGACGCAGCTGCTCCAGCTTGTTTTCCACATCTTGTAATTCCTTTGCCTTATCGGCAAGCTCTTTGGACTGTTCCGCTCCTTCTCTTGGGTCTGCTTCTTTCAGGGCGCGCAGACTTCTCGCCGCTTTGAATTTATCAAGCAGTAACTTTTCTGCTTCGCCTGTATTTTCTATGCCATAGAAGCCCCCGATAATCTGAACCAGATTCAAAAATTCCATACTGCATTTTTTCTGCTCGCTTTCATATGCGGCCTGTTTTTGGAACTTCTCCGCAGAGTCTTCCATACCTTCGTATTCCTGTTTGAGCGCCTCTGCCTTTTTCTCAAGTTCACTGATTTTTTTCTTGCGGGCCGCGACCGTTTTTACCGTTTCGTCAGCATAGAGAGGCGCCAGCTCTGTAAGCGTTCTTCCATAATACATGGTCTTTCCTTCTGTCTGGCGATAGAGCTGCAGCAGCGTCCTTCCAAATGTAGATTTTCCACATCCGGATTCTCCTACAAGTCCAACCGTTTCACCTTCGTAAATGTCCAGTGTAATGCCGTCGTTTGCTCTTACATATTGTTGTTCCTTCTGAAATAATTTTGTTTTTTTCACAGGAAACCATTGTTTCAAATCAGTTACCCGCAAAAGTATTTTCTTTTCGTTCTCATTATTCTGCATGGCGAGCCTCCTTATCTGGATAGAAGCAGCGAATATAATGCTTATCTTCTGCCAATTCTAATTTCGGTTCTTCTTTCATACATTTCTCCGTTGCATATTTGCATCGCGGAGCAAACTTACATCCCTTCGGCAGGTCAAGCGGATGCGGTACCGCCCCCGGAATCGCCTCAAGCTTTGCCCCAACCGGCGTATCTAAGCGCGGGATTGACGTCATCAAACCTTCCGTATACGGATGAGAACATGTTGTTTCCTTTGTAAAGATAACACGGGCGGCACACATTTCCACAACCTGACCACAATACATAACCGCTACCTCATCCGCCATCTGATTGATAACGCCAAGATCGTGGGTAATAAATAAAATCGAGGTTCCTTTCTCTTTCTTCAATTCATTCATCAATTTCAAAATCTGCGCCTGTATCGTAACGTCCAGCGCTGTCGTCGGCTCATCCGCAATCAGAAGACTTGGCTCACACGCCAAAGCCATGGCAATCATAACCCTTTGACGCATTCCGCCGGACAATTGGTGCGGATACTGTTTTAAAACGGCTTCCGGATTCGGGATTTTTACCGATTTCAGCATTTCTAATGATTTTGCACTTGCTTCTTTCTTTGTAAGCTTCTGATGTGTCAGATACACTTCATTCAGCTGTTTTTCAATCGTGTATACCGGATTGAGACTTGTCATTGGTTCCTGGAAAATAACAGAGATTTCATTTCCACGGATCTGATACATCTCATTCACTGTACATTCTTCCAAATTCCGTCCTTTAAATGTAATGGTACCGCTGTCAATATATCCGTTTCCATCCAAAAGCTTCAGAATACTCATGGCAGATACACTTTTCCCACTACCGGATTCCCCTACGATTCCAAGTGTCTTTCCGGCTTCCACACGATAGGAAACGCCGTTGACTGCTTTTACAATTCCTTTTTTTGTTTTAAAAAATGTATGTAGATCATCTACTTCCAATAAATATTCCATAGTTTTCCTACCTTTCGTTCGCCTTCGGGTCAACCGCTTTCCGCAGTCCGTCTCCGAACAGATTGATACTGACTGTACAAAGTCCCAAAACAATGGATGGGAATACCCATCTCCACCAATACTGTGAAATTACTTCTGAAGATCGACAGTTATTCAACATATTTCCCCAAGAAGGAATCGGTTCTGCAACGCCAAATCCTAAGAAAGAAAGTCCGGATTCCGTTAGCATACAAGTAGCAAATGAAATAGTCGCCTGTACGATAATAATGGTCATAACATTTGGCACAATATGACGGAAGATAATGTTTCTCTCTCTTACACCAAGGGCTTTTGCCGCAACAACAAATTCTTTTTCACGTTCCGCAAGTACCTGCGCACGAACCATACCTGCAATTCCTGTCCATCCAAGTACACCAAGAATCAGCATAATCATCACAATCCGTCCCACATCAGATACTTTATTTCCAATCAATGCAGAAAGAATCAACGCAAGCGGAATAAACGGAAGGGAACCTACCACTTCAGCCAAACGCATCAAAAGCATATCAACTTTCCCGCCATAGTAACCGGAAATGCCTCCGACAAAGATTCCAATCACAAACTGGATAACTACGGCTATAAAGCCGACTGTCATTGTCATCTGTCCGCCTTTTAAAATACGGTAGAATACGTTTCTTCCAAGGTTATCTGTTCCTAATAAATAACCTTTTAATCCCCATGTCGTAACTGTTCCGTCTTCATTGATTGCACAGTTCTGATAATAACCGGAAACAATCTTTGCTGCATTCTTGGCTTTGCCGGGTACTTTAGACTGTTTGTTTTCATTACCGCCCCAGGCAACTACATCCCCATCATCTGTCAGAACAACAATATGATTTCTTCCTGCCGAGATATCTGTCACATGTCCCTGCACTTCTTCCGGAACCGTGAAAATATCCTGATGATTATTGCCCCATACTTTTACGGTTCCGTCTTTTAAAACCACGGCTGCCGCTTTGTCTGTTAATGCAAGTTTTTCTACCTTCCCCTGAATCTCTTCCGGAATTTTGTCAAAAGCCGTCTCCCTCTTTGCGAGCGATATAACCCGTCCGTCTGTTGTCAGGGCAATTCCTGTCTGAATATTTATCTTTACTTCCTGAATGTCCTCGTCTGCAACCTTTGCCGCGGAAATATCTACTGCATTTTCATTTCCCCATGAAACAATTTTTCCATCCTCGGTCACAGCAATTGATACTTGATATCCCGCTTCAATATGACGTATTTTCTTACCCTTTAATTCCACCGGAATCCTGTCCAGCTGCAAGCGGTTGTAGCCCCATGTAAAAAGATCTCCTTTATCATTTAAGGCAAGAACATGATCCTGCCCAACAGCAATATCCACTACTTTTCCCATGTCAAACGGAATCTTCTTCAGATTCTCACTCAGCTGCCCCCATTCATAGACATTACCGTCCTTATCCACTCCCACACCGAATGTAGGTCCAAATTCTATAATTTCCACATTCCCTTTTAATTCTTTCGGAACATTTAAAAATGAAAATCCCGGCGCTATGTTCTTCTGTGTCGGATCCTGATAGTTCAGACTTTGACGAAACCAAATTGGGAGAATAAAACACATTGCGAAAATAAATACAAATACAATTAAACCGCCCATTGCAAGCTTATTTTCCAATAAGTTTTTTATTATCGTACGAAAAGGGCTCTGCATCTGTTCTTCTTCTAATATAGAACGCTGTTCTTTTACTTTTTTCTTTTCAAATAACATCTGTTTTCCTCCTAATCGAGTTTTATTCTTGGATCAACAATACAGTAACACAAATCTGTAATCAGGTTTGACGCTAATCCCAGTAAAATGTAAAACATCTGCATTGACAATGCAACGGTGTAATCATGCTGATTCAGAGAATCAATTAAAAGCTTACCGACGCCCTTCCATGAGAACAGTGTTTCGATAATAACCGCCCCGCCGAAAATAGCCACGATAGAACCGACAATCCATCCGGTAATCGGAATCAAAGCATTTCGGAACGCATGCTTATAAATTACCGTTTTTTCTTTCAAACCTTTTGCACGTGCGGTTCTTACATAATCCATAGACAACGCGTCAAGTAACGACCCTCTGACATATCGAATTAAACCTCCCATTCCCGTAAGCGATACGATAACAGGCAGCGCCATATGATACATATAATCAAGAAACGCCCGGAATCCCGTATAATTTGCCCCCGTTGTAACCATACCGCTAATCGGAAAAATAGGAATCACAATGGCAAACAAAAAGATAAACACCAGTGCAGATATAAAGAACGGAATACTGATTCCTATCATCGTCGCCACCTGCACCGAAGTATCAAACACCGTATCTTTCTTTACCGCACATTTAATACCTAACGGTATACCGATTAAAAATAGAAAAATATAATATACGACATTCAGCGCAATCGTATTCTTCATTGGCGGTCCGATCAATTCTATAACAGGAAGACGATAAACAGAAGAATATCCCAAATCGCCTCTCAAAATATTTCCAAACCAGCTAAAATACTGAACTGGCAGCGGTTTATCAAGTCCCAAACGTTCTCTTGCCTGCTGATACAACATCTCATATTGTTCTGGGGAAACGCTCATCTTCTGACCTTCTACCATAAGCCTTGCCGGATCCCCCGGTACCATTTTAAAAATTCCAAACAACAGAAATGAAAGCAGGAAAAAAACGATTACAATATATCCAAGTCTTTTCAGTATGTATTTCGCCATAATACAGACATTGCTCCTTCCGTTTTTCTAGTCTCTTTTGGTTATAAGCAAATTACGGGAAGGCAAAAGCGGATTTCCCCTCTGTCCTCCCGTAAATATTTTTAAACTATTCTTCAATATATGCATCCAAAATGCAGCCTGACCATCCGTCATATGCTCTTGGCACATAATTCTTCAATTTTGGATTAAAGAATGAATAGGACACGCCGCATTCCATCGGAACAGATGGAAGCGCCTTATTCCATGCCTTTTGGAACTCCACATATGCTTTTCGGAATTCTTCTGTATCTTCCGGGTCTATTTTCTGCATCGCTTTTGTAGTAGTTTTCAGTCCCTCATCCGAAATACGCGATTGATTCCATAATCCCATCAATTCCGGTGCATCATCAAACGCTCTCCAGTAATAAACAATTTCCGGTACTCCAACACTACTGTAGAAGATATTGTATGTAGGGTCTACGCCTTCACGGTTCATATGATTGATTATAAGTGCGAAATCCATAGATGTATATTTGTATTCCATACCGATTTTCTCTGCTTCCGGCGGAATGACTGTATTATATAATTTGGAATAGTCGTCTTCACCGCAGGCAACTTCGACCTTCAGTTTCATTAACTCGCCGTCTACCTCTTTGTAACGCCATTTATCTACGCCTTCCTGATACTCTTCACCCTTCTCGTTCAGTGTCCAGCCGCCGGCAATTAATTCCTGTTTTGCTTTCTCAAGATCGTAAGAATAATGTGTCAATTCTTTTTCCAAAATATCCTTTGTAGCTAGATAGTTTGAGGAAGCGTCCGTTGCATAGCAGTCTACCACATGCGAATATCCGCCTGTAAGCTGTTTTGTCATCTCATCCCTGTCCAAAATATATGCAATGGCGCGTCTTACTTCTTCAAACTGTGTCGGACCAAAGTCGCAGACAAAACGAAGTTCCGTCATATTGCTGCCCGGTACGATTCCGTAGTTGAATTCCCATTCTCCTTCTTCGATTTTCGTCATAGCAGCCTCAATCTTTTCCGCTGTACCCGCACCGTAGGTGTCAATCGTTCCTTTTTCAAATTCGTCACGTGCTGTTTCAGTTGCAACCGGTTTGGAAATAATAGACTGAACATGAGGTTTTGTGCCGTCATAAGTTCCCAAATATTCTTCATTGATTTCCAATTCCACCGTCTCTGTTGACAAATCAATATTCTTTAATTTGTACGGACCGCAGACTACCGGATTTTTATAACGGAATCCCGTCTCCGGATCTAACAATGTTTTCCTTAATAAATCTTCTGTATATTCCTCTGTCAGGTAAGCGCCGTTTCCGTCATCTTTTACATCCACGCCCGGTGCAATGGCTGCCAACGGGTCTGGCGAATATGAAATATTTGAAAGTTCAAAATAGTTCGGCAGTTCTTCCGCTGTCATCGTTACAGAGAATTCATAATCACCAAGAAGTCTGACGCCTGAAAATTCTTTCTTCTCTCCTGAATTGAACTCATTAAAACCTACCAATGCCCACCCGCGCGTTGCATCAGCTTCACATGCGGCATACTCAGGCGAAGAATTCATTAAGATACCAAATACATAATCCTTAGCTGTGATTGGCGTTCCGTCGCTCCACTTTAAATTATCGTTAATAACGATACGATACGTTTTACTTCCATCGTCATTGGCTGTAACTTCATGCTCTTTTACAACAACCGGATCCCAGTCCAAGGTACGATCCCTCTTTTCAATTACCGTATCGTACCCCTCCATCAACGCTATAAATCCGGAATTGGTTGCATTAGCAGCCCACCCGTTTCTCATATCCGGAGTCAATGATCCGGGTGAAATTCCTACTACAAACTGTCCGCCTACCGGGGCATCTTCCGGAGGCGGTCCCTGCTCCTCAGATGAAATCTCAATTCCAACTTGTTTGTCTGACTTTGAATCTTCCTTCCGCTGATCTTTGCTGGACACTCCACCGCCACCGCAGGCAGTTACAGAAAATGCCATAGCTCCGGCCAGCAAAAGCGCTAACATTCTTCTTTTCATTTCTCTCCTCCTATGTTCCTTGATTTTTCTATTTCAGAACACCATAATTATAACATTTTACCAGTTTTGCGTCTACTGCCTCTCTGTTTTTTGTGAATATTGCCTTTTTGATATTTATATTGCATAAAAATGTCCGTGTTCTAAAGACTTTCTCGTACTAAATCTCTAAATTTGTAGTCTGGTAAAGGACAAACAAATTGTTAACAATTTACAATTTGTACAATTTCACCAATTTGTTAACAATTAAAGGTGCCGCAAAATCATCACACCAAATGATTTTACGACACCCTATAAATTATCCAACCTTAAACTTAAATTTCTGAATCTCTTTCTCACTTGCTACTTTTTCGATTACTCCGCCGAGACTTCTCAATTTTTCTTCAAATCTCTCATACCCTCTTTGGATATATACAATATCGTCTACAATGGTAATCCCGTCTGCAGCAAGCCCCGCAATCACAAGCGCTGCGCCGGCTCTTAAATCAGGTGCGCTGACTCTTGCACCGGAAAACTTACCTACGCCCTCAATTGTCGCCGCATTTCCTTCTACTTTAATACTGGCGCCCATTCTTGCAAGCTCGTCTAAATATTTAAAACGATTTTCAAAAATACTTTCTGTAATCGTACTTGTTCCGTTACACAACGCCAAAGTTACGCCAATCTGCGGCTGCATATCTGTCGGGAATCCGGGATACGGCAGTGTTTTCACTTGTGTATGGCTAAGTCTTCCTTTCGATACAACCCTGACCGCATCGTCAAACTCTTCTACCTCACAGCCAATTTCCATCAGCTTGGCAGTTGTTGCTTCCAAATGCTTTGGTATCACATTTAAGACGGTAACATCTCCCTTTGTAGCCGCTGCCGCGAACATGAATGTTCCCGCTTCAATCTGGTCAGGAATAATAGAATACTCTGCCTTGTGGAGTTTTTGAACGCCTTTAATCTTAATAACGTCAGTCCCGGCGCCTCTGATATTTGCTCCCATGCTGTTCAGGAAGTTTGCAACGTCAACAACATGCGGCTCTTTCGCCACATTCTCCATAATCGTGACACCTTCTGCCATTGCCGCCGCCATCATCACGTTAATCGTGGCTCCCACGCTTCTAACATCAAAGTACAAGTGCTTTCCTCTCAAACAGTCCGCCTCTGCAATAATCTTGCCATGCTCAATCATTACCTCTGCGCCAAGCGCCTTAAATCCTTTCAGATGCTGGTCAATCGGCCTGCTGCCGATATTGCATCCTCCCGGAAGCGCTACCTCTGCTTTGTTGTATTTTCCCAGCAATGCACCCAATAAGTAATAGGAAGCCCTAATTTTCTTAATATAGTCGTATTCAATACTGAAACTGTTGATACCGCTTCCATTAATTTTCACTGTATGTCGGTCAATACGCCAAACCGTTGCACCTATCCCTGCCATAGCCTCCAACAATACGTTAATATCATTTACATCCGGTAAATTGTCTATAGTCACTGTCTCATCCGTCATAATTGCTGCCGCAAGAATTGCTAAAGCTGCATTCTTAGCACCGCCAATCTGTACTTCCCCTACCAGCGGTGTGCCCCCCTTTATAATATACTGCTCCATATTACACCTCGATTATTCGATTTCTGTTCCTAATTTATAATAAAATTATTCTCTAAGTTCTTCCGATTTTAAACAGAGTCTGCATACATTATACCACAAAATCTCTATTTGTAAAATATTTTTTGCAGCGGCAGGGCATAGCCTCCTCCGGAAGTCCATTAAAACTACCGCGGCTGTTCCTTATTCGGCCAGGATCACCAGCGCATTTTCTATGATTTCTTCCAAAGTCTTTCCTTCCTCATCAATGATGATGTCTGCGTATTTCCTGAAAAGCTTTCCCCTCTCATCATAGAGCATTTTTAATGTCTGCCCCTCTTTCAGTACTACGCCCCTGCTTTTTGCATTTTTTATTCTGTTATTAATTGTTTCGTAAGATGCCCGCAAGTATACTATTGTTCCTATTTTTCTATAATGTTCCATTGCCTCTTCGCAGTATACCACGCTTCCTCCCGGAGCGATTACCGCTCTGTCAGCTTCTATACTGATATTGACTTGGTTTTCAATTTTTAGAAAGCCTTCAATGCCCTCCTCTTCGATAATCTCTCTCAGAAGCCTTTTCTCCTGCTTTTGTATAAGCAGATCCGTATCAATAAATTCATAGCCCAGCCTCTTTGCAATTACAACCCCTACCGTGCTCTTGCCCACCGCCGGCATTCCGATTAAAATAATATTTTTCATCTGTATCTCCCCCACACATTATAAAATTTTGTTTTGTCATTTTATAAAATGCTATTTTATCATATTTTTATTAAACCGTCTATCTCCATCCCGGATAATATTTTCTCCTTCTACGGCGCTTTTCATTTCTCCGCTTCATCAGTTCATGAAGAAGCAGAACCTCTACAATGTTTCTGATTCCATTTCGATTATTGTTTCTCTGCTGCGCTTCCATCTCCACATCCATGTCCTGCCCGATTCCAATTTCGTTAACTCTGTCGCAGATACGGCTGCACATTAACTGGATGCTCAATTTATCAGGATATTCATCATAAATCATGCTTCCTTCATACTCCATACGCTCACATTCGTCTTCTACAAATGGCAGAATATATTTTACGGTATCCGGATACATGCTTTTCATGTACTCCATATCCTGCCTTTCTTTTCTCTCATCATCATACTCTAACGGCATTGGGTAAGCCATGTAATAAGGCAATTTGTAGTCCATTGCAGCTGCTCCCTTTTCCAACTATTATGGTTTATAGTATGCGTTTTTATCTTAATTGTGAAGTTTTGATGAAAATGTAATACCTTATTGCTTTCGTATAGAAGCTCTCTAGACACAACAACGGGACGGGATTATAAAATCCCGCCCCGATTGTTGGCTCAAAACTTCTATTTTGCTGCATTAATTCGTGTAATCGCCCTCTTAAGCGCCGCCTGCGCACGTCTTACGTCCATGTTCGGACCGCCATTACTTAAGCGCTCTTCTGCACGTTTCTTCGCTTCCTGCGCACGGTCGACGTCAATTTCTTCCGGCCACTGTGCGTCCTCTGCAAGAACAGTAATCTTATCCTGAAGTATTTCAAGAAATCCTCCAAGGACAGCCGCCTTCTTAATCTCTGTGCCGTTATGTACCTTCATAACGCACGGCTCCAGGATTGTTGTAAGCGGAATATGATTTTTATAAACTCCCATGCCTCCCTCAACAGATGTGAATTCGAGAAATGTCGCCTCGCCTTCATAAAACATCTCGTCAGGAGAAATAATTTTTAATTCAAATACGTCTGCCATAGGAACACCTCCTACTTAACGCGGGCTAATACATCGTCAATATTACCTGCATTTAAGAAATGTCCTTCCGGAATATCATCGTGTTTGCCTTCAAGAATCTCTTTAAAGCCCTGGATTGTCTCAGCAATCGGAACATAACGTCCCTCAAATCCTGTAAACTGTGTTGCAACAAAGAACGGCTGAGAGAAAAATCTCTGAATCTTTCTTGCACGGGATACCGTTAATTTATCCTCTTCTGATAACTCGTCCATACCAAGCATTGCGATGATATCCTGAAGCTCTTTATATTTCTGAAGCACTTCCTGTACACCACGGGCAACGTTGTAGTGCTCTTCTCCAACGATGTTAGGGTCTAACAAACGTGATGAAGAATCAAGAGGGTCTACCGCCGGGTAGATGCCAAGCGCTGTAATCGCACGTGAAAGTACTACCTTTGCATCCAAGTGGGCGAATGTTGTAGCCGGAGCCGGGTCAGTTAAGTCATCGGCCGGCACATATACTGCCTGTACGGATGTGATAGAACCATTCTTTGTAGATGTAATACGCTCTTGAAGCGCGCCCATCTCTGTCTGTAATGTAGGCTGATAACCTACGGCTGAAGGCATACGTCCAAGAAGCGCTGATACCTCTGAACCTGCCTGTGTGAAACGGAAGATGTTATCAATGAATAATAACACGTCCTTACCGCCTTTATCACGGAAGTACTCTGCCATTGTAAGTCCTGTAAGACCTACACGCATACGTGCTCCAGGCGGCTCGTTCATCTGCCCGAATACCATTGCTGTTTTATTAATAACGCCTGATTCTGTCATTTCAGTATAAAGGTCGTTACCCTCACGAGTTCTCTCGCCAACGCCTGTGAATACAGAATATCCGCCGTGCTCTGTGGCGATATTTGTAATCAACTCCTGAATTAATACCGTCTTACCTACACCTGCGCCGCCGAAGAGACCGATTTTACCACCTTTTTGGAAAGGACAAAGTAAGTCGATTACCTTGATACCTGTCTCAAGCATCTCTGTCTCAGTTGCCTGCTCTTCAAATGAAGGAGCCTTTCTGTGAATTGGCTCATAATCTACATCTGTCGGAGCTGGTTTCTCATCAATTGCTTCTCCAAGCACGTTGAAGATACGTCCTAATGTATTCTCACCAACCGGCACGGAAATAGGCGCGCCAGTAGCAACTGCGTCCATTCCGCGTACAAGTCCGTCTGTCGGACCCATGGCGATACATCTTACTGTATCATCACCCAGATGCTGTGCAACCTCCACAACTAACTTCTCGCCATTGCTTCTTACGATATCAATTGCTTCGTTAATCTCCGGGAGCTGTCCGCCGGCGTACTTAACATCAAGTACCGCGCCGATAATCTGAGTGATTTTACCTATATTTTTCTCTGCCATTTTTTCACTCCTATCTCAATTTTCGCTCAGACACATACGCATGTGCCTGTAGGAATCCGTCTTTGATTATTACAAAGCCTCCGCGCCTGCTATAATCTCTGTTAATTCCTGTGTAATAGCGCCCTGACGGGCTCTATTATATTTCAATGCCAAATCGTTAATTATTTCTTCCGCATTCTTTGTTGCAGAATCCATTGCCTGCATACGCGCACCATTCTCACTTGCAACTGCCTCAACAAATGCACCGTATAAAATACTTGCAACATATTTAGGAACAAGAAGACCAATAGCCTCCTCCTCTGCCGGCTCAAAGCTCATCAAAGCCTGTGCGCCCGCCGGGACTTCTTTTGCCTCCTCCTTAACTGCATCCATATCAACCGGAAGCAGCTTTGTTAAGGTAGGAACATGGACTACTGTGTTCTTGAAGTATGTATATGCCACATAAATCTCTCCGATTTCACCGTTGGAAAAATCGGTAAGAAGTTGTTTTGTAAGCGCCTGGGCATCTGCATATACCGGAGCCTCTATTACATCCGAACAGTCTGCGGCAACCTCGTACCCTTTACGGGAAAGAGCGTCCGTTCCTTTACGACCGACTGTGTAAAGACGAATGTCCTCCTTGGCAATACCGTTTCCTGTAACGAGTTTCACAATATTTGAGTTATAACCTCCCGCAAGTCCGCGGTTTGAAGTTACGACAACAATTCCGACTTTCTTAGAATCCCCTGCCTTCAAATATGGATGCTCAATATTCCCCGCTTTTGCAAGCATGGAAGTTACCGTGTCATACATACACCCGAAATACGGTTTTGAATTCTCCGCATTTGTTCTTGCTTTCTGCAGTTTTACGGTAGAAATAAGCTTCATGGCCTTTGTAATCTGCTGCGTACTCTGCACACTGCTTCTACGCCTTTTAATTTCTCTCATTGATGCCATGATAATTCTCCTCTACTAATTAGAATTCTTTCTTGAACTCATTAATTGCATTTACAAGCGCTTCTTCTGTCTTATCAGAAATAACTTTCTCAGTCTTAATAGCTTCAGGAATCTCAGGATATTTTGTATCAATGAAATCAAATAATCCTTTTTCAAATTCCAAAACTTTCTCAACCGGAACGTCAATTAAATGCTTACGTGTAGCAGCATAGATGATAATTACCTGATACTCAACCGGCATTGGACGGTACTGCGGCTGCTTTAACATTTCTTTAATACGCTCGCCCTGTGCAAGACGCTCTGTTGTATCCGCGTCAAGCTCTGAACCGAACTGTGCAAATGATGCAAGCTCTTCGTACTGTGCAAGGTCAATACGGATAGGTCCGGCAATTTTCTTCATAGCCTTAATCTGGGCAGAACCTCCAACTCGCGATACAGAGATACCTGGATTGATAGCCGGTCTGAAACCAGCGTTAAATAACTCTGTTTCAAGGAAAATCTGTCCGTCTGTGATAGAGATAACGTTTGTCGGAATATAAGCCGATACGTCGCCTGCCTGAGTCTCAATGATTGGAAGCGCTGTCAAAGAACCTCCGCCAAGCTCATCCGACAATCTGGCAGCTCTCTCTAATAATCTTGAATGTAAGTAGAATACATCACCTGGGTAAGCTTCACGTCCTGGCGGTCTTCTAAGGAGCAGAGAAAGCGTACGGTAAGCAGTAGCGTGCTTAGATAAGTCATCATAGATAACTAATACGTCCTCTCCGTTTTCCATCCATTCCTCACCAATCGCACATCCTGAATATGGAGCGATGTACTGGAGCGGTGCAAGCTCACTTGCAGTAGCGGCAACAACTGTTGTGTAGTCCATTGCGCCGAACTGCTCAAATGTTTGGACAATGTTAGCAACTGTGGACGCTTTCTGTCCGATTGCAACGTAAATACATTTTACGCCCTGTCCCTTTTGGTTAATAATTGTGTCCACTGCGATAGCTGTTTTACCGGTCTGTCTGTCGCCGATAATAAGCTCACGCTGTCCTCTTCCGATAGGAATCATTGAGTCGATAGCTTTAATTCCGGTCTGTAATGGTGTATCAACGGATTTACGTGAAATAACACCTGAGGCAACTCTTTCAATCTGACGATATTTGTCTGTCTGAATAGGTCCTTTTCCATCGATTGGCTGGCCTAATGCATTAACAACACGGCCTAACATGCAATCTCCAACAGGAACCTCAACAACTCTTCCTGTTGTCTTTACTGTGTCACCTTCATTAATATTCTTGTGATCACCTAAAAGTACGGCGCCGACGTTATCCTCTTCAAGGTTAAGAATCATACCGTAAACTTCGCCAGGGAACTCTAAAAGTTCTCCCTGCATTGCATTTTCCAGACCGTGGATACGCGCGATACCATCGGCTACCTGAATAACCGTTCCCACATCAGATACTTCTAAATCTGACGCATATCTTTTAATCTGTTCTTTAATGACAGAACTGATTTCTTCTGGTCTTAAATTCATGGAGCGAATCCACCTTTCTCTAATATTTTTTATACCTGAATACTTCTTAAATTCTTTGACAGCTCATACAGCTTTGTCTTAATGCTGCTGTCCACAACTCTGTCGCCGATACGGATTACCATTCCGCCGATAAGACTCTCGTCTACGGAATAATTCATCTCAAAGCTTTCATAACGTGTTGTGTCGAGAAGCCTCTTCTCCACAGCGCTTTTCTGCACATCTGTCAGTGCAACTGCTGTTGTCACAAATGCAGCGCCAATTTTCTTATCTTCTTTTACAAGTCCAATGAAATGGTCAAATACTGATTCAACATCAGCTGAGTGGCCTTTGGAAATAAGAAGTGCTATAAGCCCTACAATTTCTTTAGAAACATGGCTTGTAAAAGCTTCCTCGATAAGTTTAATCTTATCTTCTTTGATAATTTTAGGATTATCCATTAATTTCTGAAGCTCTCCGTTTTGGGATAATACTTCTTTCATTCCCTGCACTTCTTCATAAAATGCATCTACACGGTTCTCTTCTAATGCCACAGAAAATAATGCGTCTCCATATGTCTTAGAAACTAACTTAGCCATGTACTGTCACCCATTTCTTTCAATGTCTCTTCAATTAGATTTTCCTGTACATTTGTATCAATTGAAGCTGTCACAACTTTTCCTGCCATCATAGATGCAATGGAAATAATTTCCTGCTTCATTTCGTCCAATGCGCGTTTCTTCTCTAATTCGATTTCCGCATTTCCACGTTCAATAATACGGGCTGCCTCTTCTTTTGCCTCTGCAACAATCTTTGCTTCATTCTGCATAGCTTTCTTGCGTGCGGCGCTTAAGATCTCCTGCGCTTCTTTATCTACTTCTTTAAGTTTCTTCTCGTACTCGTCTTTGTAAGCAACAGCTTCTGCTTTTTCTTTCTTTGCAGTTTCCTGATCGTCAAGAACGCGCTGTCTGCGCTTCTCAAGAAGATCTCTTGCCGGCTCGAATAAAAGATACGACAAGAACGTAAACATTACAAACATACTAATTGCCAGCACTACGGCGTCAAAAAGAAACTGTGCGTCAAGCGTAAATAAACGTTCCAAGGTCCAGCCTCCTTCCTTCTTATTCTAATATTTTAAAATACTGTCCTTTTGTTATTCTTACAGTTTTCCTAATAATGGGTTAGCGAATAACAGAATAAGAGCGATAACAAGTGAGTAAAGACCTGTTGTCTCTGCTACGGCCTGACCAAGTAACATTGTAGAAGTAACGTCTGATTTTGCGCCCGGATTTCTTCCTACTGCTGATGCACCGTGACCGGCTGCAACACCCTGTCCAATACCAGGTCCGATACCTGCGATCATCGCAAGACCTGCACCAATTGCTGAACATGCTAAAATTAAAGCTTCGTTTGTAATTCCATTCATAATTAAAATCCTCCTAAAAAATGTTTTCTTTTAAGTTTTAGTTGTTTTGCGGCATTTTGTTGTTCGTAAATACCATCGTCAGCATACAGAATACATATGTCTGAATTGCGCCGGAAAAGATATCAAAATAAATATGCAAGAATCCCGGCCATGCAATCGCTACATTAGATAGCAATCCATATAGCAACGCCATGATTACTGTTCCTGATAACACGTTTCCGAACAAACGCAATGATAGTGAAAATGGCACTGCGATTTCACCAATTAAGTTAATTGGGAATAAAAACGGCAATGGTTTAAACAATTCGGTAAATGCACCAAATTTGTTGTACCTGATGTTATTTATCTGAATAATGAAAAAAGTAATAACACCAAGCGGGAATGTCACACCGTAGTCTGCCGTCGGCGGACGAAGTCCCAAAAGTCCCGAAATATTACTAATCAGCAGGAATATAAACAATGTTCCTATGTAGTTTCTATACGGGATTCCATTCTTGCCCATACTGCCGTGTACCATACCATCCAGCATCTCGACGATCAATTCCACTGCATTTTGGAATCCGCCGGGTTTTCCGTCAATCACCTTAAGCTTGGCTCTTGCCACAAATCCGAATATAATCAGACCGACACAGATAATAAGCAGACTGACGTGCGTTGTAGTAAGGTATAAATCCTGACCAAAGAGGTTGAACTTTACAAGACTATGTATCATGAAATCCGCTTCCTTGGCCGCTAGTATTCCTAGTCCATTTCCCACACTTTTACCCTCCTTTGCTTAGATTTTTTGTAACTGCTCATCCATATCTTTTTTAATACGGCTGAACAGCTACGACTTCTTAAGTTTACATAACACTCTATGTGTTACGGGCTGTAAATAAGCCCCTATCTTCAACCCCATAACTCCAACTAAAAGAGTTATCGGATTTCCAATTTCAAAATAAACAGACGCCCCAAATATCAACGCGGTAAGTCCATAGCGCAGAACATAGCCTTTCCGCATATGTTTTACCGCGCCCTGCTCTCCCAAATCAAGGGCATCTTCAATTGTGCGCTTCATGTGCACTGCCATCCCCGCCGCTGCTGCAATTCCAATCCACAGTCCAAGCGATGTATAAATCAGGCGTTCTCTGTCAAGAAAACAAATGATCTGAGCGGCAGCCCCACAGAATAAAATTCCTGCGAGCAGTTCCTTTAGCGTATCATCGGCCGATTTATTCATCTTCCTTATCCTCCGGGTCTTCATTCGCATGCCTTACAAGATAGTAGATATTTCTTCCGCCTGCCAGTATTCCCATTATTACAAGCGGGATAAAAACAGGAATGGAATACTTTTCTTCCAGGTATGAACCAAGCCACACACATATAAGAACCGGTACTATCATGCTGATTCCAAGCTGTGAAATAAGAGCAAAAGTGCGGTACACACTGTTTTTGTATTTCATTTAGCTCCCTCCGCCTTCGCCTTTATATGCTTTTTTGTATGGATATTATAACATTTACCTATATTTATGTCTATAATTTATCATTCCGATTAAAAACTTATTTTTTCCAGTTACTCTTCCCACTTCAAACGATGGAGACATCCCTCTGTCTGCATTCCGGCAAATCCATTCTGCCGTAGCGCCTCATAGAGAACGATCGCAGCCGAATTTCCAAGATTCAGCGAACGGATATCTCCGCACATCGGAATTCTGATACAGTCCTCCTTATGCCTCACCAAAATTTCTTCGGGAATCCCCGCGCTTTCTTTGCCAAACATAATATAACAGTCCGGCTCGTAATTCACCTCTGTATAAACTTTCTCGGCCTTCGTAGTCGCCATATAAATCATGGCTCCCGGATTCTTCTCAAGGAAATCATTATAATCAATATAAGTCGCCACATCCAATTCCGCCCAGTAGTCCATCCCTGCTCTTTTAAGCGCCTTTTCATTCAAACGAAAACCGAGCGGTTCTATAAGATGAAGCTTTGTGTTTGTTGCCGCGCAGGTCCTTCCAATATTACCGGTATTTGCAGGAATTTCCGGTTCAAATAAAACAATGTTAAGCATTTTTCCACCCTTTAATCTACATGTAAATTTTCAAAAGCTCATCCTGAGCAGGCCGGTCAATAAAACGCTTCTCTGCATGGTTCCAAATGACTCTGTCATTTCCCCCTGTAAGCCTGCCGATATTTGACGCTTCCACCTCTGCCTCACGCAGAAACCGTGTAAGGCCTTCTCCGTCGTTCGTCACAAGCAGAACGCTTCCGACAGATGTCATCTGATATGGATTCAGATGAAAATACTCGCAGATTTCTATAGTCTCCTGCTTAATGGAAATATCTTCCAGCCGCGCTTCAAGTCCCGTCCCTGAAGCCTCCGCAATATTCCAAAGCGCCGCAAGTATTCCACCGTCTGTAATCTGATGCATTGCCGAAACCCCATATTCCCTCGCAAGCGTAAGCTCCTTTACCGCAAACAGAAAACAATCCTGACGTTTTACCTGTTCCATAAACGCGGGTACGAATCGTTTCGATAATTCCTCTTCCTTTTCTCTCACAATTCGGAGCATTCCCTCCGTGCCAATCCAATTTGTCAGCACGATATCCTGCCCCGCTTTTCCCATGCCGCTTTGAATCAGCCGCCCTTTTTGTAAAGTGCCCGTTCCCACAGCCGTTACAATGGACTTTTTAATCACCGGATTTATTTCCGCCTTGGCATTCATTATCTGAATATTCTGTGACGCCGCCGCCCTTTCTGCCAGCTCCAGCATTGTCTTAAGTCTTGATTCATAAGCATAAGGAGGAAGCAGAATACTTAAATTTACGCCCACGGGTTCTGCACCCCGTGTAGCAAGGTCATTTATGACGTGTGCAATGGCGAAAACCGCCAAGTCCTTTTCGTCGCCAAAAATCGACACATTAGAAAACAATACCTGCTCCCCTTCCGCAGGCTGTATGCCGGAACACATTTCTTCTGCCGACGGTGTAATTACGGACTCCTTCCTTACCGTATGCAGTTGTTTTAAAACAGAACGCCGAAGCACCGTCTGTGATACATTACCTATTTTCATACGTTATTGTCCTTCTCCCTGCTGCTCGGTACCTTCAGAATTCTCCTCCGGCTTTTCTTCCTGATTTTCCTCCGGAGTCTCTTCCGGCTGCTCTTCAGGAACCGATGCGGACGCTTCTTTTGCCTTTGCATTAGCGATAGCCGCCTTAATCTTCGCCTCGTCCTGGGTTTGAATTGCCGCGCGAACCAATTGTGTACATTCCGGATTGGAAGATGAAGTACCGACTTTCACCTTGTTTACGGATGGTTTGTATACACTCTTATTGAAAACATCCCTGCTTACCTCGCTGCCATTTTCGTATACAACTTTCCAAAGCTGTGCGCTAACTCCTTTATAGCCGCCGGATGTTTCTGATATTTTACCGATAGCCGCTCCCGCGTCCTCCTCAAATTTCTTCGGCCGTTCCTCCGTTGATATGGTTTCACTGACAAATTCAATCGTTCTTCCCGCAGGTCTTGTTTCCTTACCGTAGATATTGAATATGACTTTTCCATTCTCTATATAGCCCTCTATGAAAATCGGAGTATCATAGTTATTTTTAAATCTAAAGTCTTTGTAATCTCCTGCAATCGCCGCGTCCCTAGACGGCTTTACATAATTGACGGTCATAGAATGCGGCTGTCTGCTGGTAACTTCAAGCTCTGCATAAATTACCGCATTATATAATGTGGAAGACACCTGACAGATTCCTCCCGCCATGCTCATGACAACCTCTCCGTTTTCAAAGGCTCCGCCTTCCACATAGCCGTTATCCGCTGTAAAAGGCTGCATTGCTTTTCCCGCCGAATATTCCTCTCCCGGCATAAGCACTGCCCCGTTAATCTGACGTACGCCGTTTTCAATATTGGTTACCCGGGACTGCCCGCTGCCGCAATAAGTAGAAAAAGTTCCAAGCTTATCCTGAATCGGTTCCAGATCCGCTTTTCTAACCTGAGGACTCTGCACCGTCTCAACCACTTTCACCTCGCCGCCTTTGCCGTCCCATTTCTTGTTAAGAAATGCACGAACCGCCTTCAAAGTTCCTTCCGTTTCGACTCCCGCGCCTTCTGTTTCTTCTGTAATGACAAACTGTCCGTTGCTCCTCGCAATTGTAGCATCCGAAGCTCCCGGCAAAAGTCCGCTTACCCGCTCCTGTAAAATGCCCGCTGCCGTTTCATCATTAATTTTATATGTAGGCTTGAATATTTTCTTTTCTTTTTTCAGCTCCCGCAAACGGAAATACCGATTCCACACACTGCCCTCATGTCCGTATTTTACGGCTTTCTTAATCAGTTTATCCCCATCTGCAATCTCAAATCCCAGTTCGGCGAGAGATGCTTCCGCCTTCTGTTCCCTTGCTTTAAATATTATAATCTGCTGCTTATATTCCTCGGCTTTACTATTCAAGGCTTCCTGTGCTTTTTTAACCGTAAGCCCGGATACATCCACTTGTCCGATATAAATGCCGTCGCAAATAGTGTCTTTTGGTATCTTATTTACCTCACGATAAAGCATAAAATATGCGATGCCGCAAAGCAGTACGATACTCGCAAATACCGTTACGGCAATTACGGGAATTTTACTATGCCCTTTCGTTCTCTTCCTCTTAGATTTTCTCCTTCTTTTCTGCATAAATGATTCCTTCTCCCCTGCTGTCGCTTACCACAATCAGCTACATCAAATATGGCAAAACAGACGTTGCCAGCATTGCTGCCACAATGAGCAATACAACGATTGCCACAACCTTTTTAAATCTCTTATCATAAAAATTCATAACTGTACCCCATCTGCATTCTAACATAATATATATATTTTAAACTCTTTATTATGTTTTTGCAACATCCATCTTCATAAACTCTGCCCAAATGTAACAGTTCAGCCGCGCCATTCGCAAAACCGCACCTACGGTGCTTCCCACTGTTTAACAGCTAACTTTTGCTCATGAATGGGCGCTCAGTTCATATCCAATATGTCGTGCGCCTTTATGCAAGCATAATTCGTCCGACATATTGGATATGGCTGAACTATTGTACATAAAAAACGGACGCTTGATAGTTCAATCTGCTGCGGTTCTGATAATCAAATAATATACGGTTCTTACGTTCCGTCCCATCTCCCGCCACGTCATACCGGAAGCTTTCCATGTGCGTCATTTTACGAAGCTGGCGTTTATCGTATTTCTCATACCCCTTAAGATATCTGTGTTCCTTTGCCTCTTTTTCATAAAACTCCGAAAGACAGTCCTTTTCCACCGTGTATTCTCCGGCAAATTCCGGACGGTTTTTCATGTTTTCCCTGAGATATAAATCAAAAACAAGCAATTCGCGGTATAGCTCTTCTCTTGCGCTGTCATGCCGCTTCGCAAACCCGAGAAGAATCTCATAACGCGTTATCCGGGAGTGATTCGTCATATGAAAACCTTCTTCTTCGTAATACTCTCCCAATGCCTCGAACATGGCAAACGGAGCTGCAAACGCATCCCCAAGGTGCCTGAGCGTGTGCCGAAACTGTCCGCTGTTATAGTAAACCTCAACCATTTCTTCAATTCGCTTCAGCTTAAGTATATCCTCATATGGAAGCCATTTTGTAGACAACACCTCATAAGGCGGCAGGCTCTTATTAACAAGTTCATATTCCCCGGCATGTTCCTTCATATAGGAACCTTTCAGGACTTTTAAGAAACCAAGCTGCAACTGTTCCGGGTTCAAAGCATAGACATCATTGAAAGATTTTTCAAAACTTTCGTAATTCTCATACGGAAGTCCCGCAATGAGATCTAAATGTTGGTGGACATTGCCGCCTTCATTGATTCTTCCGACAATGCGCGCCACCCTTTCAAATTTCATCGCACGCTTAATTTCTCGGATCGTAAGGGGATTCGTAGACTGTACCCCTATCTCAAGCTGGATAAGCCCCGGACGCATTTTTGAAATCAGTTCCAGCTCTTCCTCATTCAGCAAATCCGCAGAAACCTCAAAATGAAAATTGGTAATACCGTTATCATGTTCATATATATGACGCCAAACCGCCATAGCATGACTATGTTTATAGTTAAATGTGCGATCCACAAACTTTACCTGAGGTACCCTTTGACCAATAAAGAAACTCAATTCTTTCTTCACCAGCTCTATATCACGAAATCTCAAACATTTATCAACCGACGAGAGACAATAACTGCAAGAAAACGGACACCCACGGCTGGACTCATAATATATAATCTTGTTCTTAAACTCCTCCATGTCTTCATACACAAAAGGCACAGTGCTTAAATCCAGCGGCTTCCTCCACCCATTTTCTATCATTTTCCCTTTATCGTCCCGATATGTAAGTCCGGCGATACCGGACAACTCCTTTCCCTGACATTCTTCTATATAATAAGACGCCAGCTCAAGAAATGTTTCCTCCCCCTCGCCTTTCAGAACTCCCGCCGCCTCCGGCAGCCTTATAAGTACGTCTTCTGCATCATAGGACACCTCCGGTCCCCCGAGCCATATGGGCAGCCAAGGACAAATCTTATGAATATCCCGCACCAGCGCCTCAACATAAGTCATATTCCAAATATAGCATGAAAAACAAAGCACATCCGGCTGCCTCTTATATAAATCCATTAAAATCTCATCCGTATGCTGGTTAATCGTGTATTCCGCAATGGAAATATCCCCGGCATACCTTTTTGCATACGCTTTTAAACTATATACCGCAAGATTAGAATGTATATATTTTGCATTGATTGCCGCTAATACAATATTCATGATATCCTCCTACATGCACTGTATTTTCTATAATAAATTATTAGGAACAAAGTTTCCTATATTATAAAAAAGAATGTGCATTGCACATCCTTCTACCATAGCCTATTTCTTTTTCGTGCATTACACTTCGAGCCCATTCCATGAACGTTACCTCTGCAGTTAACTCAGTTCAGGCGCCCTTACGGCACCCGGAAGGTTCCGCTTAGTGCTGCTTCGTTCCCGACCTGACACGGTTCACGGATTTCCGTCGCGTAAGACCCAAACATCAACGCCACTTTCAAAGGGCAGCTTCACAGAATAAAGCCCTCCATGTAATATCACCCCCACTATAGCGGATTGTGGGTACAAGGTACCGCTAGCTCCCCGGCTGCACGAGACTTTATTATACTATGTTCCCCTTAGAAATGTCAATGCTTCTGCTTTGCTTTTCTCAATTCTTTAAAAAAATTCTTCATCATCTGACTGCATTCCTCTTCAAGCACTCCCGTCTCCAGCTCCGCCTGATGGTTAAATTCGCTTATCTGGAGCAGGTTCAAAACAGAACCCGCACATCCTGCTTTCGGGTTCATGCACCCTATAACGACTCTTTTCATCCTCGCCTGTATAATTGCACCGGAGCACATCTGACATGGTTCCAGCGTTACATACATGGTACAGTCCTCAAGCCGCCAGTCCCCCATTTTCTTGCTCGCCTTTTTAATCGCAATCAGCTCCGCGTGGGCAAGAGGGTTTTTCTCCGTAGTTCTCCGGTTATATCCGCGCCCTATAATTTTATCCCCATATACGATCACACAGCCAATCGGTACTTCATTGACAGCGTACGCCTTCTTCGCCTGCTTGATTGCTTCTTTCATGTACTTTTCATCCCGATTCATTCGTTTCTGATAATCCTCCTGCAATAATATCCGAAATCTTCCCCCGGATTCCTCTCCTCATCGTTAAGGCTCACTCCCGTCTCCGATACCGTTATAAACTTTGTAAATCCAAACGCTTTCGCCGCCTGCATCTCCCTTGCATGACACACGCCCGGAACCCCTATGTACAGCTCCTTGCCTTCTTCAATCCATAGCAAATGATGATAATTATAAAATCCGTGCAGAAGAAAGTTATTGTTTGCCAACCGCCAGTCCTTTCTCGGAAGTCTGGCAAGATCTTTGCGCTGTATCTTCTCGCAAATGTCCACAGTTCCCGTTTTCTCCTCCGCCGCTTCCAAAGCCGCGGCCTTTTCATCTTCTGCAGCATCCAAAGCTTCGGCTTTCTCCTCCTCTTTAGATACACTTTCCGACTCCGCCGCTTTTTCCTCCTGTTTCTCCTGCTTAACCGTCATTTCATGAATGTCTTCTACGTTTACATTTTCTCCGTTCCACACTGCGGCATATTTCCGTCCGGTCTCATCCGATAAGACAATTCCTGCAATATCCTCTACGGACCGTGCATTTCCAATGTCCTCTTTCGTAAACTCCAGCATACAATTTATAATAGGGCTTTTCTTAAGAACCGTCGTCTGCACAACCGACTCATATTTATCGCCCCGTTTATAGAATAAATATACCTTAAGTCCGCCGTCTGCTCCTGAGCCCAGTCCTCTTCCCTGTATCTGAAGTCTGCAGGACGTTTCCTTTTGCTCTGCCTTCACAAATCCCACATTTCGGATCCTCTTTTCCTGCCGGCATTCATATAAGTACTGAGTAAAACGCTTCAAATCTGCTCCCCCTGCCTTGTCTGTTTATATCTATATCTATTCAGGCGCCGGGTGTTATATGATTCCATTCATTTCCTGATATAATCTCTTGGCATAGCTGTCCGTCATTCCGCAGATATAATCCGTGACAAGAAGAAGTCTCAAATAAAGTTTCTCCACTTCATCCTTACCTTTGGCATGATAGTGATAAGCATTTTTATAGTTGTCAGATATAAACGCCATCATCCTTACATCAATAGAATCCATTTTCTGACCGGTATCGTATTTTATCGCTGCTTTCACGAACCTGTCCATGAGAAACGTAATCATTGCGCTCTCTGCCACTTCCATTTTATAAATATCCTCAGAAACAAAAACCTCACGGTATGCCAAATCGCCAAGTAAATCCATAAGTTTCTCCGCCAATGTGCCGTGAAACAAATCATACTTATAGGTTCCATCCATAATTTCTTTATAATTGGACGTAAAACCATATGTAGCACAAGAAATCAAAAATCCTTGTACGCGGACAATCCAGTTTTTAACTGCATACTCCTCAGGATTTGAAACACCACGTTTTACTCCGCTTCGATACTTCCCCGAAAGCTTCTCCGCCGCCTGAAATTGGCCGTCTCCATTTTCAGAATCCAGCTTTTCCAGCTCCTCCAAAAGTTTCTTATAAGATACATACCCCTTCACAAACGCGTCTTCAATATCCGCGGTCTTATATGCAATATCGTCCGCCGCTTCCAAAATATAAGCAAGAGGATGTCGGCAGCCCTCTGTCCCCGTTGCCCTTTGTATTTTCTCAAATATTTCGCGGTCGGCAAAATAATATCCCATCTTCTTGTCTTTGATATTTCCTGTCGCCTTATTCGTCTCCAAAGATGAAACCGGATACTTTACAATTGTATTTAAAAGGGCATATGTAAGATTCATGCCGTTTTCATCCACTAGAAAATGCAGTTTACTTACGAGCCGCAGCGCCTGTGCATTTCCTTCAAAATGATAGAAATCCTCCCGCATCTGCGGAGTCAGTATATCTGCAATCACTTCCCCTTTAAATTTCAGCATCGGGAGATTCCTCTCAAACCATTCCCGGATAGCTGTTTCGCCGAAATGACCAAAAGGCGGATTCCCAATATCATGTATCAGCCCTGCACACTGCACAATATTGCAAATGTCCTCCTTCATCTGCCTTGTAAATCCAGCATCCTTCTTATACATCAGAATATTCTCACCAATATTCTGTCCAAGCGATTTTCCAAAAGAGGAAACCTCCAAAGAGTGCGTCAGTCTCGTTCTTATAAAATCACTCTTATCCAACGGAAATACCTGGGTCTTGTCCTGAAGTCTCCTGAAAGAAGCGCTTCCAATAATTCTGTGATAGTCCTTTTCAAACTCACTTCTTAAATCCGTCGTATGGTTTGCTGATTTTGTATATATCCCCCGGCTTCTTTCTGCCGAAAGCAGACGTTTCCATTCCATACCGTATCCTCCCATCTCAAAAAGAGATTGCGGCAGCCGCAATCTCCTTCCCTAATCTAAATAAATCGGCGGTACATAATCTCTGCCAAGAAGCCTCTTTTTCCGCTCCTGATATCCAAGAAATGCCCACTCTGTCATATCCGTCCACTTATGTTCCCTCCGGTCATATACCTGCACATATCCAATCCGTTTCGGATGCATACGGACGCTGTTTGTCTCGTATTCTTTTCTTGTATATGGATTAATGTCTCCCACCGGCTCCGGTCTCTTAGTTTCACCGGCATGTGCACTCTTCCTGGGCCAGAGGCTAGATGAAATTAAGGCCTGTTCATACCCA
>CANAZK010000003.1 GCA_947366105.1 uncultured Lachnospiraceae bacterium | reverse complement strand
CCAGTTTCATGACGCATTGGTGCCTTTCGCAGAAAGGCGGATTATACAAATGAAAAAAATATACTATGAGGCGGGAAACAGGATACGTTCTTTAAGAGAAGAAAAGCACTATACAAGGGAGTACTTAGCTGAAATGGCAGATATTTCGTCCAAATTTTTATACGAGATAGAGAGCGGACTTAAGGGATTTTCGGCAGATACGCTGTACAAACTGGCATGGGCTTTGGAAGCGAATACAGATTATATTCTCTTTGGAGAGTGCGACAGACATAATAATGCTAAGATGAATACATTTTTAGAAAACTTTAATGAGTGTGATAAGAAAGACTTAATGGAGGTTCTTGGGCTTATCTATAAAATATCAAGTCATAAATAAAAATTAAATCTTTCTTATCTGAAAATAGTATTGATAGTGTTATTTTGTTGTGTAGAGACATATTTTAAGTGAAAAAATATTTTCCTGTAAGTTTATGTCTGCGATTCCCGAATATTTTTCAACAATATCCTGGATAGAAGCTAATCCATAACCGTGGAGGTCTGAATCGGGCTTTGTGGACTGAAGAATAGAGTCTTTTACAGTAACTGCGGTATATGAATTTTCAAAATGACAATATAATACAAAATTCTTATAGTAAATTGTGACAGATACATATGGCTTGGGCGTATCGATGCACGCCTCAAAGGCATTATCGACAGCATTTCCGATGAGTACGCTTAAATCAATATCTTCAAATGGCAATGTCTTTGGAACATCAATATCTAATTTATAATTGATATTGTTTTTTGCGGCAAAAGTCTTTTTGGAAGCTAATAATGCGTTTAATACAAGGTTAGGGCAGACGGAATCTTCACTTATGCCAAAATGCTTTTCACTTAAGAGACTGTCGATGAATGCGGTAATTTCAGAAGTCTGATTATGGGCGGCGTAACCGCTCAGAGCAATCAACTGATTTTTTAAATTATGCCGTTCTTTTCTTAAGTAGTCGTCCTGTGCCTTTTGGTTGGATATCATTTCGCGATAATGGGTTATCTGCTGGTTCATAATTGCATTTTTAAGTTGCAAATCTGCTGAAATGCAAAGCTTTTCATATACAATATATAATGCAACATTAATAAAAATAAGTGCGAAAACAGATGCGGCAGATAATAGTGTATATGAATTTTCGGTGGTCATATTTGAAAGAAATACAATAGCAAAAATTATAAAAATACTGGAAACTGTAGTTGAGAAAAGCAGCGTCCAATATAAGAGAGGGGGCTCTTGTTTTGAATTTTGCCGTTTGCGGATGGAAATGGCATGAATAACGGCCAGCATCAATAATTTTGAAATAGAGGAGCCCAACATTTTATACTCAGCGAAGGACATTCCTGTTGATTGCAGTAAAATAGCAGCTATCGCCTCAATAAGCATGCCGGATGCCTGCCCCAGCAGACAAAAATATAAGATTTTTTTCGTAGAGCCTTCAAACAAAAGCCTGCATAAGAGTACACATAAAAGATATACCGTAATAAAATTAACAAAGAGGAGATAAAATTGATTTAATATAAAATAGTGAATGGCATAAAATGCTGTCCATATTGTTAATTTTAGTCCGGTGTTAATCCTTCGGGGATTAAAAAATGTTTGAAAAAATATGTTGATAATCCACATATAAAAGAGTGATGAAATGAAAGATAGCATTTATAAATCCTCCGCCAAAGTTAAATAATGCTGAAGTACTGTTTTTTGATATTTCGTACTTATTGGCAGCGTGACATCGTCACACAGAGTTACTTCAGATAAGCAAAGGTTGCTGATATAGTAAGGATTAACTAAATAGGACTGCTGGATTCTTAGGAAATTCAAATCATGTTTTAGACAAAAATCTTCCACGTTACGGATTTTGTCAATATAGCGATAGTCCTGTTTAGAAGTATGTATTATGATGTAACGTCCTTTGCTTTCAAAATATATTATATCTGCAATACAAACCTTATAAATTCTTTGTTTAAAAGAAAATGGGAAAAATAGAATTTTAGTTTCCAACCGATTACATGCCGCTAAAAAATATTTGTTAAAAAGTGCAGTATTTATAGGTTTGGATAAAAATCTAAATGGTTCAACTTCAAATAATTGTTTACAGTACGAATCATATGCGGAAATATAAATCAATAATGAAGGTAATCTAAGACTGCGAATGTATTGGGCGGCTTTGATGCCGTCTAATTCATTCATTTCAATATCCAAATAAATGATATCGTAAATGCTGCCGGCAGCAATCTGCTTAACTAAGGCTGAACCATCGAAAAATATGTCGATATCTAATTCATAATTTTTGACATTAGCGATTAAACTGAGCAGTGTTTCAATCTCAGTTGTAGTAGAAATGACGTCGTCACATATGGCAATTTTAAACAAAACGGGTTACCTCTAATCCTATGTATTTTGGCTCAAACGGTCAATCATATTGTAAACGAATTCCCGGTCATTCTTTGTAAGTGCCTGCAGTTTTTGGCAGTAAGCTGCTAATCTTGATGAAGGAGAAATCGTAGAATTATTATTTTTTTGATCTGTTAAGCATAAGATATAGTCAACAGAAGTATTAAAATACTTAGAAAGTTCTATCAGAATTTCAGCGTTGGGTACAGCTTCCCCTAATTCAATTCTGCTGATGGTATTCTGTGAACAGCCTATATTCACTGAAAGTGCAGTTTGGGTAATCTTTTTCGTATTCCGTAATTCTTTCAATCTAGTTTTCATCAGTCTAATCCTTTTTATAGTAGTGTATTAATAAGTGTACTAAATTTACGGCAGATTTATACTCTGTAAGAAGTAAATATAAGCGATATATAGGTAAATGTAATGCTGTTAGGAATAAATTGGACATATTTAAAATAAAATAAAAATGTAACAGTTCAGCCGCGCCATTCGCAAAATCGCACCTACGGTGCTTTCCGCTGTTTTACAGCTGACTTTTGCTCATAAGTGGGCGCTCAGTTCATATCCGATATGTCGTGCGCCTTTATGCAAGCATAATTCGCCCGTCATACCGGATATGGCTGAACTGTTACATAAAAATAAAAAAGGAGAGTCACTATGAAAAAACTGTATGCTTTTTTTAACAAAAAAATGGGAGGGATGAATTCTGTGATGGCGTTGAGTTTAGCCGCGCTGTTCATGGCAAGGGAAGGTTTCTGCTTTTTTATTTTCCACCAGCCTAAATTGCCGGACGCTTTGAAGGATACAGAGTAGTTTATGGAACTGCTCTGTAATAAAATCCTGAAAGGTATAAGCCGGCGAAATGTGCTGAGCAGTGAGCAGGAAGAAATTTTAGCCTTTGGAATCCAATCAGCTTTAGAAATATCTGTCAACATAGCGGCCAGCATGGCGCTGCTGCTTATAATGGGCAGGATGATGGAAGGCTTGTTTTTCTTCATGGTTTTCATACCATTGCGGATGCACTCGGGCGGATATCATTCAGATACGTATGTTAAATGCTTTATAGTCTCCCTTGTTACATTGCTGCTGATTATGCTGTTCAGTGACAGAATAAATCTGCCTGTCGGCATAGGGCTTGGAATTATTATCGCCTTGGAAACATTAATAGGGATAACGGCGCCGGTTCTTAATCCGGAACGTCCGGTATCGAAAAGGGAGTATGGCAGGTTTACGGCCAGACTGAAAAAAATATTATATGTAATTGCGGCTGCTGCAGTTGTCTTAACCATTTTTCAGATGAAAATATTGTTGAATGTACTGATGCTTACGTTGATGCTTGTTTACGTTTCTTTAGTAATAGGGAAAATTAAGTACAAAGGATGTCAAGAGCCATATTAGACAGTGAAATCAAACCTTAAAGTTGTAAAAACATGGAAACTAT
This sequence comes from uncultured Lachnospiraceae bacterium, assembly GCA_947366105.1. Classification (GTDB taxonomy): domain Bacteria; phylum Bacillota; class Clostridia; order Lachnospirales; family Lachnospiraceae; genus Faecalimonas. Next base: position 44,187 of record CANAZK010000003.1, on the reverse strand, counting down.
CTTATAATATATAGGATTAGGAGGATTCACATATGGCACAGAGAAGAAAACCAATTATAACGATTATAATTGCAGCGGTAAACATAGCGGTATTTGTATGGCTGTCTCTGTTCGGCATGACAGAAAACGGAGCTTATATGCTGGAGCATGGAGCCATGTATCTGCCGTTTGTGGTGGAATATAAAGAATACTACCGCATGTTTACCAGTATGTTTCTGCATTTTGGTTTTTCTCATCTGATGAACAACATGATGATGCTTTTTTTCCTTGGAGGCGTACTGGAAGAGGAGCTTGGACGGTTCAGGTATGTATTTCTGTATCTTCTGAGCGGTCTTGGCGGCAATATCCTGTCCGCGTTTTTTGACTGGAGGACAGGAAACTTCGCAATTTCAGCAGGCGCCTCGGGAGCGATTTTCGGGGTCATAGGAGCGCTGCTTTTTATAGTTATTAAAAATCGCGGCCGTCTTGGAACCCTGAATACGCGGGGGATGGTGTTTATGGTGGCGTGCAGCCTCTACCATGGTTTTACAAGCAGCGGAATTGATAATATGGCGCATATTGGAGGATTACTTTCCGGGTTCCTGACAGGGGCGGTTTTGTATCGGAAGCGTAATTGTAAAAGTAGTGCCGGCGTGCAGCGCTGATCTTACTTCCACGGAGCCGTGATGGGCGTCGGCCACCGACTTGACGATGGCAAGTCCCAGTCCGGTTCCGTTAGCTTTATATGTAGTAAAAGGAGCAAAAATATCAGATAGACGGGAGGACGGAATACCGCAGCCGTTATCTGTGATTGTTACGATAATATTTTCGTACCGGCGGTATGCCTGAAGCTGTATTTTGCCGCAGCCGTCTACTGCATCAGCGGCATTTTGAAGCAGATTGAGAAACAACTCTCGGAGCTTTATAGGGTCGCCCCATATATCAGGCAGGTTTTGATCGATTTTGGACGACAATTCTATCGCGGTATCCACGATAGAGGAAGCAAAAGATAAAATTATGTGATTTATAAAGTCTGATGTGTGTATAAGCTTGGCGTGCAGGCGGAAACCATTATTGTAAGAGGATAAATCTTCCAGTAAGTGTTTCATAAAGTCTATATCTTCAAGTACACTGCTCCAGTGGGAAAATCTTGCAACTTCGGGATGCTGTTTTTCCATAAGCTGAAGCGTACTTGAGATAAGGGTAAGCGGATTTCTGATTTCATGGCTGATTTTGCTGATTGTAAATTGATGTGAGTCTAGTAGTTTTTTAATGATGGCATCATTGTCGGGATTTTGATTCATAAGTTTGTGCAGTTTTTGGGTATCTTCTAATGTAAACATGGCAATTCCTCCTTTGGGACAAGTGTAACATTACAAAATAGAGGGTTCAATCAAAATAAAAGGAGAAATTTCGACAATAAATAAAGAAAGGAAAGAAGAAAAATGAAAGATGATAATTGTATTTTCTGCAAAATTGCAAATGGGGAAATCCCGTCGGCAACGCTATATGAGGATGAGGATTTTCGCGTAATCTTGGATATTAGTCCGGCGGCGAAGGGACATGCACTTATTCTTCCGAAGGAGCATTATGCAGATCTATATGAGCTGGAGGATGAAACGGCGTCTAAGGTACTTGTTCTGGCTAAGAAAATGATTACAAGGATGACGGAGATTCTGAATTGTGACGGTTACAATTTGGTTCAGAATAACGGAGAGGCTGCGGGCCAGACGGTACACCATTTTCACGTGCATCTGATTCCGAGATTTAACGGGGATAAGGTAGGAGTTGCATGGAAGCCGGGCACATTAAAAGATGAGGACAGAGAGGAAATTCTTTCAAAGCTTAAGTAGGAAGAAAATATAAAATACAAAGGATAATAGGTGCAAAAGAGAAATGAAATCTAGTGGTAATGAGAAATTCGACAGTATATATGAGCAGTGTCGGGACAGTGTATTTCGTGCAGCATTGTATTATATAGGGAGCTATGATGTGGCGGAGGAAATATTTCAGGACACGTTTATGGAATTGTATACTAGAATCGAAAAAGTAAACAGTGCCACGGCAGAGAACTGGTTGTTAAGGGTTACGAAGAATAAGTCCGCTAATTATAAAAAGCGCATGACCAATGAAATGGAGAAGCTGGCGCTTCTTGAGGAGGAGGATGCAGAGGCTGTAACCATGAACTTGGAAAACAGCATTTTCGATATGGAGCGGAACAAGAAATTCGGCATTTTGAGCAAGGAAATATTCTTGGAGCTGCGCAAAGAAAATGAGAGATGGTATGAAGCGGTTATTGAGGTATACTGTGCTGGGAAATCGCAGAAAGAGGTTGCGGAAGAGATGAATATCCGCGTTGAGGTTCTGCATGCGATGCTGTATAGGGCGAGACGCTGGATCAAGCTGCATTATTCCGAGCAGTATGAACAGTTATTTGAAAGAGAAAAATAGGCGTCTGGCGACACCTATTTTTGATTAATTTGCAGCTTCTTCAATTAAGCTGATAATTGTATCTATGGAATTTTGCTGCTGTGACTGGCTCATGGCGCTGATGTAAGAATCCCGGTTGTCATACAGGCTGTGGATGGAAGCAAGAAGTTTCTGGCTGCTTAATTCTTCTTCTTCAATCACGATACTGAAGCCTTGACGTTCAAAGGAGCGGGCATTTAGAATCTGATCGCCTCGGCTTGCGCTGGCAGAAAGAGGAATCAGAAGATTCGGCTTCCTAAGCGCCGCAAGTTCACAGATTGCGTTTGCGCCGGCACGGGATATGACAATATCTGTAAGGGCGAATATATCTTTCAGTTCACTTTGGATATATTCATACTGTACATAACCTGTCAAATTGCGCAGTGATTCGTCCACTTTGTCTTTGCCGCACAAATGGATAATCTGAAAGTCTTGTAAAAGCTCAGGAAGAATAGCCCGTACTGCGTTATTTACAACAACGGAGCCGAGGCTTCCGCCGATAATCAGGACAACAGGTTTGTCGGGAGTCAGTCCGCAGAAGTCAAGAGCGGCGATTTTGTTGCCTGATAATAATTCCTGGCGAATAGGCGAGCCTGTGAGAACTGCTTTTTCTTTAGGGAGATGCTCTAGTGTTTCGGGGAAGTTGCAGCAGACCTTTGTGGCGGACGGGATGGATAATTTATTTGCAAGCCCGGGCGTCATGTCGGATTCGTGAATGATCGTAGGAACATGACGGCGTTTTCCCGCCATCACTACCGGAACGGATACGAATCCCCCTTTGGAGAAGATAACGTCCGGTTTCAAAGCTTTTATCAGTTTGTTTGCTTCAGAAAGACCTTTGACAATGCGGAAAGGGTCGGAGAAATTCTGAAGGCTGAAGTAACGGCGCAGTTTTCCAGAGGAAATTCCATGATAAGGAATTCCAAATTGTTCAATTAGTTCCTTTTCAATTCCTTGATAGGAACCAATATAATGAATATCGTAATTAAGTTCTCTTAAACGTGGCAATAAAGCAATATTAGGGGTAACGTGACCAGCGGTTCCGCCCCCGGTAAGTATAATTCGTTTCATAATATTCCTCCGAAATTCAATCTCTATGATTTATTATATTAAACAGATTTGGATAAAAGGTCAAGGAAAATGAAACAGAAGATGAGGTTAAAAGATGGAAAGAAAAGATGACCTGGTTGCAGACCTTTCGCAGGAAGAATTGCAGCGAGAGGCAGATGCGATCAAGAAGGCAATAGATAGCGTCCCTGAGATTCGGAATGTGTATGTGACAGAAGACATGGACAGCCGGATGATGGACAGAATACAAAAATATAACGAGGAGAAAGCCCTTGCCCATTTGTCCGAGTCGGATAAAGAGGCACTCCTTATTGGAAGAGAAATTCAAAACAATACATACAGAGCGCGTAAACCCAAGAAACATAAAATGTGGATTGCACTTGCGGCGGCTTTGGGCGTTGTGATAGCCATGGGAATGACCAGCGTGGGAGGAAAGAATATTATAATCCAGGTATTTGAGCGAGTGCTTGGGGACAGTGACAAAACTTTCGTAGATACAGACGAAGTTGAGCCGATTGAAACTCTTACAGAGGAACAAGCATATCAAAAGATAGAGGAAGTCTTTGGAATGAAAACGGTACAAATGTCATATAAGCCGGATGGAATGGAATTTTTGAATATGCAGGTAGACGAAAAGATTCAGGAGGCAATGTTATATTATTCCATGGGAGATAAAGTATGTACCTTCAGGATATTGGCGCCTTATGTGGAAAGTTCAAGCGGAACAGAAATAAAAGAAGAATTGCTTCGGGAATATCAAATCAGTCTTCCAGAGACAGAGATAACAGTGTGTGAGTATAAAGTTGCAGACACAGATGAACGACAATATACGGCTCAATTCTCCTATAAAAATAGCCAATATTTCCTATCCGGAATTATGCAAAATGCTGAAATTGAGGAAATTATAAAAAAATTTCATTTTTTTTAGCAAAATGGCGTTAGTTTTTCGCGAGTTAATTGTATATATAATATAGGGGTTTTTTAAGGAGGACAAATTAATGAAGCGAAAGATGAAAACAAAGGTTTGGGCAATGGCAATGATGTTGGCGATGATAGTCGGTGTGCTGGCTGCAGCTCCCGCAGAAAATGTACAAGCATCTGAGAATGAAACGGTTATCATTGACGGCTCCGTGCTTCTTAAGGATGCGAAGGAGTCCGTAGGCGAGATGATGCTGCAGACAAGAGGGCAGTATCTGCAGTTTGGAAGTTCCCGCATTGCGTTAATTGGCACCGGGAAGATTCGGGTCAGCGCTACAACTGTTGCCCAGCAAGTTGTTTCTAGTGTAAAGGTTGCCGTAAGGGTGGAGCGCCTTGTGAATGGAAGCTGGGTAAGCTACACCGGATGGACAGCTTCTAAGAATAATACCTATACACTTACATCGGCAAAGGATCTTACGGTGCCGAGAGGATATTATTATAGGGTTTGGTCGACACATAATGCGGCATCTGATTCAGGATATTCTAATACAAACGCGCTTTATGTAGACTAATCAGATTGTCAATATTCCTGAATGAGGGGCTGCTGCAACCATTGCGGCAGTCATCGGATTAGAATGTAATTTAGATCTTCTTTCCGACTTTTTAAACCATCACACTATCACCAAAAGTCATCCGAGCCCGCAATGGTTGCAGCAGTCCCTCAAGTATGCTTACTTTGACTATATCATTTCTTGGAATTGAATGCAAAACAATTCCGTCTAAAGCTTTTTTCTGAAGTTACAGTTCAGCCCGCGCCATTCGCAAAACCGCACCTACGGTGCTTTTCGCTGTTTTACAGCTGTTTTTGCTCATAAATGGGCGCTCAGTTCATATCCGATATGTCGTGCGCCTTTATGCAAGCATGATTCGCCCGCCATATGGATATGGCTGAACTGTTACGTTCTAGAGCTGTTAATATTCTATGAACTAATTGGAAAAATATTCGGGAAAATAGGAAAAGCCGGTGTTTTCCCACAGACATTAAGCCTGTGGGAGGTATGTATTATCTTCCCACCGCCTGTTTTAGAGCCTTTGCAAGCTGATCCGGGCAGGATGTTGATTTGACTCCGCACCGGATTCCTTCAATGCGGGAGATGGCTTCGTCTACATTCATGCCGTCTATCAGCTGTGAGATTCCCTGCAGGCTGCCGTTGCATCCGCCGGTAAATTGGACGCCGTAAACCTTATTGTCTTTAATTTCAAATGTTATGTTTTTTGAGCAGACGCCGTGTGGTGTGTATTCCATTTAATAAATGCCTCCTTAAATTAAAATATAGCTGGCTTTATATAATATATATGACATACAGCAACAGTTTACTATATGTAATTAAAAAATGCTAGGTGGCTTCAGAAAATTCTGTTATACTATAGTAACAGTTGTTACTGTTACTGGAGCACCCGTAGGGTGTGAACAGTAACTAACAGTTATGAAGTACATGGAAGGAGAAGGATTATGATAGGAATTATCGGAGCAATGGAGGATGAGGTTGAATTACTGCAGCAGGAGATGGACTTGGAGGAAATCGTTCAGAAAGCGGGCATGTCTTTTTATAAAGGAACGTTATGCGGGCAGAAATGTGTAATCGTGCAGAGCGGGATTGGCAAGGTGAACGCTGCGCTTTGTTCGCAGATACTTGTGGACGTTTTTCAAGTGGACGCTTTGGTTAATACAGGTATTGCCGGTTCTTTGGATGCACAGATTGATATTGGGGATATGGTGATTTCTACGGATGCCGTTCAGCATGATGTGGATGCAACTATATTCGGCGACCCATTGGGGCAGGTGCCGAACATGGATATATTTGCATTTCCGGCAGATGAGAAATTAGCCGGGCTGGCAAAGAAAGTAAATGAAGAGGTGAATCCTGAAATTCATACGTTTATGGGAAGAGTTGTAAGCGGAGATCAATTTGTGTCCTCTAAAGAGGTAAAGGATCATCTTGTGGCAACGTTTCATGCCAAATGTACAGAGATGGAAGGCGCGGCTATCGCCCATGCAGCTTATTTGAATAAAATTCCGTGCGTCATAATTCGCGCTATATCGGACAAAGCCGACAACAGCGCCGAGATGGATTACCCTGCATTTGAGAAGCTGGCAATCGCCCATTCCGTGAAGCTTGTCCGGGGGCTTTTGGAGGCTTTGAAGTAAAAGTTGAACAGGAACGACGGTAAAGATATATTGTCGAACGCCGTTTTCGTGTAGAAATATGTAAAACGAATTTTCACCCTCTTTCTTTTATTTACGCTATAATAGCGATAATTAAAAGAAGGAGGATTTTCTATATGTTAGAAACAATTATGAATTCATATGCCATATTTTGGGCAATGGGAGTAGTTGCAGCCTTAGGCGTTATTTGCAAAATCATTACAGTATTCACCTTGAAGAGGCTTGTAAGGGCTTCAAGTAAAATGGGAAAGAGTACGCACAAACTGATGAAGCTTGTAAAAGCAAAGTTTGAACATGCGGTTATGCTGAGCGACCGCGTGGAAAATACACATGCATTTGTGGAAAAATACCTTTATGAGTACAGAGTTTTTGGACTGCGTTTACATAGCTGGAGACATTTGGGCAGACAGACCATATGGATCTGCGGATTTTTAGGTTTTGCGGGAGCGTTGTTCAGTTACCGGCAGATAGGAATGGAGGAAATCACTTTCCGGTATGGAGTAATCGGCGGATTGGGAATGGTGCTTTTATTTCTTGTACGAATTTCTACTGATGAGCTTCACCAGCTTGAAGCAGTTCAAATGTATATGATCGACTATCTGGAAAATGTCTGTGCTCCAAGATATGAGAAACAGCAGTCGTTGAAATACCAGCGGATGGAGAAGACAATAAATGGGGCGGCTGTGGAGCCGGAGATGAAGGAAGAGCTGTCTCCTGAGCCGGAAATCAAAGAAGAAAAGAAAGAAAAACCTGAAGTCATGGAAGCGAAACATAATGAACCGGAAGGAATCATGGAGGAGAGAATCGAGGAAGAGAAAATCCGGGAAGAGAGAATGAAGGCCGAGAGAATCAGAGAAGAGAAAGTCAAAGCTGAGAGACTTAGAGAAGAAAGAATCAGAGAAGACAGAATTAGAGAAGAAAGAATCCGGGAAGAGAAAATGATGGAAGAAGATATGAAGGAACAGGTAGAAGAGAGAGCGGCGTATGCGACGGATGAACCTATTGGACAAGAACCGGAAATGCAGCCGGAACACAGGCAGAGAGTTCCGCAGGAAGTTATATTAAGAGAAATATTAGAAGAGTTTTTAGCTTGATAAGTATCTGCGTATTTGATAAAATATTACTGTATAGAATTTCTAAAGAGTATTTTTTCAGAGAGGGATGGTATCATGGCAGATAAAGTAACATTTGATTATTCAAAAGCGGCGTCATTTATCAGCGGACACGAAGTAGATTTCATGAGCAGGCTTGCCGTGGAGGCAAAGGACTTGCTGGTAAGCAAAACAGGAGCGGGGAACGATTTTTTAGGATGGATTGATTTGCCGGTGGATTATGACAAAGAAGAGTTTGCGCGTATTCAGAAAGCGGCAGAGAAAATCAAGAGCGATTCGGAAGTATTGTTGGTAATCGGTATCGGAGGTTCTTACCTTGGTGCGAGAGCGGCAATTGAATTCTTAAGACACAGTTTCTATAATATGGTTTCAAAGGAAATCAGGAAGACGCCTGAGATTTATTATGTGGGCAACAGTATCAGCAGTACATATATTAAACATTTGATTGATGTAATCGGCGACCGTGATTTCTCCGTAAACATGATTTCCAAATCAGGTACGACAACAGAGCCGGCAATTGCGTTCCGTGTATTTAAGGACCTGTTGGAGAAAAAGTACGGAAAAGAGGAAGCGGCGAAGAGAATTTATGCGACGACTGACAAGGCCAGGGGCGCGCTTAAGAATCTTGCAACGGAGGAAGGATATGAGAGCTTTGTGGTGCCGGATGATGTAGGAGGACGTTTCTCGGTTCTTACGGCGGTAGGACTTCTTCCGATCGCAGTGAGCGGCGCTGACATTACTAAGCTGATGGAGGGCGCACAGGCAGGAAGAAAGCTTGCGCTTGAAAGTGATTTTGCAGAAAATGATGCGTTAAAATATGCGGCAGTCCGCAATATTTTACTCCGCAAGGGTAAAACAATTGAAGTTTTGGCAAATTATGAGCCAAGCCTTCACTATGTTTCTGAATGGTGGAAACAGTTATACGGCGAGAGCGAAGGAAAAGACCAAAAGGGTATCTTCCCGGCTTCGGTTGATTTGACAACAGACCTTCATTCAATGGGACAGTTTATTCAGGACGGCAATCGTATTATGTATGAGACTGTTCTGAACGTAGAGAAATCTGCGGAAGAGGTTATTCTTAAGGAGGAGCCGGTTGACTTAGACGGTCTTAATTATCTTGCGGGAAAGACGGTGGATTTCATTAATAAGAGTGCAATGAACGGCACGATTCTTGCTCATACAGACGGAAATGTACCAAACTTAATGATTCACATCCCGGAGCAGAATGAATACTACCTCGGACAGTTATTCTATTTCTTTGAATTCGCATGTGGAGTAAGCGGATACTTATTGGGAGTAAATCCATTCAACCAGCCGGGCGTGGAGAGCTATAAGAAGAATATGTTCGCACTTCTTGGAAAACCTGGGTTTGAGGCTGAGAGAGAAGAATTATTAAAGAGATTATAATTTTGGCGATAAGGGGGAGGCATAACAGCTTCCCCTATTTTGTATTATAGGAAATTCTGTTTAATTATCATAAGTATCATAAGAAAAGGAAGTGAAAACGTGTTATCGAATCAGGTGCTGCATAAAACGGTAAGGGACATGGCGGATATTGTTGGAAAGACCTGCTCCATTTGGAACCGGGAGGGTGTGTGTCTTGCGCATTCGGCGGTCAGCGATGAGAAAGAGCGCAGGGAGATTCAGGATACTATATCCGGTATGAGAGGGAACGACGAGATAAGAAAGAACGGGCGGAGTCTCTTTGGAGCAGTTTCGGACGAGGAGCTTAAGTATATTCTTGTGCTTCATTCAGAGGATGAAGGAGTAGAGGTGGCAGGCAGGCTTGGAGTGAAGCAGCTTGAGGGACTTTTGACGGCGTATCAGGATAGGATGAATCGAAATCATTTTATCCAGAGTCTTCTCCTTGACAACATGCTTCTTGTGGACGTCTATAACCGCGCCAAAAAGATGAAGATTGAGATAGAGGCCAGACGGGCTGTCATTATGATAGAGCCAAAGAATCCGAAGGACAGTCTTGTTCTTGAGGTTCTGAAAGGAATCTATGCCACGAATACAAATGATTTTGTTACGGCTGTCGATGAGGAACGTATTATTCTTATTAAGGCGTTGGAGGATTCCGAAGGATATAAGGAACTGAATAATATTGCAAGGTCCATTGTAGATGTTATGAATACGGAGGCTATGGTCAATGTGCGTGTTGCCTATGGAACCATTATTCATGAGATAAAGGATGTATCCAAATCTTATAAGGAGGCGGGCATGGCGCTGGATGTGGGACGCATTTTCTACGAGGAGAGAAATATTCTGGCATATAATGAGCTTGGAATAGGGCGTTTGATTCATCAGCTTCCGGTTTCGCTGTGCGATATGTTCTTGAAGGAAGTATTTTCGGGAAAGGCTGTAGACCAGTTTGATGAGGAAACATTGTCTACGGTCCATAAGTTTTTTGAAAATAATTTGAATATATCGGAGACTGCCAGACAGTTATATCTGCATAGAAATACATTGGTATACAGGCTGGAGAAAATCCAAAAGAAAACAGGGCTGGACGTAAGAGTTTTTGATGATGCGCTTACGTTTAAAATAGCGCTGATGGTTGCCAGCCACATGAAATCCTTGCAAACACTGGAATAGGGGTCTATAATGTATACCAATGATAATATAGGAGGGACAATGCTATGATTAAGTTATATGATAAAGGCGTCTACCTGATAAACGGCACAGAGATTAGGGAGGATGCAGGTATTTCTAAAGAAGAGGCGGCCAAAAATACAATTGCTTACGGCATTTTAAAGGCTCACAATACTTCTTCTGATATGGAACATCTGCAGATTAAGTTTGATAAATTAACTTCTCATGATATTACTTTTGTTGGAATTATTCAGACAGCGAGGGCGTCGGGACTTGAGAAATTCCCGGTGCCGTATGTGCTGACTAACTGCCATAACAGTCTCTGCGCAGTGGGCGGAACAATTAATGAGGATGACCATATGTTTGGACTGACGTGTGCGAAACGGTATGGAGGAGTGTATGTACCGCCTCATCAGGCAGTCATCCATCAGTACGCAAGGGAGATGCTTGCAGGCGGCGGCAGGATGATTCTCGGTTCGGACAGCCATACCCGCTACGGCGCGTTGGGAACAATGGCGGTAGGCGAAGGGGGACCGGAGCTTGTAAAGCAGCTTCTTAATAAAACATACGATATCAAAATGCCAAGTGTTGTGGGTGTCTATCTTGACGGGGAGCCGGCGCCGGGCGTTGGTCCGCAGGATGTTGCGCTTGCAATTGTCGGCGCCACATTTGCAAATGGATATGTCAATAATAAGGTTATGGAGTTCGTGGGACCGGGTGTTGACAAGTTAAGCGCTGATTTCCGTATTGGTATCGATGTTATGACAACAGAGACAACATGTCTGTCGTCCATATGGAAGACAGATGAGACAATTCGCGAATTCTATGAGCTTCATGGAAGGAGTGAAGACTATAAAGAATTGAATCCGGGTGAGGCTGCTTATTATGACGGTATGGTTTATGTTGATTTAAGTAAAATTAAGCCGATGATTGCAATGCCGTTCCATCCGAGCAATGTTTACACGATTGACGAGGTAAACGCTAATTTAAAAGACATTCTGCATGACGTGGAGCAGAAAGCGCTTGTAAGCCTTGACGGGGCGGTGGATTATTCACTCCAAAGTAAAATCAGGGACGGAAAGCTTTATGTAGACCAGGGAATTATTGCGGGATGTGCCGGAGGCGGATTTGAAAATATCTGTGCGGCGGCGGAGATTATTAAGGGAAAGAGTATCGGCGCTGATGAGTTTACGTTCAGTGTATATCCGGCAAGTATGCCTGTCTATATGGAGCTTGTGAAGAACGGGGCGGCTGCGGATCTGATGGCGGCAGGTACAATCGTGAAGACGGCGTTCTGCGGACCTTGTTTTGGCGCGGGCGATACGCCGGCTAACAATGCATTCAGCATCCGCCACTCAACCAGAAACTTCCCGAACAGGGAAGGCTCTAAGCTGCAGAGCGGACAGATTTCTTCTGTGGCGCTTATGGACGCACGCTCAATTGCGGCGACAGCGGCGAATAAGGGCTACCTTACATCAGCGGCGGAGGTAATGGACAGGGAGTATAAGGCGCCGAAATATCATTTTGACGGTGGAATCTATGCAAACCGTGTTTTTGATAGCAAAGGTGAAGCAGACCCGTCTGTGGAAATTAAATTTGGTCCGAATATCAAGGACTGGCCGACAATGCCGGCGTTGCCAGAGAATTTGATTTTGAAGATTGTATCGGAAATTCATGACCCGGTTACAACGACGGATGAGTTGATTCCGTCGGGAGAAACTTCATCCTACCGTTCCAATCCGCTTGGACTGGCGGAGTTTGCACTTTCACGTAAGGACCCGGCATATGTGGGGCGGGCAAAAGAGGTACAGAAGGCGCAGAAAGCAATTGAAGCAGGAACATGTCCGCTGGAGGTTCTTGATGAATTGAAACCGGTGATGAAGGCTGTTCATACGCAGTTTCCGAATGCCGGGGAAGGAAACATTGGAATCGGAAGCGCTGTTTTCGCAGTGAAACCGGGGGACGGCTCTGCCCGTGAGCAGGCGGCATCCTGCCAGAAGGTGCTTGGCGGCTGGGCAAACATTGCTAATGAATATGCGACAAAACGTTACCGCTCAAATCTGATTAACTGGGGTATGCTTCCGTTTATTACAGAAGAGGATCATACGGCGCTGTCGTTTAAGAACGGCGATTATATCTTCGTGCCGGATGTGAGAAAAGCAGTAGAGAATAAACAGAGTGAGATTAAGGCTTATGTAGCGGGCGACGGATTAAAAGAGATTACGCTGAAACTGGGCGATTTGACAGATACGGAGCGGCAGATAATTCTCAAGGGATGTCTGATTAATTATTATAAGTAGAGGGACTGAGTGAAAATGACAAAAAAATTGTGGGGGGATTCCCATTTTGACCGTTATATTTTTTGGATTCTGCTTATGGGCGAATTGCTGATGTCATTTACTTTTTTGGGATATATCCACATATCGCCGATATCTGTTACGATAGCTTACATACCGATTTTGATTTCGGGCTGCCTTTTTGGTCCTGCACAATCCGCAATCGTTGGGCTGATTTTTGGAATCACCAGTATGTATAAGGCGTCTTCTTCTTATGTTATGGCGGCAGACGCGGTGTTTTCTCCGATTTCCAGCGGCTCTTTGGTCGGCAGCCTTTTGTTGAGCGTTGGAACGAGAGTTCTGTTCGGATTTTTGATTGGAGCAGCATTTGCATTAGCGAGAAAAAGAAGGCATTATCGTTTGTGGATAGGGGTAATCTCAATCACTGCGCCTAAAGTGCATTCGCTGCTTGTTTATACTGCAATGGGAATTTTATTTCCGGAGCTTGGGTATCATTATAATTCGGCGTTGCATTGGGAATGGAATGACACGCTTTTTGCAATAATCTGCGTCGTAACTGTTGAACTACTGTGGATGATTTATCAGAGTGATACAATACGAGATATTAGGTTTTGTATTGATCAGCCTATTAATAATCCTTACGCGTCTGAGAAGGTGCATTTTCTATTTGCCTTGTTTGAGTTCATCATGTTATGTATGGCAGTTTTTGCGGCGCTTTATTTTGCCCAAAGAGAGTCTTATATGCTGGAGCAGCATGGCGTGGTTGTGTCCGATATGATTTCTGCTGATTTGCTGTATTTGCAGATTCAGTTTTTGATTGCTTCGCTGTCGTTGAATGTTATCTCGGTTATCTTGCTGATTTTTATTTATAAATATATGTCGTACAAAGAGTACAGAGGAGAAATGGATGAGTTGACCGGTGTGATGGGGAGGAGGATGTTTCTTTACCATTGTGATAAAGCGCAGAAGAAGAGCGATGCTGATTCGGAAAAAACAGGATGGTTTTTGTTTGTAGATGCAGATTATTTTAAGGTCATCAATGATACTTTTGGACATGCGATCGGAGATAGGGTATTAAAAGAGATTGCGGTGAATCTGCAGGATATGGTCGGAGATGACGGCAAGGTGGGAAGAATCGGCGGCGATGAATTTGCAGTTATGATTGAACAACCGATATCGGGGCAAGAGCTGGGGCAAAGGTTGGAGAAATTTCTCAGCGCTATTTCCGATACACTGCCCGGCAAAAAAGTAAGCTGCAGCATAGGCGCTTATCAATTTGTTTTCCCGCAGAATGTGAAAGATTTATTAACGGAAACAGACAGCATTTTATATAAGGCAAAAGAGAATGGCAGGGCTTGTTATGCGATGAGATCATGCCTTCTTGACAAGGCGGGAGGGAAAACCACGCCTTGACATTCTGAATTGACTATGATAGGATTTTAAACAGATTATATGACAAACGCAGTGACGAAAAGAGTATGTTTTTGGAAGTTTTACAGAGAATTTCCCATAATTGCTGAGAGGGGAAGAACGGAAAGAAACAGAAGATGGCTTCTGAGCGGTGTGCCGAGCCGGAATAACCGGGTTAAGTACAATGGGTTCGCCCTTTACAGCGACAGAGTGTGAAGATGGATTATTTATAATGAAATCATTGCACTTGATGAGATTCATGCCGTGAGGTGTGAGTGAATAGAAGTGGTAACACGGGCAATACTCGTCTTCTCTGAGAAATCGGAGGAGGCGTTTTTGTATTTTAGGAGTTTTTTTGCATTTAATAATCAAAGGAGAGGAAAAGAGATGGCAGATAACAAAAAATTTTATATGACGACAGCGATAGCCTATACATCGGGCAAACCGCATATCGGAAACACTTATGAATTTGTTCTTGCAGACGCAATTGCAAGGTATAAGCGAAGTCAGGGGTATGATGTGTTTTTTCAGACGGGAACAGACGAGCATGGACAGAAAATCGAGTTGAAGGCAGCGGAGGCGGGGCTTTCGCCGAAGGAATTTGTTGACGGCATTGCGGCGCAGGTGAAAGAAATTGCCGATATGATGAACACTTCCTATGATAAGTTTATCCGCACAACGGATGTGTACCATGAGAAACAGGTTCAGAAGATTTTTAAGAAATTATACGAGCAGGGAGACATTTACAAAGGGCATTATGAGGGAATGTACTGTACGCCGTGCGAGTCATTTTTTACAGAATCACAGCTGGTAGACGGAAAATGTCCTGACTGCGGCCGAGAAGTACAGCCGGCCAAGGAGGAAGCCTATTTCTTCAAGATGAGCAAGTATGCGGACAGACTAATTGAGCATATTAATACGCATCCGGAGTTTATTCAGCCTGTTTCGCGCAAAAATGAGATGATGAACAATTTCCTTCTGCCGGGACTTCAGGATCTTTGTGTATCAAGAACATCCTTTACATGGGGAATTCCTGTGGATTTTGACCCAAAACACGTCGTGTATGTGTGGCTTGACGCGCTTACAAATTATATTACAGGTATCGGATATGACTGCGGCGGAGAAGGAACGGAACAGTTCAAGAAGGAATGGCCGGCGGATCTGCATTTAATCGGTAAAGATATTATCCGCTTCCATACAATTTACTGGCCGATTTTCCTGATGGCGCTTGACCTGCCGCTTCCGAAACAGATTTTCGGACATCCGTGGCTGCTTCAGGGAGACGGTAAAATGAGTAAGTCTAAGGGAAATGTAATTTATGCGGACGAGCTTGTGGATTTCTTTGGCGTGGACGCGGTAAGATACTTTGTGCTTCATGAGATGCCGTTTGACAACGACGGCGTGATAACATGGGAACTAATGGTGGAACGTTTGAATTCCGACCTGGCAAATACACTTGGGAACCTTGTAAACAGAACCATTTCCATGACAAACAAATACTTTGGCGGATGCGTTGCGGATAAAGGCGCGGCAGAGGCGGTCGACGCTGATTTAAAGAAAGTAGTTGACGGTACATCTGCAATTGTAGATGCGAAAATGGAGAAGCTTCGCGTTGCGGATGCAATCACGGAAATTTTCAATCTTTTCAAACGTTGTAATAAGTATATTGACGAGACAATGCCTTGGGCGCTTGCAAAAGAAGAAGACAAGAAAGAGCGTCTTGAACAGGTACTTTATAACTTGATAGAAAGCATTAAGAAAGGTGCGGATTTGATTGCTCCGTTTATGCCGGAGACAGCAGAGAAAATTCTTACACAGCTTGGTGACGGGAAGGTAACAGAAAAGCCGGAAATTCTTTTTCAAAGACTTGATATAGAAGAAGTGATGAAAAAAGTAGAGGAACTTCATCCGCCGGTGGAAGAGACAGAGGGAGAAGAGACTGTAGTTGATATCGAAGCGAAAGAGGAAATAACGTTTGAAGATTTTGGCAGAATGCAGTTCCAGGTAGGTGAGATCATTGCCTGTGAAGAAGTGAAGAAATCGAAGAAACTTCTTTGCTCGCAGGTGAAAGTAGGGAGTCAGGTAAAACAGATCGTATCAGGAATCAAAGGACATTATACGGCGGAGGAGATGGTTGGCAAGAAGGTAATGGTACTTGTGAATCTGAAACCTGCTAAATTGGCGGGCGTTTTGTCAGAAGGAATGCTTCTCTGCGCGGAGGATACAGAAGGAAACCTTGCGCTGATGACGCCGGAGAAACAGATGCCGGCCGGGGCGGAGATCTGCTAATTCGGGACGTAGTAAAGTACAAAAGGTGTACGTCCCCGATATTAGAATGGTGTGTCCCAAACTGCAAAATGCTATGTCCCCTAAAGGGAAAAATAATATCTGAAAATTAAAGGGGACAGGGGGTTATGCAAAAAGGGACAGGGGTAAATTTAATTGGGGACGTAGCAAAAGGACAAAATGCTACGTCCCCAATTCAGGGAGGACAACATGATATTTGAGACACATGCTCATTATGATGATGAGCAATTTAATGAAGATAGGGATGAATTATTACGAAGTATGGCGGATAATGGAATCGGTACAATTGTAAACGTTGGCGCGAGTCTTCGTGGTTGTCGAGATTCTATTGTTCTTGCAAAGAGATATCCTTTTGTATATGCAGCGGTTGGGGTTCATCCTGACGAAGTGGGTGACTTAAATGAAGAGACATTTGCATGGCTTAAGGATCAATTTGCTTATGATAAGGTAGTTGCTGTTGGTGAAATAGGTCTTGACTATTACTGGGACAATGAGTCTCATGATGTTCAGAAGAAATGGTTCATCGAGCAGTTGAATCTTGCGAGGGAGCTTGAATTGCCGGTTATTATTCACAGCCGTGAAGCGGCAGCTGATACACTTGAGATTATGAAAGAACATGCAAAAGGGCTTAGGGGAGTTATTCATTGCTTTTCTTATTCGGCGGAACTTGCTAGAGAATATGTAAAGATGGGATTCTATATCGGAATTGGCGGTGTTGTTACATTTAAGAATGCAAGGAAATTAAAGGAGACGGCGGCAGAAGTCCCTTTAGAGCAAATTGTTCTTGAGACGGATTGTCCGTATCTTGCTCCGGTACCGAATCGTGGTAAGAGAAATTCTTCGCTGAATTTGAAATATGTTGCGGAAGAAATTGCAAGGATTAGAGGACTTGCTACAGAGGAAGTAATTGAGCAGACGGCAATAAATGCGAAACAATTGTATAATATTAAGTAATATAGAGAAGTTAAGAAAGAAAAAGGGAACGAATAAAACCGCTCCCTTTTTCTATTATTATAATACCATAAAATTGCCTAAAATACAAGACTACCAATACTGTCTATGCGGTGCTATAATCATTTTTCAAATAAAAAGATGGGGAGGAATGTTTCTTGGGTAAAGATTGGATGGTTTTATTACAGCAGCAGAATCAACTGGATAAAGTGATTCAAACAAATCAGAAAACAGAACGGTTTGGACTGGTTTTAACCCAACAAGATGCTGAATTGATTTTGGTAGAGAGAAAAAATTCTCTGCTGGAACAGAAAAGAATCGAGTTTGGGGAGGGCATTGCAACAAAAATTATTTATGAGTTCTGTGATTCCGATTATATTCAACAAAGTAATTATGTAGATACAATCATTCGTTTGCAGGAAATTTTTTATCTATATAAGAATGAAATGCAAGATGAAATTACAGATGATGAACTTCTCCATTTGATGAAGGAACAGTTTGAATTTATATGTTTTGGAGATTTAGAGTATTTGGAAAACACGTGCCTTGCTGCTTTCTCGCAGGCAATCCGGGCCGGATATGACGGATACAAAGGTTCAGATGGTTACGGAGAATATTCTAAATTTGATGAAGTAAAAAGATGGGATTATGAATTGTATCTTGATGCTTTAAAGGAGCTTTGCTGGAGGTAACGCTGATGAAATATGAGCTAGAAGAACTAGTACCGATTGTAGGAAAATTAGCTGAAAAGTATACTGCGAACGAAAGTACATCTATGACTTATGAAAAGGCGGAACAGTTGATGGGAGCCGTCTTATATTGTATTCAAGAATTAGAACAATTTAGACAGGATTCCATTATTTCAAGTGAGGGAATGCCGGCACAAAGGGCATATGAAATTGGAGCGGCATATGTTGAAGAAAAAGCAAAAAAAGCATTGAGTTTATACAATGAGATTTTAGGAGAATTTTCTCATTATGAAAATTATTGCTTACATGATACGTTTGTCAATGGGCTGCCGGAATTTTTTAAGTGGTATGATATTCGGTTTAATCCGCAAAATACAATTTTGACGCTTGATTATCCGGTATTAAAAAATATTTCCGTATATACAGGAATTGATAAAATTTATGAGTTTATCATGTGTATTTTTTTGGAACAGAAATTTTTAAACTTATTTCCCGAGGATTACGTTATAAATATATTATCAAAATATAACAAACAATATAAAGAAATGGTAGAAAATATTTGTGAAATTGTTTTTATGTCTGTTATAGTGCATATTTTGGCAGGAAAACCATTGACAGAGCTTGATTTAGAGGAGTCCGACTATTCACGTATACAAGAAGTATTTGCTCAAACTGATTTAAACGATATAAATGAGTGGTTAAAAAGTGCGATTAAAGTATTTGTGGAAAAACATTGTGAAAATGGCAGTGAATTATTAGAATATCTTTCAGGAGCTGTCAGCGGTATTACGATCCGTTTAAAGCATGCCGCAGATAATAGAGCGCTCCAACGGGTGCTATAAAAATGATGGTGTTAGGGAGCAGATATTATGTTATAATTCTTATGCAGGGACAAAACGCTTTGGCAAGCATGTTTGGAAAAATAAAGAGCAGTTTAAGCGATGATAAGTTGGTTTGGTGAGATATGGCGGATAATTTGACTGTTGAACAAAGAAGAAGAAATATGCAGCATATAAAAAGTAAAGATACCAAAATAGAGGTAGCTTTACGAAAAGCGTTATGGAAAAAAGGGCTGAGATATAGGAAAAATTATTCAAAATTGCCGGGGAAGCCGGATATTGCTTTCGTGAAATATAAAGTTGCTGTTTTTTGTGACAGCGAATTTTTTCATGGGAAAGACTGGGAGGTCTTAAAGCCGCGTTTGGAAAAGGCAAATAACAGTGAATTTTGGGTTAAAAAGATTTCACGAAACAGAGAACGCGACGAAGAAGTAAATAAACAGCTGCTGTTTTTGGGATGGACAGTTATAAGGTTTTGGGGAAAAGAAATATTATCTCAGACGGAAGAATGCGTTAAAGTCATAGAAGAAGCTATATTTGACAGCAAAATAAATAGTATAGACATATTGAGTGACGAACTGACTGATTTTACAGAAAATTAGATTCGGTTCATAATTTACAAAGCGAAAACCCGTCAACCACAAGGGCTAACGGGTTTCGTTTTTCTTATTATCTAAAGGAATGAGAGTAAAATGCTGTATCCTGTTTTCAGGATACATTTTACTTTATGAGGGGGGCGATAGTTGTTTATCAACTATCTTGATATCAGTATATAGGATAAATATGTCCAAAATATGATGTAACAATAAAAGAAATCGAAATTTTCTTAAGATGAGTTTAAGAAATTAGGAATTTTTCTTATGAAAATTGAATCTGAGAATTACGTTGACAAAATATTCCTTGCTGACTTATTCTATACTTGATGAAAAAATAGGAGGATGTTAGATGGAGAATACACAACTTTTCACGGGGCTGGCAGAAGCATATACATATGGCAGACCTGAATATTCCTTAGAATTTATTGAAAAATTATATGACAAATACAGTTTTACAACGGACTCTGTTATTGCGGATATTGGTTCGGGAACGGGCAAATTTTCAAAACAGCTTCTGCAAAAAGGAAGCACAGTATTTGGTGTGGAGCCGAATGACGGCATGAGAATGGCCGCGGAAAAAGAATTCTGCGGGAATTCTAATTTCATTTCTGTAAAAGGCGATGCGGTTCATACAAATCTAAAAGACAATTCTGTGGATTTTATAACAACAGCTCAGGCATTTCACTGGTTTGATATTGACAAATTTAAAATTGAGTGTGCAAGAATTCTGAAACCGAGCGGGAAAATTCTGTTGATTTGGAATGTGAGGGATAT
Organism: uncultured Lachnospiraceae bacterium; assembly: GCA_947366105.1. Taxonomy (GTDB): domain Bacteria; phylum Bacillota; class Clostridia; order Lachnospirales; family Lachnospiraceae; genus Faecalimonas. The sequence continues at coordinate 23,956 of CANAZK010000003.1, read as the reverse complement.
GGATTCTCCGGTAAACAGGGAAAGTTATAAAGTTTTTGAAAAATATTGTCCGGCGTTTCGGGGATTCAGTGGGGGCATAAGAAGAGATGACGAGCGTATAAAAAGATTTTTTGACGGTAAATATCAGAGGATATCTTACAGCAATCCTTTATACTATGATAAAGAGCGTTTTATAAAGAGAAGTTTGTCCGGCTCTTACTCTCTTAAAAAGGGAGATGCAGCTTTTGACAAGTACTGTTCCGCTTTGGAAGAAATTTTTCACAAATATGAAAAAGACGGTATATTGAGAATGGAAAATAATACAGAAGCCTATATCGGTTAAGTACGGGAGGGTGAAGATTCCGGATGAAGGATTTTTGAAGGTGAAAAAGGTCGGAGGCGTTTCCGCACATTGTTCGTTTATGAACCGGGTGATGTTCCGAAACGGGGTTGTGGGAACAGTAGCTGCCTGTGCAAAACCGGAAGATTTTAAAAGCGGCGAAATAGATAAATTATATATTGATATCGGTGCAGGCTCCAAAGAAGAAGCGGAAAAGTATGTAAAAGTCGGCGACTGTGCGATGTTCCAAGGTGAATATCGGGAGCTGATCGGAAGAAATGTGATGGCAAAAGCATTTGACGACAGAAGCGCCTGTTATGTCCAAATTGAGGCATTAAAAGCGATGGGCATCCCTTACCATGATGTTTATTTTGTATTTACAGTACAGGAAGAGGTTGGGCTTTTTGGAGCGACCACATCTTCAGAAAGAATAAGACCGGATCTCGGTATTGCGGTGGACATTACAGGTTCCTTTGATGTCCCGGGAGACGGGGAGGGGAACGCGGTTTTAGGAAAGGGAGCTGCCATTAGTATAAGCAATGCTTGTGTGATATGTGATGAAGACATGGTAGAACAGATAACTGAATGTGCAAAAGAACATCAGATTCAATATCAGTTTGATGTGCTGGCAAACGGCGGAACCGATGTCGGAGCCATCAATAAATCATATTAGGGGGTCAAGGCTGTGGGGATTTCCATTCCGACAAGATACGGTTATTCTCCAAACAGTATTATTAATTTGGATGATCTGCAGTCATGTATTGATTTGTTAAGAACTTATGTGGAACGTTCACTTCGTATTGTTACGGAAGAAGTGTTCAAATAATCTTGTGAAAAGTCACACTTGCGCAATAAGACGTTAGTGTGACTTTTGCTGTACTCCGGTTATTGTAATATATCCGGTTTGCCGTGGGGAAGATTCCAGTCGTAATGTCTTGCGAGGACACGGATTAGCACAATCACAGCCGCACTGACAAGTATTCCGATGTTAGGCTTATTTATATATAGAAAGAGTGCATAAATCAATGCGCCGATGAGGGAGGCGCATGCATAAATATGCTCTTTTAAAATAGATGGAATTTCACAAACCATGATATCTCTTAAAAGTCCTCCGCCGACGCCGGTAATCACACCGAGAAAAATGGTCAGGAAAAAATACTGGTTATGCGTAGAATGCACCGCGGTATTTACACCCACAACCGTAAAGACGCCCAGCCCGACGGCATCGAAGAAATTCATAATGCGTTCATAATGGCGGACTTGAATAAATATCCGGGAGAGCCGTTTGGACCGCACGGTGAGAAACATAACGATTGCAGCAGCGACGGCAACGGTAACATATACCGGATTTTTGAAAAGCGCCGGGGGATTATTTCCAATCAAAATGTCGCGGGACATTCCGCCGCCTACAGCGGTAATCACGGCAAGTACAATTACGCCGAGCAAATCAAGTTTTTTCTGGATAGCGGTCATGGCTCCGGAACATGAAAACGCAATGGTGCCCATTATCTCCATTGCAAAAAATAAAGTAGTGTTTATCATATGTATTTATTATCCTTTTCCTGAAAAATATCAATTATAATGCAACATGAATATAGCATAAAAAAAGTAAAAAGACAAGGGAACCGTAAAAGAGCCGGGGAAAACAGAGCAAGCAAAAGCCCGTCGACCACAAGGGTAACGGGCTTCGCCTTTCATTTAATTTAAAGGAATGAGAGTAAAGTCTGCATCCTCTTACGGATGCGTTTTACTTTATGAGGGGGGTGATAGTTGTTTTATCAACTATCTGACTCTAAGTATAAAGTAAAAATGTGTCCAAAGTATGTTCATTGCCTTAAGAAAATCGAAAAAATATTAAGAGAAAATAAATCTTGTATCATTCTCTAAATCTTTATCTTAATTTCCGGTCGGCAGATATGGACGAAGCACTCCTGCAACATTGCTGATCGGCATTGTCTGAAGGTAGACGCGTCCCGGTCCGGTAATAACCGTGTTAAACAGTCCTTCGCCGCCGAAAGCGATATTCTTCACGCCCTTGATGGTCTGAATATCCATTTGGCAGGTTGACGACATTGCCGCAAGGTGACCCGTATCTATGACGATCTGCTGTCCCGCCTGCAAATCATATTCTACGAGATGACCGTCGAATTCTGCAAATACAATTCCGTTTCCGGTAACCTTCTGAAGAATAAATCCTTCGCCGCCGAATAAGCCGGAACCCAGTTTCTTATGGAAATGAACCGATAACTGAACACTTGCTTCAGAAGCAAGAAAAGCGCTCTTTTGGAAAATCATTTCATTTCCCGGAGAGATATTAAAGGCTTTGATAGATCCCGGAAAACTTGAGGCAAAAGCAATTAATCCGTTACCGCCCTGAGATGTGTAGACGTTTTGGAACATTTTCTCTCCCGAAAACATTCTTCCGAATGCTTTTCCGAGCCCGCCGTTTGTAGTGGTCTCCATAAGCATGTTCGGGGACATCCATGACATGGCGCCGCCTTCTGTGATCATTTTCTCGCCGGCTTCAAGCTGGCAGATAACAACTGGTAATGTTTCTCCTTTGATTTCGTACCGCATAATGTTTCTCCTTTTTAAATATTTTATAATTTCCCACTGATGATATTACTCAGCGTGGCAAATTCTTGTAAAGTAAGCGTTTCGCCGCGGATGCCGGCACCTTTTCCGAGTTCTTCGATGGCTTCGGTGATCAGCTCCTTTGGAAGGTTGATTTCCGGTGAATTATTCAATCCGTTTGCAAGGGTTTTCCGGCGCTGGTTAAAGGAAGCCCTTATAATCTTGAACATCAATGTTTCATCTTCTACTGTAACAGGCGCTTCCTTATGGCGAGTCAGGCGGATGACCGCTGAACCCACATTAGGTCTTGGCATAAAACAGTTTGGCGGGACATTTGCCACGATATACGGTTTGGCATAATATTGAACTGCCAGTGAGAGAGCGCCGTAATCCTTCGTGCCGGGACCCACCTGCATACGGTCGGCAACCTCTTTCTGAACCATAACGGTGATACTCTCAATCGGAACGTGACTTTCAAACAATCCCATAATAATCGGTGTTGTAATATAATACGGAAGGTTTGCCACAACTTTAAGCGGTTTGCCGCCATTATGTTCCACGGCTAAGGCGGTGATGTCTGTTTTCAGGACATCATCGTTAATAACCGTCACATTATCGTATGCAGAAAGCGTATCTTCAAGAATCGGTATGAGGGCTTTGTCAATCTCCACTGCTATAACTTGGCGGGCGGCGCAGGCAAGATACTGCGTCATAGTTCCGATGCCCGGACCGATTTCAAGCACCATGTCATCTTTTGTAATCTCCGCGGAGTTTATAATTTTATCAAGTACATGGGTATCTATCAGAAAATTCTGTCCGAATTTCTTTTGGAATGTAAAATTGTATTTCTGCAATACTGCGATTGTGTTCTGCGGGCTGCCTAAGAATGGCTTATTCATATGATTTAATTCTCCTTGTATAATTCTTCCTTGTACTAGTATAACATAAAAACAGAGTGTATAATATAGTTATCAAAAGTTTTCGGATAAGTATGGTAACTTGACAGGAGGACATTATGTATCGGGCAGATTTACATTTACATACAACAATATCGGACGGAAGCGAAGACGCTGTACAGATTTTGGAAACGGCGAAGCAGGCCGGTCTGACACATTTGGCATTTACCAGTCATGACACAACAAAAATGTGGGAAAAATATATTGCGGAAGCGGAGGAGTATAGTATACATGCGCTTCATCTATGGTGCTCAAGTCACAGATGAAGCGCATGTATTCTTACTATTGATGTTTTTTCAACCACAGATATATATCCCGAAAAACAATATGGCGGTCCGTTTCATTCAGAATCTCGTGTCTGCCGTTCTCGTACAGCTTAAGCGAGACGTCTTTAAAACCGCTTTTCTTATATTTTCTCCAGACTGTGGTAACGCCTTTTCCAAAATTGCCGACAGGGTCGTCTTTACCGGCGACAAAAAATACAGGCAGATTTCTAGGAATCCGGTCAAAATTTTTTCTCAGGGAAAGCTGCTCTATGCCGCGGAACATGTGGTAGTATGCATTGACGGTAAATAGGAAAGTACACCAAGGGTCTTTCAGATAGCTGTCAATATTATCTTCGTTTTTGCTGAGCCAGTCCATCTTGGTTCTTGCGGGCTGAAATCTTTTGTTATAGCTGCCGAAGGCCATATTATTAATGAAAGAACTTCGATAAGTCCAGCCTTTCAGTCCTGCAATAATGCGGCACAGTATTTTACCGAGCCGGATAAGGGGCAGCGGCTGATTGCCGGTTCCCATAATAATGACGCCTGAAAGTCCGTCCCCGTATATGGTGATATACTGCCTTGTGAGGAAAGAACCCATACTGTGCCCAAGCATAAAATAAGGGACGTCAGGGTATTTTTTGGACGTAATTTTACGCAGCTTATGGATATCCCCAATTACATATTCATTTCCGTGTGTTTCATGGAAATATCCGTGGCAGGAATCATTATGTACAGATTCGCCGTGTCCCAAATGATCCTGACCTACCACATAATATCCGCGCTGGCTGAGAAAATGAGCAAATTCATCATACCGGTCAATATATTCCACCATTCCATGAGAAATCTGCAGGACGGCTTTGACTTCTGTTTCCGGCGCCCATTCAATTGCATGAATCCGGGTTTTGCCATCCTTCGATTGGTAATAAAAATGATTTTTCATAGTTATGCTATCTGTCCTCCATTTTTACATAATCCCGATAAGGAGCCAGAGGCTTGTATGCGGGACGGATAATCTTGTCTACATTCTTAAGCTCTTCCAAACGATGCGCACTCCATCCAACGACACGTGCCGCGGCGAAAATAGGTGTATAGAGTTCTTTTGGAAGCTCCAGCATTTCATATACAAGACCGCTGTAAAAGTCCACATTTGCGTTAACGCCTTTGTAAATCTTACGCTTCTCACCGATTACCTTTGGCGCCATGCTTTCCACCATCTCGTAAAGAGCGTATTCTTTTTCATAGCCTTTTTCAGCCGCAAGACGTTTCACAAAGTCTTTAAAAATATCCGCTCTCGGGTCGGACACAGAGTAAATAGCGTGTCCCATACCGTAAATAAGCCCCTTTTGATCAAATGCTTTCTTGTCCAGCAGATCGACTAAGTACCGGCGTACCTGTTCTTCGTCTGTCCAATCGGTAAGATGTTCCTTCATATCGGCAAACATGGAGGTAACTTTGATATTGGCTCCGCCGTGTTTCGGTCCTTTAAGTGAGGCCATAGCGGCTGCCATAGTGGAATAGGTGTCCGTACCGGAGGACGTAACAACGTGGGTGGTAAATGTAGAGTTATTACCTCCGCCGTGATCCATGTGAAGCACAAGCGCCATATCAAGCACGGTAGCTTCAAATTGCGTATATTTCTTGTTTTCACGAAGCATCATTAAAATATTTTCAGCGGTTGAAAGTTCCGGCAGCGGAGCGTAAATATAAAGATCCTGTCCCATGCGGTAATTATATGCGTGATATCCGTACACCATAAGCATCGGAAATTGACTGATTAGATTCAGACATTGACGCAATACGTTAGGAATAGAAGTGTCGTCCGCTTTATCATCATAGGAATACAGATTCAGTATTGAGCGGGAAAGACTGTTCATCATATCCCTGCTCGGAGCTTTCATAATAATATCTCTTACAAAGTTCGGAGGAAGCGTACGTCTTTCGATGAGGGTTTCCTTGAAATCTTCAAGTTCCTTCGTATTTGGAAGTTCGCCGAATAAAAGAAGATATGTAATTTCTTCAAATCCAAAATGCTTGTCGTTTAGGAAACCTTTTACCAGCTCCTTAATGTTGTACCCCCTGTAATAGAGATTGCCGGCGCATGGAACCTCAACTCCGTCCACCAGCTTTTTGGCGCAGACGTCGGAAATGTTGGTAAGACCTGCCAAAACGCCCTTTCCGTTTAAATCGCGGAGACCTCTTTTTACCTCATATTTTGTATAAAGCTCTTTATCAATGGCATTGCTTGCTTCGCAAAGTTCTGCGAGTTGTTTTATCTTCGGAGTAACTTCAAATAATGTAGTTTCGAGTGTTTTTGTCATAGTGTCTATCAGTCCTTTCATTCTTAACGCCTTGGGTTTCCTGGAAAAAATTATAATTATTATACTAAAATGCCTATACAATTACAATTAACAAGATATTAAAAGTTTGTGAACTGGGATATTTAAGAATTCTTAAGAAATTTCACGATATGCTCTTAAAAATTCTCTGCTAATCTTGTATACTACAAGGGAGGTGATGAAAATGTTTAATATTTTAGTATGTGATGATGACAAAGAGATTGTAGAGGCAATCGAAATTTATTTGGCGCAGGAGGGGTATAATGTGCTGAAAGCGTATGACGGTGAAGAGGCGCTGAAGATATTGAGGAAAGAGCAAGTAGATTTGCTTGTAATAGACGTGATGATGCCGAGACTGGACGGTATCAGAGCGACGCTGAAGATCCGAGAGGAGAATAGTCTGCCGATTATTATTTTATCCGCCAAATCAGAAGATGCGGATAAGATACTTGGACTGAACGTGGGGGCAGATGATTATGTGACAAAACCGTTTAATCCGCTGGAACTGGTGGCAAGAGTAAAGTCACAGATTAGGAGGTATACAAAGCTTGGAAGCACGGTAACGAACAGCAGCAGCTCTGTATACACAGTAGGCGGACTGACAATTGAGGATGACTTAAAAGAGGTGACAGTTGACGGTGAGACCGTAAAACTCACTCCTATTGAATATAATATTTTATTGCTGTTAGTAAAAAATCAAGGAAAAGTATTTTCTATCGACCAAATATATGAAAGCATTTGGAATGAGGATGCAATCGGAGCGGATAATACAGTGGCGGTACATATCCGGCATATCCGTGAGAAGATTGAAATTAATCCGAAAGAGCCCCGTTATCTGAAAGTGGTGTGGGGCGTGGGATATAAGGTAGAGAAGCTTTAGAAGGGAGCTTTATGAAAAAATGGTATAAATCTGCAGTTTGCAAAGGGATTTTGGTGCTTGCCGCACATGTTTCAGTTATTACGGCTGCGATATGTCTGTTTATCGGGATTATTTATCCGGGGCAGAATTACGGCGAGCTTCTTATGGGAGAGAAGAAGTATGCATTTGAAGATACGAAAGGTTTTGCTGACGAGTTAGAAGAAAAAGCAGTGGATGTTTTGGAACTGATTCGTTTAAGGGAATTGCTGTGTACCGAGGGAGAATTGAATCTGGAACAGATTGTGGATGTGGAGAAGTTTTATGAGAGCGGGGAAATTTCAGAGGGACCAGGGGAGGTTAGTTACACGCTCAGGCAGCTGATTGATATGTACAGCGGTGAGGAAAGAGAGAACATTATTGTGTGCGAGCGGACGAGCGGGGAGTTAAAGTACAACTATGCCGCTCCGGAGCAGTTCGTAAAGGAATGCAGAGAACAGGGCTATACATTCCCGAGTGAGGAAACGGAAGAATGGTCAACGGAAGATGTGCTTCATGAGCTGGAGGAGTATGGACAGGTGCCTAACGGACCGGTTCTTGACAAAGATGGAAATGAAGTTTATAAGAATATTTGGCAGACGGGGCGTATATACAGCGATCTCCGCACAGTGTCAGGGAAAACAGTGCTGGAGATTGCAAATGAATCTGCTGAGTGGAACGGAAGACTGACGGAGATACTGGAGAAGATGGACGAAGTGTATAGGCAGCTTTCTGATTCTTACTGGAGATATAAAAGGAGCGCAGCAGATTATAGTGAAGGTGAAACGAATCTTTCTTATCTTTATATTGACTATGATACCGGAAGAGTAGAAACCAACCGGAAGGAGTATGGGGCTTTCGACTTGGCGGATAAATCTATTGAGGCTATGATGCAGAGTGGAAGATATGTTTTTGTGGCGCCGACGCTTGCAGAGTGTAAGACAAATTTGTCCTTGGATAATGTAGAACTTCCTTACTGGAAGCATATGGTAGAGAATGCCGGGACAGGGGCGTTAAATTACAAATTTATTGCGGCAGTAGATACAGAGTATCCAATTCAGGATTCGTTGTACACAAAAAGCCAGGCGTATATGAAATATATGCCTTGGGCAGACAATGTTATCATAATCGGAATAAACTCCGCAGTTATTTTCCTTATCTGTGTTGTATGGCTGACCGCAGTTGCAGGACGCTCTAATAATAGAGAAGATGTAGCGCTGATGTTCTTTGACAGATGGAAGACGGAAATATGGTTTGCCGTTATGGCATTTATACTCGTGGTTTCTATAACGGGGGCTCTTACGATGTTATTTGCCGAGGCACTTTACGGAGACCGGAACCCATGGTACTTGGAAGGAATTGAGTATGGGAAAATCACAGCGCCTGCCGTGGCGGCGGTAGGAACGGCAGCCGGCATAAGCTGCTGCGCAGTGCTCACGGCTTATTTAAGCCTTGTCAGAGTGATTAAGGCGAGGACGATTTGGAAAAACAGTATTTTACGGTGGTTTGTTCTTGCATTGAAATATTTATGGAGCAACAGAAGCGCAGTTACGAAAAGTATGGTGCTGGGGGGCGGCTTGTTCTTTGTGAATCTGCTGATGGTTTCCCAGACGGGATTCATTGTGCTGATGGCGCTTGGAGTTGACCTGTATGCATTGATAAAAATGGCGCAGCTTAATATTGAGAAGGGGAAGATTAAGAAAGGAGTCATGCGGATAGCCGCCGGGGATACAGAGTATAAGATTCCGACGGAGGGAATGTCAGGGGATAACCGGGACATGGCGGAGATGATCAACCATATCGGCGAGGGCATTCAAAATGCAGTTGAGAAGAGTCTGAAGGATGAGAGACTTAAGACGGATTTGATTACGAACGTTTCACATGATATTAAGACTCCTCTTACTTCGATTATCAATTATGTGGGTCTTTTAAAGCAAGAGAACTTTGAAGATCCGAAGATTCAGAGATATTTGGATATTCTCGATCAAAAGTCGCAGAGACTTAAAACATTGACGGAAGATGTTGTGGAGGCATCTAAAATCAGTTCCGGAAATATTAATCTCGAATTTATTAATCTGAATTTAGTTGAGATGATTCATCAGACTACCGGAGAATTTGCAGAGAAGTTTGAAAAGAAAGGGCTTACCGCAGTTGTCAACGTCCCGGAAGAGCCTGCCATTGTAAGGGTAGACGGAAGGCGTATGTGGCGCGTCATTGAGAATATATATAATAATGCGGCAAAATATGCGATGCCGGGAACCAGAGTTTACGCGGATCTTTCAATGGATAAAAGTCTTGTGGTATTTTCGCTTAAGAATGTTTCGGAATATCCGCTTAATATAACGGCAGATGAATTGACAGAAAGATTTATAAGAGGCGATGTATCGAGAAGCACTGAGGGAAGCGGACTTGGACTTTCCATTGCACAGAACCTGACACAGATGCAGGGCGGGGAATTCAAATTGTATGTAGACGGGGATTTGTTTAAGGTGACGGTGACATTTCCGCGGATAAGACCGAAGGAGGAGATAGTTTAGCTGATAACCGGGCGTGGCTTGTAAGTCACGCCCGAACTGTGTAAAAATATTTCCGGTCTTTCTTGCGTTTCCGTTGAATTGGCATTAAAATATATATCACACATAAATGCAATAGAAATGAACAAACAGAGAAGGTTTATATAATGGAAGAAATCAGAACAATTTTGGAAAAAAGTCTGCATATAGATTTTATCGGCGCTGTTTTAAGCAATCCGAGGGAAAAGACCGGAACAACAAAGATAAAGGTACGTCCGGTTCTTGTGAAAAATGAGCTTTTGTTTCAATGTGAGTCTTATCGGAATAATCAGGCGTTTCATGAGAACTATAACAGAGCGGAGGCCATAGAATATCTTACAAGGATGATGGAGGAATTCAGGCAGCTGCAGCTTGATACAAAGCAGAATCAATATACGGCGCTGGTAAGTAAGAAAGGCAAGGTTACGGTTAAGAAGAAAGGCAGGACAGGCGAATCTAAGGAGATAGATCTGTCGCATAACAGGACGAAGAATTACATTCTGCAGGAGGGAATTCCTGTGCCGTTTTTATGTGACCTGGGGGTTATGACAGCGGAAGGAAAGATTGTAAAAAACAGGTTTGATAAATTTCGTCAGATTAATCGCTTTTTGGAATTTATTGAGGATGTTCTGCCGCAGCTTGCAAAGGATAAAGAAGTGACGATCTTGGACTTTGGATGCGGTAAATCTTATCTTACGTTTGCAATGTATTATTATCTGCATGAATTGAAAGAATATGATATCCGTATTATCGGTTTAGATTTGAAAAAGGACGTCATTTGTTTGTGTAACCGTCTGAGCGAGAAATACGGCTATGAGAAATTGAAATTTTTAGAGGGAAATATTGCGGATTATACCGGTGTTGAGGAAGTGGATATGGTTGTGACTCTCCATGCCTGTGACACAGCGACTGATTTTGCACTTGCGAAAGCCGTGGGCTGGAATGCGAAAGTGATTTTGTCGGTTCCGTGCTGCCAGCATGAATTGAATGGACAGATTTGGAACGAGACTCTTGCGCCGGTTTTTAAATACGGACTGATTAAGGAAAGGGTGGCGGCGCTTATAACAGACGCACTTCGTGCAGAGTATCTTGAGAGGGAAGGCTACGATGCACAGATACTGGAGTTTATTGATATGGAGCATACTCCGAAAAATATTCTTATTCGTGCGGTAAAGACTGGAAAGAAAGCTAAAAATCAGGATATAATAACAAAATGCGAGAAACATTTACACATCTCACCAATGATAGGTGGATTGTTAGGCGATAAAGGGGAAGTTTAGATGGGTAAGAGAATAGTTACAGGAGTAGTGCTGCTGTTTGTATTTGTGGCTGCCCTTGTGGGATTCAGTATGGTCTTGAATCAAGGGACGGCGGACATGACTGCCGATATGGGTCAGGCAGAGCTTCCGGTGATTTCTTTCGAGGAGTCAGGATATGAAGTGAACAATCTTTCCGGATACACGGCGGAGATGAACATCACTGCTATGCGGGACACACTGCTTCCGATTTCGGTTGGAACTTCCGTGAAGGCAAATATCAGCGGCTATTTGGGAAAAATTGATTCGCTCACTTATGAGGTATTTTCATTGGACGGTATAAAGAGCTATAAGAAAGCTTCCGTGAAGGATGTGAAGGACACGGTGAATCTGGAGCTTGGCGAAAGCATTTCTGACGGCAGTGAGAAAGTTCTGCGTATCATTCTTGAATTAGATGGAGATACCAGCGTTTATTATTATATGCGGGTTGTTCGGGCGGCGGAGTTTAATGTACAGCAATGTCTTGAATTTGCCGAGAGTTTTCATAATAGGGCAATGAGCGCAGACGATTTGAACGAACTGAAAACGCATATGATGATGGAAAATGCGGCTGAGGGAAATGGACTGCAGAGAGTCACGCCGGCATCCGGCATGGAACGGATTGGCTGGGGAAATCTAGCGCCGCAGATGGCGGGAGACATCAGGTGGGAGATTAAGGAAAGTAATGGAACATATACTTCTGTATTATTAAAATATCAGGTGAATTGCAAGAATGATTCCGGTACGGAAGATTTATATAATGTCAGGGAATTCTTTAAGGTGCGTTTTTTAAAGGGAGAAGCATCGCTGGAAGATTATGAGCGAACCATGAATCAGGTGTTTTCCGGGACTCGGAAGGACTTTGACAAAAAAGGCATTGTACTTGGAACTGCGGAGGAGGATGTAGAATTTCTTGCAAATGACTCGGGCGAAAGCATTTCTTTCGTTCAGGAGCGTGAAGTTTGGAATTATAACAGGAAGGGAAATAAGATTTCACTTGTTTTCAGTTTTGCCGAGGCAGAAAACAACGATCTGCGTAATTTGAATGACAATCACTGGGTGCGTCTGCTTGACATGGACAAGCAGGGAAATACCACTTTTGCCGTATATGGTTATATGAACCGGGGGGTTCACGAAGGACAAGTGGGAGCGGCTATTTATTATTTTAATATTGCAGATAATTATGTGGAGGAAAAGGCGTTTATTCCAAGTAGAAATTCGGCGGAAATTGCCTGGCGCAATTTGAATCAGCTTATTTATTACAGCCGACCGCGGAACATGCTGTATGCGATGCTTGAAGGTACGCTTTATCAGATAGATTTGGAGAGTCAGGATAAGGTGGTTTTGGCCGAAAAGCTTGAGACGGGGCAGTATGCTGCGTCAGAGGATGGTACCCATATTGCATATCAGTTGGAAAGCGCGGTTACACAGTCGGCAAGCTTAGAGGTATGGAATTTTGACTCAGGAGAAAGCTATACAGTGACTGCGGGCAGTGATGAAATAATACGTCCTCTTGGTTTTGTGCAGGGAGATGCGGTTTATGGCATCGGAAAGAAGGCGGACGTGGGTAAAACAACTTCCGGTCAGAGCGTCATACCGCTTTACAAACTGGAAATACGTAACAGCAAGAATGAAGTTGCAAAATCATATCAGTCAGAGGGGGTCTATATAATAGACGCTATGATTGAGGGAAATATGATTACCATGAACCGGGTGCAGAAGAGCGGAGCGGCATATGTGAATACTTCCCAGGATTATATAACGAATAATAAGGAAGAAAAGGAGCAGTCCGTCGAGACGGAGACTTTCACCAGTGACACAAAGGGAAGACAGGTACGCCTGAAGGTTTCAGGCGGGATTGATGACAGTAATCCGAAACTTCTTAAGCCTAAGCAGATGCTTTTAGAGAAGCCTGCCACCATTGCATTTGAGCAGAAGGAGGCATCTGCCGGCTACTATGTATATGGTCATGGAAGGCTGCAGGGAATCTATGATAGAGCGGGGACTGCCATTCAGGCGGCGGACGGAGTACGAGGAGTTGTTGTTACGGCGGATCAGACTAAGCTGTGGGAGAGAGGAAACCGTCAGCTCCGTTACAGTTTGGAAGGAGCTTCCGCATTTTCCGTAAATGAAGGAGAAAGCTCGGTGGCGGCATGTCTGCGTCAGGCGCTGGTTTATGAAGGAAAGAATGTAGACGCGGCGGGAGAGCTGGCAGGCGGTAAATCTGTGTTTGATATATTAAACGACTATTCCGGCGGCGAGGCGGTAGATCTGACCGGCTGTACGATGGAGCAGCTTTGCTACATTATTGGAAAGGGGACTCCGGTAATAGCAATGACTGGCGGGGACAGCGCTATTTTACTTGTAGGATATGATGATGCAACATTCACTTATATTAACCCGGAAACCGGGCGTAAGCCGACTGAAATTATCAGAGTTGTTGAAGAAAGAACGACAGGAAGCCAAGGAACGTTTATCGGATATGTGAAATGATGATGAAAAAGGTGTCCGTGCAGTTATGATAAACTGTGCGGACACCTTTTTATTAAGCTGTTTTTTTCTGAAATATTTTATAGCTGTATCTATCCAGTGCAGTTAAAATAACGATTCCGAGGACTCCGCAGGAGATAATTTCTCCGATTCCGACTGTCAGCATCATGAACGGAATTGGAAGCGGAACGCCGTATCCGTATGCAAGAATAAACGGTACAATTACCGTATTTGTAATAATTGGCGGGAGAGGCGCTGTGTATTTACTGCGCTTTCTCAGCATGTAAGTAAAGCATGCTCCAATGAGGGTTGCAAGACTTCCGAAGATGATATCCGGCAGTATAGCGCCGCCGAGGATATTACCAAGCAGACATCCGATAAATAATCCGGGAATAGCCGCGGGTGTGAAAAACGGGAGGACTGTTAATGCCTCCGAAATTCGGATTTGTATTTCTCCGAAGCCAAACGGTGCGAACATCATTGTCAGCACCACATAAATGGCAGCAATCATTGCCGCCTGCACCATAAATAATACCTTTTGATTCTTCATATTCAATTCTCCTTTAGTTTTGTTTTACGTGTGGAAGGTCTCGAACACACGCGCCTTAGCGGGCAGCAAAGATATCCGGCGGATGTCTTCGCTGTCTTCCCGTAACGCCGGGAATCGGCGGCAAGCCCAATAAGACCTTGGTTTTTGTAGGCTTGCAACAAATGAAAGTATAGCATGGTTTTTGGTGGAAATCAAGGATATATTAATTTAAAAAATAAATAAAAATTAGGTAGTTTTTGACACTATCCCCGGATGAGTGGGGAAAGGATATGATATAGTTCATAATCCAAATAAATTTCAGGTGTTTTTTTAGAATAAACCGCACATCACAACCGTCCAAATCGTTAATCAAAGTGAAAGGAAGTTTCGAGGATACATATGGATTTTGATGAACAATACGATAAAATATACCGTTACTGCTATTTTAAGCTGCATCATCAACAGATTGCAGAAGATGTTACACAAGAAACCTTCCTTCGCTTTCTAGAAAATAGCAATTATTGTGAAATGGGGAAAAAATAAGGTATTTATATACAATTGCACACAATTTATGTATTGATACATATCGTGCTAAACAAGTAGAACGATTGGAAGATGAGCCTTTGATAGAAGATAAGGAAGATGAGATACTCGTAAGTATTGCAGTGAAAGAAGCTGTATCTCGTCTTGCAAAAGAAGAACAGGAATTATTGCTTTTAAGGTATGTAAATGAAGTGCCGGTATCCGATATTTGCAGTATTTTGAATATATCTAGATTTTCTCTTTATCGAAAGACTTTGAAAATATTAAAAAAGCTGAAAAATGTATTGGGAGAGGAGGATTTTGCATGAAGCCGAATTTAAGAAAAGAATTAAGGAAAGTTTTTGAAGCGCCAACGCGAAAAGAGGAATTTTTGAAAAAATTGCCGCGGACTGAAATTAGTAATCTATCTTTTGTAATGGCGCAGTTGGGATATATTCCTAAGTATGTATGGGGCATTTTTAGTTTTACTTTTGGAATAGCGCTTGTATACGGCTGCTTTATGGAGAAAGTGACAGCTCGTTTTTCACTAAAAAGTGTTGTACTTGCTCGAATGGGAATTTTGGGAATATCTCATCTGCTCTTATTAATGTTTCTAATTCCTGTGTGTGCAGTGCATAATCTTGCAACTGTTTTTCAAGGAGGATTGTATGTATTAGTACCTTATATGCTGACGGTTTTCATTGGATTATGGACGACAAGGAGGGTACATGGGATGGAATCGCTGTATATATGTATGGGGATTGCTGTCGGTGTTAGTGGAATGAATTTTTTTGCGCGGAGCATTTTTCCAATACTATATGAAATGGAATATATGACAATTTGGATAATTGGATTCATTATTTTAATTATTTTAGTGGTGAGGGAAATGAAAAAAAGCATTGAACAGACGGAGGAATTGGCATGGAGCTTATCTTAGACAGATTGACAAAACAGTATCATAATAAAATAGCGGTAGACCGTATCTCCATAAAATTGCAAAAGGGAGTACACGGTTTACTGGGAGCGAACGGGGCGGGAAAAACAACGCTTATGAGGATGATTTGTGGTGTCCTGAAATCAGACAGCGGAACAGTTACGTTTGATGGCATAGATTTTCTGTTATATATGGCAACGCTAAAGGGATTGACAAAAAAGGAGGCAAAGCGTAAGGCAAACGAGCTTTTAGAAATGGTATCATTGAAAACAGACGCATATAAAAAAATCAAAAATTATTCAGGTGGTATGAAACAGCGTTTGGGAATAGCGCAGGCATTATTAAATAATCCGAGTCTGCTTGTTTTGGATGAGCCAACCGCGGGACTCGACCCCAAAGAGCGTGTCCGTTTCCGTAATATGATAGCAGAAATTGGAAAGAACAATATCGTTATTTTATCAACACATATTGTTTCGGATATTGAACACATCGCAGACAATATATTGATGATGAAAGAGGGGCAGCTGATATATCAAGGGGAGTGGCAGGAAAACTTTGGTGATTTAGAACAATTTTATTTGGAACAGTTTGGGGGGATTCGTAATGAGGTGTATAGGTCAATTATATGTTTATGAAATCAAAAAGATTATAAAAAGAAAAATAGTTTGGATTGTTAGTGCTGTCATGCTTCTGCTGTGTATTTTTTTGAGTTTCGCTAATCTGATTTCTTCAGTCTATTCTTATGGTGATGTAGATATGAACGGTTATGAATATATGAAAAAGGTAAGAGAGTATGCAAGAAGCTTTTCTGGAAGAGAGCTTGATGATACTTTGCTTCGGGAAATGCAGGAATCTTATAGGGAGAAAGCGGAAAAAATAGAAGAATACGCATCAATCTATATGTTTGTGTGGGATATAATGCAAGATGATGAATTAGCACAAGAAACCGATTCTGCCGGGTTGTATTTGACACGCAAAAACTATATTTCTCAAAATCGTGCAGACCAAATGCTTACGGAAAAGGAAATAGAGTATTGGGAAGAGAAAGACTCACAAATAGAAACACCGTTCATATATGAGCATACAGATGGATGGAGTGATTTGTGTCTCTATGCGTGTGCAATAAACTACATACAGCTGCTTATGATTGCAATATGTCTTGCCAATGTGTTTTCGGTAGAACATTTACGGAAAACGGACGCTGTCATTTTATGTAGTCGATATGGGAAAAAACAGTTATATGCAGCAAAAATGCTTGCCGGAATAACATTTGGAATGGTGACGTCGTTTGTATTGTTTGGGGTATCCGCGATTTCAAGGATTGTAGTTTATGGGGCGGATGGTTTGCATGCGGCATTACAGATTGTATTTCCTATGTCATCATGGACGATGAGCGTAGGCGGAGCTGTTTTAGTGTTGTTTTTTACAGCAATTGTAATCTCTGTTTTGTATAGTGTTGCAATTATGGTTTTATCGGAATTACTAAAAAATAGTATTGCGGTTATGGCAATTCCCGTGGGAATTATGTTTTTAACAATGCTTGTGGATATACCCTATCAATTTAGAACACTTTCGCAGATATATGATTTATTACCTACGAATTTATTGGTAACATGGGCATTTTGGGACGATAGGTTAGTCTCTATATTCGGAAAGTATCTGACTAATTTTCAAATTGCACCGATTATATATTTAATGTTTACCGTTCTGTTGTTTCTGGTGGGTAAAAGAAGATACCAAAAGTATCAAATTGGGGCGAGATAGCTTTGTGAAAATATTCATTAAATGAGGATGGGAATTCTTCTCATTGAGGAAAAAGGGGTAATGTGATAGAATCAAAATAAAAGAAAGAGGATATAGATATAGATGGAGCACAACAGCAAATCAGGGAATATGAGCATCAGGCAGATTTGCAGAGATTAAAGGGTTTGCGTCCGATAGATGATGACTTTATGAGATGTCTTTTCAAGGACAATATTGAATTAGTAGAATTTGTACTACGTATTATTACTGGTAAAGAAGATTTGGTTATTACGGAGTGTCAGACGCAGAAAGATATGAAGCGTCTTGTGGGAGCAAGGTATCATTCCAGTGTGCTGGATGTTGAGAATCTCAATGCTGGACAAGAATTTAGATTGAAAGAATTAATTTGGCGACAGGCCAATTCTTTGAGGATGGAGAGCATATTCTGTATGGGAACGGTGAATATCGGGGAGAATCTGAAAGGAGTGGATGAAATGTGTAAGTCATTAGAAGAAATGAGAAATGAAACTGCAGAAAATACACTGTTGCAGACCATAAAGAATCTAATGGAAACGATGAAATGGAGCGCAGAACAAGCAATGGCGGCAATGAAAATTCCGACATCAGAGCAGGAGAAGTATAAAGCAAGATTGTAATTAAAGATTGAAAAGTGGAGGGGAAGAGATACTTGCCCTCTGATTTTTTGTCCGGAATAGTTTTACGTGTGGAAAGTCTCGAACACACGCGCCTTAGCGGGCAGCAATTGACAAAAGAATAGAGTAAAGGATAATATAAGTTCAACGAAAGGAGGAATGTATAATGAACGATATATTGGAATTTGCCGACAGAGAGGAATTTAGGAAATGGCTTTATGAACATTGTCTGTCAAATGCCGGTGTTTGGCTTTTATTTGGCAAAGCCGGAGGACCCAAGACAATAAAAGCTGGAGAGGCGCTTGAAGAAGCTCTCTGCTTTGGATGGATTGACGGACAGATGAAAAGCATTGACGATAAAACATACAAGAAATATTTTTCTATGCGCAGGGAGAAGAGCAACTGGTCGGAGAAAAATAAGGCATTGGTGAAAAGTCTTGAAGAACGGGGACTTATGACCGATTTTGGAAGAAAGAAGATAGAGGAAGCCAAAAAAAACGGTCAATGGGACGCTGCCAAATCCACAACGGTTACAGAAGAACAAATTGCCTGCTTGACTGCATTGCTGGAGGGATATGAACCAGCCGGTACGAATTTTCAAGCTATGTCTTTATCAGTCAAGAAGACCTATACACGAGCCTATTTTGACGCAAAGACAGATGCCGGACGGGAAAAGCGGATCGCTTGGATGGTGGACAGGCTCAATAAAAACCTGAAACCTATGTAATGGTTATTTGTAAAAGTCGACTATATAAATAGAAGGGTGCATTTTTGCGGACAAAAATCTACATTTAAAGACAAAAAAGGTGTGTATAGAAAAAATATGATATAATTATAAAACAATGAATGGTGATAAATAGAAGAAATAGATAGATTTTATTTGATTGTGGAAAGAATTTAGTTCAATTACTTGAGTTGTATATGGGGGAAGAGAAGGGTTACTTGTTTCGGGGTAGCCCTTCTCCTTATTGTTGTTAGGATAGGGTCCTGTTTTCATTGTGGAGTTTTTTGTGTTCCGAAAAACGGAACTTTGAAACAAATAAATTACCTGCTATGCACAACATCATAAACTTAAGAATCTTTTCTGACATTTAGATTATTTTATAACAGACCATGTTAAAAAATGCCCATAATCTCCCCTCAAAAAGAGTTTGGCATTTTAAAAACTATTCTTTTTAATTTCCCATCTTTGGTAATATATATTTGCCAGATTTTCTGCGGTAATTGTAGCTGGAAGGTTCGTTACCAGTGCAAGTTCATTTCCAAAAGGAAGCGTTGATCTTAAGATTCTTACTGCTGTTTTCCCTTTCTTTTTCACATTTTCATACATCCCCGGATATTTTGGTAGTGTCAAAAACTACCTCGTTTTTATTGTTCTAAATCTTTTAAAACCTTGATTTATTGGAGGTTTACAAATAAAAAGAGCGTTTACCTCCCATTTTTGATATAATGTCCTCGACCAAAATTCCAAAATATCAGAAAGGATAAATGCTCATGAACATTATACTTTATTTACTACAACTAATTCAACAACTCTATCAACAGAATTGCTTTTTGATTAACTTTATCTGTAAATATATCCCTTTAAAGCAATGGGCTTTTGATGATTCCCACTCTCCAAAGTATCAAAAATTTAAGATTGATCAGTTGCCTTTGATTCAAAACGTCGAACCTTGGGATTATCTCGACTACATGGCTTACCTCAAGTGGCGTTACAAAGATCATTTCAAGCCTATAAAACCAATTAAGCACAGATCCGAATGGGACATCGACGAAGACTGTAAGTGTCCTCGCTGCAATGCCCCAAGCGCTTATCTATACAAAAACAATGGCTCAAAAGGACAGCTTATGTGTAAAGTATGCAGCACTAAGTTTTCATCGGAAGAAAATCGCCATGCCTCATTAAAGCTACTCTGTCCTCATTGCATGCATACGCTCGTTCCTAAGAAAAGCCGGAAACACTTTGCCTTTTTTCTTAAGTTTATGATGCTGGGCTTAGCCGGTGGTTTTGACTAAGTAGCAAACTCAGAGTATAGCATGCGAAAAGGGAAAATCAAGAAAAGTACCAAAAAGTTTCAAGAAAAAGTAAAAGCGATATATCTTGTTTGATTTCGTCAAACGTCTATATTCGTAGTTTTCCGTAAAATTTCAAGCCGTGAATTGGCAGGTCTCAAATTCCGTTTTTAAAAATATATAGAAATGGTTGCTTGCATTGATGCACTGCCTCTTACTTAAAACTATTTATATCCTTGCCAATCCGTTTATGCTAGAGACATTCAGTTTTGTTTAAAATAATATGATGATAATTGCATAACATAAAATAATTGATTATTAGTTTGATTTGAAAAAAATATCTGTTAATTAAAGGACAAAACTGTACGATTAAAGGCATTTTAAACATATTTGGCAGAATTGTGATATAATTTATAAAAATAAGTTTTTACAACAAATGAAAGTTTTGTAACGGATCCGTTTATACATTTGTTTAAAACATCTTTAGGCTATTATTTACTTGATGTGAATACAGATGCTATTATAAAAATATCAAAACAAGTTTATGACTATTTAAAAGGTGATACAAAAGAATTAAGTAAAGAAAATCAAAAATATTTAGAACTATTATTAGTAAAAGGATATTGCAAAGGGAATTTTGAACGTATTACCAAACATGTGGCAACGGATTACTTAGAACAATATTTAGATACAAGAATAAGCTCATTGGTATTACAATTAACGCAGAATTGCAATTTGAGGTGTGAATACTGTATATATTCGGGAAACTATAATAACCGTAAACATTCTAAAAAAGAAATGGATTTTCAACTTGCTAAACGAGGTATGGATTTCCTTTTAGAACATTCAAAAGATGTGGAAACATTGTATATTACTTTTTATGGTGGAGAGCCATTATTAAAATTTGACTTAATTAAGCAATGTGTTGAATATTTAGTTGGGCAGGCAGATGGAAGAAAAATACATTTCAATATGACAACAAATGCCACTTTGCTGACAGAAGAAAAAATGAATTTTTTGGCAAAGCATAGATTTTCGGTGCTGATAAGTTTTGATGGGCCGCCAGAGGTTCATGATAAAAGTCGAAGGTTCGCAAATAGTGGTAAGGGTAGTCAAAAACTCGTACTGAGTAAAATAAAAACAATTAAAGAGAGATATCCGGAATGGTTTAAATCGTTACAATTAAATGCTGTCATAGATCAAAACGGAGATTTCAAAAGTGTAAATGAATATTTTATGTCAGATGCGATATTCGATGAGATTGATATTGTTTTTTCTACTATAACAAGTAATTATAGTAAAGAAAGAAGAGAGGTTTCGGAAGAATTTAAAATTAATGAGAGGTATGAATATTTTAAGCTTTTACTTATGAAAATAGGGTGGTTAAAATTAGATGATGTATCTCCACTATTTAAAAGAGAACAATTGATGGTGGGTTACACTAGGTGGGGTAAAAATCGATTGAGCAGAACACAACTTCCTTACTGTGGCCATAGAGGGGGACCTTGCGTACCGGGGATAAGGAGTCTGTTTTTAAGTGCGGATGGTAAATTTTATCCATGTGAAAAAGTAAGTGAGTTATCAAAAGTTACTCAAATAGGAGATATAGAAAATGGGATAGATGTAGAAAATATTAAAAATATTTTGAATTTGGAATATTATACAGAAAAACAATGCAAAAAATGTTGGGCGTATGATTATTGTAAGATTTGTATTGCACAGGTAGACAGTTTGGAGGATATTAAATCAGATACTATTTTAGAAAAATGTGGTGGAGTAAGAAAGGCGGTTGAAGAAGAACTTAAGGACTATTGTGTGCTTAGAGAATTGGGATATGATTTTGAGACTAATGGCTTGATAAAAATTTTATAGTATAAAAATATGCTGATATTTGACACGAAATAGGAGGCGTAGTTGGGAGGGGGATACAATGGAAGGTGTTATGATTTTCCCGTATGATAATAAATCTAAACCACTAGTCAAAGCGAACCGGTGGTTGTCTGATATGCAAATAAGAGTATTGGGATTTCCTAAAGGATGGGAAATTTTCAATGAATGGGATGAGTTTCAAGATATTAAAAAAAGCACAGAATACAATAAGATGGTAGAGTTATGCTCTGTATTATGGATTGTAGATGCCGAACATGAGCTATCTAATGATGATTATATTTTTCCGTTGATAGAAAGAGCAGTGCAAGAAAATAAGAAAATTATTTGTACTAGAATACTCAATGAGGAAGAAAATAAGAGGTTTGATAAAATTGTTCCTGAAAAGAATAGATGTATATTAAAAGAGGAACCTAGTTTTAAACTTAAGTATAGTTTGGAATTTTTTCATATCAATACTCCTGTTCTTCTTATTTGTGGAATGTTTGAAAATTTGAATAAGTTTTTAATACAAGTAGGTATAAGAGAAGAATTTATTAGCAGAGGGTATAAGGTGTGTCAGATAGGATCTAGACAATGCAGTAATATTTTAGGTTTCTATCCAATGCCACAATTTATGTTCGACTCTAGTATTAGTGAAAAAGACAAAATTTTGATGTTCAATCACTATTTAAAAATCAAGGAAGTTCAGGAAAAACCAGATATAATAATTATAGGTATTCCGGGAGGGATATTTCCTTTTTCAGAAAAGATAGTAGAAAATTTTGGGATGATGCTGTACGAAATAACACAGACGGTTAATGTGGACTGTACTGTTTTTAGTACGCCATATTATGAAGAAATATCATCTGTTGTTGATATTTTCTCTGAACAGGCCATGAAAATGTATAATTTTGATATTGACTATTTTATAGTACAAAATAAAATGATTGAACTTATGGAATCGGAGATTGAACATAAAATGGTATATTTAACATTGCCGCAAAACCATATAGTAAATGGTATAAATAGAGTGGGGAAAGATAATATTTTCTATATTGATGATAAACAAATGAGTAAAGATTTAGTCGATAGTATTATTGACAAGCTAAAATCTTATAAACAAATTCAACTGATATAAAGAATAAAAAATTTAAATTAAGGAGTAGGTAAGTGTGGAGGAAAAATTAGTAGAAATTTTTAAAAGGAGAGTTGGTATCGACTTTTATAAACAATTTGAAAATAGAGACACACCATTATTTGGAAGCGAACTTAATGTGCCAGCTCGAGAATTAGTTTTAATATTATTAGATATTGAAAATGAGTACAATATTCGATTGCCAAACGAGGCAGTAGCAAATGGTGCATTTATGACATTTAATAAAATAAAAGGGTTAATTGAGATATGATCATAATTTTGGGATTAAAAAGTTATTTACCTAAATAGCATAGGAGAATAGGAGGAGTTTTATGAGCGAATTTGGGAAAAAGAGTTACAATGCAACTGGTAATAATGTTCAACCAAGAGGAGCTTGTGGATTGATGTGTTCTTTAATTATTTGTCCTCAAGCAGAAGCTTATTGCAAGTGCAGTGGTAGCACAAAACAGGCAACTAGTAAAGAAGATAAATTTACACAATATAATAATTATCAAAAAGTAACTGACGGTATGTGATGAAATAAATATAATTTACTATTTAGGTAAAATAAAAATATCTTGTAAAAATTGTGAAAGGAGGAATAAACATGACGCAAGACATTGATTTAAAATATAAAGCAATTTGGGATTGGAAGATGTTGTTGCTTTTAGGTGTTTCCAGCCTTGTTTTACAAGGGTGTAAGATTGCTATGGAGTCACAAAAATGGTTGACTTTTGATTCTGAGTGGTGGATATATGTAGGGATAGCGGTGTTGATAATAGGAATAATTGATACTGTAATAGAAGCATATATGGGGTTAGGGTTATTTTACGGAAAAAGTCAAAGAGCAGGTTCTAATGTTAACTCAGGTATCA
>CANAZK010000002.1 GCA_947366105.1 uncultured Lachnospiraceae bacterium | reverse complement strand
TACACGTACTGACACACTCTTTCCCTACACGACGCTCTTCCGATCTACAGCAATTATGAATGCTGTCAGCGAGCTTGGCGTAGGCGGCGAGCTTGGAGAAATCGCAGAATTCTATATGGAACGTATCGGATTTAACCTCTGCGGAGAGCATATCGGCGCAGGCTTTGAGGATGAGATTTCCGGTAAATTAAGTTTCAACGTAGGTAAAGTGGAAGTGACTGACGGTAAATTAATTCTTTCCATCGACAACCGTGTGCCGGTAAGCTACAAATGCAAAGAGGCGCAGGATTCTATTGTGAAGAATTTGGAAGGAACGAGATTCCGTTTTGAGAATCCGAGTATCACAGAAGGGATTTATATTCCGAAGGAAAGTTTCCTTGTACAGACATTGATGGATGTATACAAAGAAGTTTCCGGTGATAAAGAGGCCCAGCCGCAGGTTGACGGGGCGTGTTCTTATGCAAGAGCGTTGGATAACTGTGTTGCATTCGGCGCGCTTCTGAAAGGGCAGCCAAATCTGATGCATCAGAAGAACGAGTATTTGGAACTCGATAAATTAGATATGTGGATGAAAATTTATTTGGAAGCGATTTACAGACTTGCGAAATAAGAAAAATGGAAGGGGTGTATCAAAATGGTATACCCCTTTTATACGAAGAGTCTGAAATTCGTTTTACTTTATAGTCTAGCCGACTGTTATCAGTCTTCATCGATAACGAAATGTATCATGCTTAACATTTGCTTTTGAAGTTCGAATCTGTCAAGCTCAGGGTAATTGCATTTTCTGCTGAGCAAATCTTTTGTAAGGCTTATAATAATTTCATTAATAGTATCCAAATTTTCTTCGGTAACCCGAGTGCGGGCGTCGTCAATAAGAGGAGAGAGAATTACCCGGCAGCGTTCGGGATAATTTTTTCCAAAATACATCGTTTCAATATTTAGACTGTATTTATTACGTTCTTCAGGAAATAAGTCGTAATAAATGTTTAAAAACGTATGCAGATCATTCCCGTATTTGCCAAAAAAGAAATTATAAAAAATACAGGAATACTGCAGAGCCGATTCTGCAAAACATTCCCATATAGCATAGAAATTTTCATAGGCGTCTGTATTGTTGCTTTGTGCTTCAAGGGCCGCGCTGTATTTATGAAAGCGGGATATAGAAGAAAGCATAATTAATTCATTCAAATCCTTAAAATAAAAGTAGATGGTAGAATTATGAAAACCGGATGCAGCTGCAATCTTGCGGATGGAAGCATTTTTCAAACCACCTTCACCAATCAGCTGCTGTGTTACCCGTATAAAATGTATTATATTTTCTCTTTTTTGAGGATCATTTGTATAATCTATCATGAATCTAAAAATCCTTCCGAATTCGTATTATTATTTAGAATTTGTACTGCGGTCCACTAACAGGTGCAGCATATTCAACATTTTCTGGCGTAATTCATGGCTGTTAAGTTCAGGATTCTGACATTTTTGCGCAATCAGTTCCTTACTGAAAGACAAGGTGATTTCATTCAGCACCACAATATTATCATATGTGACTCTTGTATGTTCGTCATGAATAAGGGGAAGCAAAAGTTTCATGCATCTTTCGCTGTAATTTTTTCCGAAGTAGATTGAGCTGATGGCATCAGAGTGTTGATTTTTCTCTTCTGGAAATAAATCATAATAAGTATTCAAAAATGGAAGCAAATTATCACTGTCTTTTCCGAAGAAAAAGTTGAGGAATACACAAGGACACTGAAATGCTGATTCTGCAAAGCATTTCCAAATAGCAAAAAACTTATCATAAGGGTCGGCAGTGTGAATCTGTTTTTCAAATTCCGCGCTGTATGTTTGAAAATGCATGATGGACGCCAGCATAATTAGTTCGTTCAAATCCTTAAAATAAAAATAAAGCGCTGAGCTGTGAAAGCCTGAGAGGACGGCAATTTTGCGAATTGAAACATTTTTGATTCCTTCTTCTTCGATAAGCTTTTGTGTGATTCTGATAAATTGTATTACATTTTCACGCTTTTGATTATCGTTTGTATAATCTATCATAAGAAAAATCTCTCTTCTAAAATTTAGTGTATTTATTTAGTATACCATAGCTAAAACAAAGAGTTCAAGTAATAAAAAACTGTTTTCGGTCGAAAAAAGACGATTAAAGCATATGAACGTATATAGGGAAAATAAATAACCATTATCAGAAAAATCTATTGACATTAATCGCGATTAGTGATAAATTGAATATACAATATTATTGTTAATCGCGATTAGTTGATGGTGAAATTGTGCAAGGTGCACATATTATTCCGACGAAAACAACAACACAAATGTTAAAGGAGGAAACAGAGATGAAGTTGGAAATTGGTAATTTCTATGTAAAAGACATTGCTTTCGGGAATGAACTGTCGTATAAGGACGGAGTTCTTACAATTCAAAAAGAAGAGGCGTTGAATTTTATTAAGGAAGACGAGAGAATTACAGAAGCAGAGCTTTATATTGCTAAACCGGGGGACAAGATTCGTATGTGTCCGGTTAAGGAGGCAATTGAACCTCGCGTACGTCCTGACGGAAGAAGTGTATTCCCGGGATATACGGGAGATATGACAAGAGCAGGCGAAGGTATTACCCACGCTCTCAAGAATTGCAGTGTTCTTGTAGTCGGAAGACATTGGGGCGGATTCCAGGACGGAGTAATTGATATGAGTGGAGAAGGCCAAAAATATACATATTTTGGTCAATTAATGAATATTGTGCTTGTTGCAGATACAAATGAAGATTTTGAGAAGCGGGAACAGCAGAAGAAGAATGACGCTCTCAGGAGAGCAGGACACAAACTTGCAGAATATATTGCACAGTGTGTTAAGGAGCTTCAGCCTGAGGAGACAGAAGTATTTGACTTAGAGCCTATGATCAAACGTGATCCTGAGACGGAGAAACTCCCTTCTGTTGTGTATGTAATGCAGCCGCAGTCCCAAATGGAAGAGCTTGGATATAATGACCTTGCTTACGGATGGGATATGAACCGTATGCTGCCGACCGTAATGCATCCAAACGAAGTACTTGACGGAGCAATCGTATCAGGAAGCTTTATGCCGGTGTCATCAAAATGGTCTACATATGACTTCCAGAATTGCCCGAACATTAAGGCATTATATAAAGAACATGGAAAAACAATTAATTTCCTCGGTGTTATCATGTCAAACTTAAATGTTGCCCTTGAACAGAAGGAAAGAGCGGCTCTTTACGTGGCTCAGATTGCAAATACGCTGGGAGCTGACGGTGCGGTAGTAGCGGAAGAAGGATATGGAAATCCGGATGCCGATTTCGTGGGATGTATTGTTGCACTTGAGGATGCGGGTGTAAAGACTGTTGGTATTTCTAATGAATGTACAGGACGTGACGGACAGTCACAGCCGCTTGTGACTCTTGATGAGAAATGCGACGCAATCGTATCATGCGGTAATGTTTCAGAGATGATTGAACTTCCTCCAATGGAGACGGTGCTCGGAGAACTGGAAGCTCTTGCACGCGACGGTCTGTCCGGCGGCTGGGCAGCAGACGAGAAACTTGGACCATCAGTAAGAGAAGACGGCTCAATTATCATGGAAAATAACTCAATGTTCTGTGGAGATCAGGTTTGCGGATGGTCGCCGAAGACAATGAAAGAATTTTAAGGAGGAGACTTACGATGAAGAAAGCGATTTTATATATTAATCAGTTTTTCGGACAGATAGGCGGCGAGGACAAAGCAGATTTTGCTCCTGAGATTCGCGAGGGTAAAATAGGACCTGCGCTTGAATTTGCTAAAATTCTTGATGCGGAGATTACACATACGATTATCTGTGGTGATAACTTCATGGGGTCAAACACAGATGAGGCTGTAAGTACAATTCTTGACATGCTTGCAGATAAGGAATTTGATATTTTCCTTGCAGGACCGGCATTCCAGGCAGGAAGATACGGAGTTGCCTGCGGAACAATCTGTAAAGCGGTAAAGGAAAAATATAACGTACCGGTTATTACATCTATAAATGAGGAAAATCCGGGCGCGGATATGTTCAAGAAGGACATGTATATCTTAAAAGGCGGCAACATTGCTTCCAAAATGCGTGCAGACGTAAAGGCAATGGCAGGCGTGGCTAATAAGATTTTGAACGGCGAGGAAGTAGGAAGCGCTGACGAGGAAGGTTATTTTGCACGTGGCGTACGCCGTCAGGTTTGGAGAAAAGACGGAAAACCTGCTTCTGAGAGAATGATTGAGATGCTGGTTAAGAAGTTAAATGGAGAGCCGTTTGAGACAGAGCTTCCAATGCCGAAACTCGACAGAGTTCCGATTGCACCTGCAGTAAAAGATTTGACAAAGGCAAGAATCGCACTGCTGAATACAGGCGGTATTGTTCCGGTAGATAACCCGGACCGTATCCAGTCTGCTTCTGCAACACGCTGGGGAAGATATGACGTATCCGGTGATGCAGTGCTTAAAGGCGGAGAATATAAGACAATTCATGCCGGATTTGACCCGGCGGCAGCTGATGCCGACCCGAATGTTATCACGCCGGTAGATGCATTGAAGGAACTGGAGAAGGAAGGCGTATTCGGAAGTCTTCATCCATATTTCTATACAACGGTTGGTACAGGAACAACACAGGCGGAAGCTCAAAGAATGGCACAGGAAATTATTCCGCATCTTCAGGAAGATAATGTTGACGCTGTAATTATGGTTTCTACTTGAGGTACATGTACACGTTGCGGTGCAACGATGGTAAAAGAAGTAGAAAAAGCAGGTTTCCCAATCGTACAGATGTGTAATCTGATTCCGGTTGCCAAGACTGTGGGCGCTAACAGAATCGTTCCTACGATTTCTATCCCTTATCCGTTGGGCGATCCGGCAACAACAAAAGAGGAACAGTGGAAACTGAGATATCACAGAACAAAAGTTGCTCTTGAGGCGCTTGCTACAGATATCAAAGAACAGACAGTTTTCAGAGTATAGAGCATAAGGAAATAAACCTTGAGAGGGGGAGCATATTTGTTCCCCCGTTTGAAAAGGATGGTAAAATACTAGAGTGAGGAGGAATAGGATGAAGAATAATAAAAAGAATATGACATTTATCATATCGTTAGTTATTGTAGTAGCCATGGTAGTGTGGGGACTTGGGTTCCCGAAAAGCTTTGAAGCAGCAGGTACGGCTGCCAACGGCTTCCTGACCAGCAACTTCAGCTGGTTCTACGCACTTACAATGACGTCGTTTGTAGTATTCGCAATTTGGCTTGGATTTTTCAGTAAATACAGGAATATTCGTCTTGGTAAGGATAATGAGAAACCGGAATACGGGTTCGTTTCATGGTTTGCAATGTTGTTCTCGGCAGGTATGGGTATCGGTCTTGTTTTTTGGGGAACTGCAGAGCCGTTAAACTTTTGGATGGCGCCGATCGGCGGTCTCGAGGCGGGAAGCGCGGGAGCGTCACAGTTTGCTATTACGAAAGCATTTCTTCACTGGGGACTTCATCCGTGGGCAAACTATGCGGTACTCGCCCTTGCGCTGGCATACTTCCAGTTTAGAAAAGATAAACCGGGTCTTATCAGTTCTATCTTTATTCCGATTTTAGGAGAAGAAAGAGTAAAGGGACCTATCGGCAAGACAATTGATATTCTTGCAATTTTTGCAACGGTAGCAGGTGTTGCAACATCACTGGGTCTTGGCGCAATGCAGATTAACAGTGGTCTTAACTATGTGTTCGGCATACCTGAAAATGACATGGTTTTAATTATCATTGTTGTAATTGTTACAATTATGTTTATGGCGTCTGCAATCAGCGGTCTTGATAAAGGTATCAAATTCCTTTCAAATGCAAACGTAGCGCTTTGTACAATCATCGCCCTTCTTTGTCTGTTTGTAGGACCGACACGTCAAATGCTTAACACACTGATTGAAGGTATCGGCGATTATGTACAGGAACTGCCTCACAATTCATTTGCAGTAGGAGCATACGGTGATTCCGGCTGGTACGGCGGATGGACTATTTACTATTGGGCATGGTGGATTGCATGGGCTCCGTTTACAGGAACATTTATTGCACGTATTTCCAAAGGAAGAACAATCAAAGAGTTTGTTATGGGCGTTACGCTTGTTCCGGCGCTTGTTTCTTTCGTTTGGTTCGCAATCTTCGGCGTACTTGGAATGAATACAGGTACAGAAGTTGCTTCTGAAGCAATTCAGAACACATCAACAGCGTTGTTTGTAGTATTAAAGGAGTATCCGATTGGAGCAATCATTTCCGTATTAGTTATCATTCTGCTTTGTACATTCTTTGTTACATCAGCAGATTCGGCTACTTTCGTATTAGGTATGCTGAGTTCATACGGCAATCTGAATCCAACTGTAAAGGTTAAGGTAGTATGGGGTATCCTTCAGTCATTGCTTGCACTTGCATTATTACTTGGTTCTACAAACGGTCTTCAGATGCTGCAGACCATATCTCTTGTGGGGGCTTTCCCGTTTGCGTTCGTAATGATAGGAAGTATGGTATGTACAACGAAGGTATTGAAAGCCGAGAAAAAGGAAAAATTAGTAGTTCCGGAAGTGAAAGCGGATTAAGCTGCAGAACAGCCGGGAGCATCTCCCTCCCGCCCCGGCTGAAAACATAGATTAAATCGTCAAATGTGGAGTATTATGGTATAATAGCTGTGATACTCCATATTTTTGTTATTTTATAGGTAACTTCGTTACCTATAAAATAACACCCTCCGGGGGATCGCACTGCGGCGGAACGGAATTATGTCGTTGGTGCGACCCGCCGCAGGCGGAGAATCTCGCATGCGAGATTCTTTATTCAAAATAGTTTAACCGAAGGAGAAAAGGTATGAAAACAATCACATGTTGGACAAGACAGGTAACCGCAATGGCAGAGGAGCTTAAGGCGGATGGAGCATTTCGTGTGAAGGAAGAATACATACGAATGAAAAATGATAATATTGCTTATTATTATCTTGATTTATACAGATGGTATACAAATAAAAGCCGTGAATATATAGAGATACCTGAAGGAGCCCAATTCCCGATATGGTTTTCGCTGACAGAAGAGTACAGGCTGCAGCCGACGCCGGGAACGGTTGTGCTTAAGATGGAGATTCCAAGAGATAAGCTTTTGATCATTGACAGCGAGAAATGGGATTATCGCGGCAATAATATGTATGTGCCTAAAGATAAAGCGGACAGAGAGGCATTTGAGCAGAAGCTTTCCAAATATGGTATCGGAGATGAGACTGCGCTTGTGGAGCAGTTGGGGAATTTTTATCCTATGCTAAAGAAAGAACTGGTTGCAAGCTGGGAAAGGATTTTCACAATGCCGCCTTCTGATTTGGAAAAGGGATTCGCAACCTGCTGGGAGTTAAAGCAGGATTGGGTGAAAGAGGTGACTGTTAGTGAGTAGTACAGATACAATTACTATGTGGACAGGGCAGACTTCGGTGGTGATGGATGAAATCAAAAGAACCGGACGTTATATGGTGAAAAAAGAGTATGTGAATCATAAATACGGGGAAAGTGCATGGATATTTCAGGAGGCGTATCAGTATCTTGCCGTGAAAGCGGAGAACATGATTGAAAGACCAAAAGGGGCGGAAAGTCCGGTTTGGGTATACCGTGAGGCGGGACAGATTTTCGGCGGAAAAGACGTACATTATCTGAAGCTGTGTATTCCGGCGGATAAACTTATTTTATTTGATTCAAGGAAATGGAACAGGATTCTGAATTTAAACTATATAGGTAAGGACGAGAAGGATGAGGAGACATTTGAGCAGAGGATGCGAAGCCGGGGTATTCATGATATGTTGAAAATATTTTCAACAGGGTATTATCCTATGGAGAAACGGGAAATTAAGAAGAGCTGGGACAGACTCTTTGGAGATACCAATATAGAGGAGGCGTATATCCAGGGGATGACGTGGGAGATATGCGAGGAGTGGATCATATGAAAGGAAGGAAAAT
Organism: uncultured Lachnospiraceae bacterium; assembly: GCA_947366105.1. GTDB lineage: Bacteria > Bacillota > Clostridia > Lachnospirales > Lachnospiraceae > Faecalimonas. The sequence continues at coordinate 48,459 of CANAZK010000002.1, read as the reverse complement.
ATTAGATGAATAATGAGAGAAATGAATTATATGCAAAAAGTTTGTCGCTGCTGATTCAGAAAGAGACGGTTTCAGTTGCGGGGGAGAAGAACCAGCCGAAGTTTATGGAGTTTCACGAATTATTGAAAGAGATGTTTCCGACACTTTTTGCAGCGGCTGAATTGGAAGACTTTGACGGCAGCCTTCTCCTTAAGTGGAACGGGAAGGGCAGCGGCAAAGCTCCGATGATGTTTATGAGTCATCATGATGTAGTAGAGGCGCCGGGGGAGTGGACATATCCGCCGTTTTCGGGTCAGATAGCAGAAGGAAAGGTATGGGGAAGAGGAACGCTTGACACAAAAGGAAGTCTGTGGGCGATGTTTCAGGCTGCAGAGGAGCTTATGAAGGAGGGCTTCGTTCCCGGGAGAGATATTTATTTTGAATCGGCACGTACGGAAGAGACGGACGGTGCGGGGGCAAATCGAATTTCAAAAATATTGCGGAAGCGGGGCGTCCGTTTTTACATGACCATTGACGAGGGAGGCATGATGCTCTATGACCCGATTGGAGGGGCGGACGGTACATTTGCCATGATTGGCGTTGGGGAAAAGGGCTGTGCGGATTTGAAGTTCATTGCCCGTTCAGACGGGGGACACGCATCGACTCCGGGGAAAAACACACCCCTTGTGCGTCTTGGGAAATTCATGGCGGCAATGGAGAAATCTTCCATCTTTGATGTGGAGCTTGCGCCGGTGATTCAGGAAATGTTTGAACGGATTGCACCGACGACAAAGGGACCGATGAAAGCGGCGCTTTCCAAAGCGGGGAGTTTAAAACCGTTGTTATGTAAAGTTCTTCCGGGAATTTCTCCGACAGTGGGCGCAATGCTTAAGACCACAATCGCATTTACTATGTGCCATGGTTCGGAAGGACGTAACGTGCTTCCTCAGGAGGCATATGTAATCGGAAATATAAGGTATTCCCATCACCAAGGAAAGAAGGCGAGTATCAATGCCGTTAGAAGGCTGGCATTAAAATATGGAATAGAGACGGAGATAATACAGAGCGGCTTTGAGTCGCCGATTACGGATTATAACGGAGAACCGTTTCGATTTGTGGAACGTGCTGTAAGAGAAGTATTTCCGGGAGTTATCCCGACGCCGTACCTTATGACAGGCGCCAGCGACAGCCGTTTCTTCAGCCGTGTATCAGACCACTGCATCCGTTTCGCACCGTTTTTAATTACCGGGGAACAATTGGACAGTATTCATGGGATTGATGAAAACGTGGATGTTGCAACGCTTTCCGGTGCTGTTGATTTTTATAAATATATGATGAAAGAGGCTTAAATAATGGACACAAAGAATGAAAAAAAGGGGTTAAATATCAGCACAAAATCATTTATTACAGCGATTTTAGTAATCTTTGGGTTAATGGTTCTTACCTATGTGCTGACATTTATAATTCCTGGAGGCGAGTATGCAAGAACCATAGATGCGGCCGGGAATACTGTGATTGACACGGAGGCGGGATTTTCTGATGCAGAGGGAGGAATTCCGTTTTGGAAATGGATTCTTTCGCCGTTTTTGGTGCTTGGAGCGGAAGGCAGCGGTTCGCTGATTGCGGTCATTATATTTTTGCTCGTGATTGGCGGCGTCTTTAATAGTCTTGATAAATGTAATTTGATGAAATATATGCTGGATAAGATTACATATCGTTTCGGTAAGAAGCGATATAATCTTATGGCAGTGATTGTGCTTTTTTTTATGGCGCTTGGCGCCTTTATCGGGTCGTTTGAAGAGTGCATACCTCTTGTGCCTATTGTTGTGGCGTTGGCGGTAAGTCTCGGTTGGGACGGGGTTACCGGAGTGGGAATGAGTCTTTTGGCGGTGGGCTGCGGTTTTGCGTCGGGGGTATGCAATCCGTTTACGGTAGGAGTCGCACAGGAGCTTGCAGGACTGCCGATGTTTTCAGGAATGTGGCTTCGTGCAGTCAGTTTTGTATTTATCTATGCGGCGCTGCTTCTGTTTCTGCGCCGCTATGCAAAGAAGATTGAGAGACCCTTGAATACAGAGGCGGCGGAGAAGAGTTTTTGCGCAGACAGGTCAATGGACAGGGGGCTTTTCTGCTTTGCAGGAATCCTATGCATCGGCATCCTGCTTGTGTTAAGTTCCATTGTAATTACGGTTCTTCAGGATTACACTATGGTTATTGTGGCGGTTATGTTTCTCGCGGCGGGAATCTCTGCTGCAGCCATATCGGGAATGAGTGGAAAGAGGATTGGGAGAACATTCCTTGACGGGCTGGTAAGCGTTCTCCCGGCGGTGCTTATGATACTGATGGCAAATTCCATAAAATATACGCTTGTAGAAGCGAATATTCTTGATACCATCTTGAATGGAGCGGTTATTACGGCACAAATGACGCCGAAATGGGCTGCAATTTTGTTTATTTATTTGATTGTACTGGTAATGAATTTTTTCATTCCGTCCGGTTCCGCCAAGGCGTTTCTGCTTATGCCGCTTATCGTGCCGGCCGCTCAGGTGCTTGATATATCGGCGCAGCTGTGTGTCATGGCATTTGCCTTTGGAGACGGATTCTCGAATGTGTTCTATCCGACCAATCCGGTTTTGTTAATCGGACTTGGGCTTGCGGATGTCAATTATGGAAAATGGGTGAAATGGAGTCTGCCTTTCCAGATATTGAATCTTGTGATTACAAGTACGCTGCTGCTATTTGGCATGGCGGTTGGATATTAAGGCGTCCGAACCCTGCAATGGCTGCCGGCTTTTGCAGGGTTCAGATATAAAATCAACTGCTGATGTAGTGATAAGTATTCCGCTCTTTATAAAAGTAGTAGATTGAAAGGAACACGGTCAGGAATTCGGCAGACGGAACAGCAAGCCAGATTCCGTTTACTCCTATGAGAGCAGGCAGCAGGAGAATGTTAATTACAATCAGCACAGATGAAAGCAGTGGGTACAGATACTATTCGTTTGCCCAGCTTGACGTGTTTGAGGTGATTTATACTTTGCGCGATCTTGCCATGCCTTTAGACGAAATACGGAATTACATGAGGAAACGTTCTCCAGAGAGGCTCTTGGAGCTTTTGGAAAGAGAAGAGAGAGCTGTCAGCGAAAAGATAAAGAATCTGCGCAGGACAAGGGAATGGATTAGAGATAAGCATAACATAATCTGCAGCGTACCTGTGAAGGATTTGGATAATGTTATGATATGCGAAGAGCCGGAGAGGTATCTGGTGTATGCCAGCGGCGATGAGAAAGATGACAGAGCGTGGGCGCAGGAAGTTGGGAAATTATATGATTACTGTGCAGATTACGGGATTAAAAGCCCGTACCCTATTGGTTACAGAAAGAATCTGTCTGATATAAGCAATGGCATATGCGGACGGTATAATGTTTTTTATGAGATGCTGCAAAGGAGACCGATGAAGATAGATTACAAGGTAAAACAGGCAGGTCAATATGTTATTGCATATCATAAGGGACACTGGCGAGAGATAGAGAAGACATATACGAAGATTTTAGCCTATGTGAAGGAACATGGGATTATATTGGGAAAATATAGTTATGAGGACGGACTTGTGGACGGTATGACGGTGGAGCGGGAGGAAGAGTACATTACGAAAATAAGCTGCGAGATAGCACGGGCTGAACTGTTACATTTAATATAGAAAATTAAGAAAATCCCTTGACAACCTGTTTAATACCGTGTATTATTCAGAAATAGGAAAAATACAGAGCGCGCTCTGTTTGTTTGGGAGGATGAGATTATGAAAATGAAAAAAGTATTGGCTGTTGCGTTGGCGGCGGCAATGGTAATGACGGCCGGATGCGGCGGTAATGGTAAAGAAGAAAAGAAAGCAGACAGCGACAAAATCAGAATCGGAGCTATCGGACCTACAACGGGCGGAGCTGCTATTTATGGTGAAGCTGTTAAAAACGGAGCCGAGCTTGCAATAAAGGAAATTAACGAAGCCGGCGGTATTAACGGGGTTCAGGTAGAATTTAATTTTCAGGATGATGAAGGAGATTCAGAGAAGGCGGTCAATGCTTATAATACATTAAAGGACTGGGGAATGCAGGCCCTTCTCGGTACGGTAACATCAGGACCATGCGTGGCAGTCGGCGAAGTTGCTCAGGGAGATAATATGTTCCTGCTTACACCATCGGGTACGGCAGTAGAGTGTGTACAGTATGACAATGCCTTCCGCGTATGTTTCTCAGATCCGATGCAGGGAATTGAATCGGCAAAATATATCGGCGAGAACGGTCTTGCAACGAAAGTAGCTGTAATTTATGACAGTTCAGACGTATATTCTTCAGGTATTTATGAGGCGTTTGTAAAAGAGGCTGAGAATCAGGGATTCAGTATTGTAGCGGCAGAGGCATTTACGGCAGAGAGTAAGACGGATTTCTCTGTACAGCTGCAGAAGGCAAAAGATGCAGGCGCGGAATTGGTATTCCTGCCATTCTACTACTCAGAGGCGTCTTTAGTATTACGACAGGCAGCAGGAATTAATTACAGTCCGATTTTCTTTGGCTGCGACGGTATGGACGGTATTCTTGCAGTAGAAGGATTCGATGTAAATCTTGCCAATAACTTGATGTTTTTAAGTCCGTTTACACCAACATCAGAGGATGAAATAATCAAGAAATTTGTAACTGACTTTGAGGCAGAATACGGACATACGCCGAACCAGTTCGCAGCAGATGCATATGATGGAATTTACGCATTAAAAGAGGCTATGGAAAAAGCAGATGTGAAAGCAGATACAAGCGTAACAGATGTATGCGAGGGATTAAAATCAGCAATGACAGATATTTCCATTGACGGAGTAACAGCAAAAGCCCTTACATGGGAAGCAAACGGCGAGCCGAGCAAAGCGCCGATGGTAGTGAAAATTGCAGACGGTAACTATGCAGTTGTAGAGTAAGAAAGAATTTTAATAAAAATAGATTGCACATTATCTGTGCAATCTATTTTCATACATTAGGAATGTGTTATAATGAGCAAGGCTGCTCTTTAGACAGTAAAAAACAAGATTGGGGGATAAAGATGAGTTTTGTATCATATTTAATTAATGGTGTTAGCTTAGGAAGCGTATATGCTATTATTGCGCTGGGCTACACGATGGTATATGGAATCGCTAAAATGCTGAATTTTGCTCACGGAGATGTTATCATGATTGGGGCTTATGTCGTGCTGACGGCGATTACAAGCGCGGGAATGCCTCCGGCGGCAGCCGTGCTGGCAGCTGCGGTATTTTGTACGGTGCTTGGTGTAACGATTGAAAGAATTGCATACAGACCGCTCCGCAATGCGGCTTCGCCGTTGGCTGTTTTGATTACGGCAATCGGCGTAAGCTACCTGCTTCAGAATGTTGCGCTTCTGATATTCGGCGCTAATACAAAATCATTTACTTCGGTTGTGCCGATTCCGGCAGTTACGCTTGCCGGCGGACAGCTTACAGTTTCAGGTGAGACAATTATGACGATTGGCGCATGTATTGTCATTATGATTGGACTTACCTTATTTATTAAAAAAACGAAAGCGGGACAGGCAATGCTTGCAGTGTCAGAGGACAAGGGGGCTGCGCAGCTTATGGGGATTAACGTAAACGGAACGATTGCTCTTACATTTGCAATAGGTTCGGCCCTTGCGGCGGTGGCCGGAGTGCTTTTGTGTTCCGCATATCCTACATTGACGCCTTATACAGGTTCTATGCCGGGTATTAAAGCCTTTGTCGCAGCAGTATTCGGTGGAATCGGATCTATTCCGGGAGCCATGATCGGCGGTATTCTGCTTGGAATTATTGAGGTATTCGGCAAAGCGTATATTTCATCGCAGATGGCGGACGCGATTGTATTCAGTGTTCTTATAGTTGTATTGATTGTGAGACCTGCCGGTATTCTTGGCAAAAATATTCAAGAGAAAGTGTAGGTGGCATGATGAAGAAAATGAGTAAGACAACAAAAAATAATTTTGTTACATATTTAATGGTAATTTTAATTTATGCCGCCGCGCAGACAATGGCTGTATCGGGAAGTATGTCAAGCTTGATGCAGGGACTCTTGGTTCCTCTTTGCGCTTATGTGATTTTGGCAGTTTCGCTGAATTTAACGGTTGGTATTCTTGGCGAGCTTAGTCTTGGTCACGCCGGTTTCATGTGCGTGGGTGCATTTTCAAGTGCGTTTTTCTCAAAATGCATGGTGGAGACTATCCCGGCAGCGGGAGTGAGATTTATCCTTGCGATATTGATTGGAGCGGCGTCGGCAGGCATCTGCGGTATACTGATCGGTATTCCGGTACTTCGCCTGAAAGGCGATTATCTCGCGATCGTAACACTTGCATTTGGCGAGATTATTAAGAATATAGTGAATATTTTGTTCGTTGGAAAAGATTCAAACGGGTTCCATTTTTCGACAAAAGATTCGTTGTCTCTTGGACTTGAGGACGGGGGAAAGGTAATTATTAACGGACCGCAGGGAATTACAGGAACACCGAAGGATTCCACATTTACAATTGGTATCATTCTGATTTTGATTTCTTTATTTATTATTTTGAATTTAATTAATTCGAGAAGCGGACGTGCGATTATGGCAATCCGTGACAATCGTATTGCGGCGGAATCCATCGGAATTAATATTACAAAATATAAATTAATGGCGTTTTCGGTATCGGCTGCTCTTGCAGGCGTGGCGGGCGTTATTTATGCACATAATCTTGCGACATTAACTGCCCAGCCGAAGAACTTCGGATATAACATGTCCATTATGATTCTTGTATTCGTGGTACTTGGAGGCATTGGAAATATCAGAGGATCTATCATTGCTGCGATTGTACTTACATTGCTGCCGGAGCTTTTAAGAGGCTTAAATGATTATCGTATGTTGATTTATGCAGTAGTTCTTATTGTAATGATGCTGTTTAATTGGAGCCCAAAGGCAATCGAGTGGAGAGAAAAGCATTCATTAAAGAGTAAGTTCAAAAAGAAGGCGGAGGAGGTTTAGTATATGGTATTGTTAGAGGTAAAAAATCTGGGAATTTCCTTTGGAGGTCTCCGCGCGGTTAATGAATTTTATATGACGATTGAAAAGGGATGCCTATATGGGCTTATCGGACCCAACGGCGCAGGAAAGACAACGGTATTCAATCTTTTGACAGGAGTATATAAGCCGGATGAGGGGCTTATTGAGCTTGACGGCGAGAAGATGATTGGCAAGAAAACAATCGATATAAACAAGGCGGGAATAGCAAGAACATTTCAGAATATCCGTCTTTTTAAGGAACTGACAGTGCTTGAAAATGTAAAGGCGGGGCTTCATAATCATTATAAATACTCAACATTGGAGGGGATTTTCAGACTTCCTAGATATTTTAAGGTAGAAAAGGAGATGGATGAAAAAGCGTTGGAGCTTCTTAAGGTATTCGGTCTTGATGAAGAGGCTGATACACTGGCGTCCAATCTCCCTTACGGAAAGCAGAGAAAGCTTGAGATTGCAAGAGCCCTTGCGACAGAACCAAAGCTTCTTCTTTTGGATGAGCCGGCGGCAGGGATGAATCCGAATGAGACAAAAGAGCTGATGGATACAATTCGTTTTGTCCGTGATGAATTCGACATGACAATTCTTCTGATTGAGCATGACATGAAGCTTGTATCGGGTATCTGCGAGAGGTTGACTGTACTGAATTTTGGTCAGGTGCTTGCAGAAGGAGAGACAAGCGATGTGCTGAATAATCCGGAAGTTATCAAGGCATATTTGGGTGAATAGGAGGGATGGCGGTATGGCAATGCTTGAAATTAAAGATATTGAAGTATATTATGGCATGATTCAGGCAATCAAAGGAATTTCTTTTGAAGTCAATGAAGGGGAAGTCATCGCTTTGATTGGAGCCAACGGTGCGGGCAAGACGACGACGCTGCATACAATTACAGGTCTTTTACAGCCGAAGGTGGGAAGCATCATCTTTGAGGGAAAGGACATTACAAAAATTCCAGCCCACAAGATCGTGTCCCTCGGAATGGCACATGTGCCGGAAGGGCGCAGAGTATTCGCGGAGCTTACGGTGTATGAAAATTTGAAAATGGGAGCGTATACAAGGAAAGATAAAGAGGAAATTGCTCAGACGTTGGAAATGGTTTACAAACGATTCCCACGTCTTGAAGAAAGAAAGAATCAGCTTGCAGGAACATTAAGCGGCGGTGAGCAGCAGATGCTCGCGATGGGAAGGGCGCTTATGTCTCATCCGAAGATTATCGTAATGGATGAGCCTTCAATGGGGCTTTCACCGATATTTGTAAATGAGATTTTTAATATTATTCAGGAAGTCAGTAAAAGCGGAACGACGGTGCTTCTTGTAGAACAGAATGCAAAGAAAGCGCTTTCTATTGCGGACAGGGCCTATGTTCTTGAAACAGGAAAAATTGTGCTCGAGGGAGACGCAGAAGTATTAATGAATGATGATTCCATCAAGAAAGCATACTTGGGCGAATAGCCGCGGGTGCATTAGTTATCAAATTTAGGAGGAAAAAATGGATAATATTGTAGTAACGATAGCGAGACAATACGGGAGCGGCGGAAAAACAATCGGCCAAATGTATGCAGAGGAGCTTGGTATTCCGTGGTATGACTTAAATCTGACGAAAATGGCTTCCGATGAGAGCGGAATTAAGGAAGAACTGTTTGTACAGGTAGACGAGAAATTAAAAAACAGTCCGTTTCTACGCCTTACAACGAATATATACAAAGACGGCGATATGATACCTCCGGGCAGCAAGGATTTTGTTTCGGCGAAAAACTTATTTAACTATCAGGCACGGATTATTAAGCGCCTTGCAGAGACAGAGAGCTGCGTCATTATTGGACGTGCGGCAGACTATGTTCTGAAAGACTATCCGAATGTTGTCAGCGTATTTGTTCACGCTTCACCGGAATATAATCTTCAGAAAGCTATGGAAGTAAACAGCATGTCGGAGGCTGAAATGCAGAAATTTATTGAAGCTACGGATAAATACCGTGCAGCCTATTATAAGCACTATACCGGACGCGAGTGGACGGATGCAAGGAATTATGACCTTTGCCTAAATAGTGGAAAACTTGGATTTCAAAAGTGTGTGGAAGAAATTAAGGCATATATTAAGGTGAGATTTGAATAAAAACTCAAGTAATATAGTCTTGACAAATGAAAAAAGATACGTTAAGATTGCAGTCAGATAGAGTGAAAAGCAAGGAAAAGAACAAGTAGTAATTGAAAAAGTTCTAAACAGAAAGCAGCCGGTTGATGAGAGGCGCGCGGAACATCAGTTATGAATACATCTTGGAGCTTCACACCGAAAGGGGACGAGTAGGCTGTGACGGATTGACACACGTTACCGTGTTTGAGTATTGATAGATACTTGCGGAGGCTTCTGATGCGAGTCAGATGCGAATGAAGGTGGTACCACGAGATTATACCCTCGTCCTTTGAATAGGACGGGGGTTTTTTATGTGTACAGAGTTTATTTTCAGGACATTGCGTCAAGACGAACTGAATATGGATTTATTTGCCGGTTTCAATCGCTATCAGGATGTGAAACGGTGTTGGCGGAAAGAAGAGGGCAGATGGATCTTAAAGGATATTGCTTTTGTGGAAGAGTGGGGAGAAGAAGACTACCGCCAGCTTACGGAACAGCTTAGACGGACGCACGGTGCCGGCGGATATGTATTCGGGGCATTTGAACATGGCAGGCTGGTGGGATTCGCTTCCGTTGAAAGCGAACGGTTCGGTACAAAAAAGCAGTATGTGCAGCTTGGGGAAATCTATACCTCATACGAATACAGAGGATTCGGAATTGGAAAGAAACTTTTTGAACTTGCAAAAGAAGCAGGGAAGAAATTGAGAGCTTCAAAACTTTACATTTCTGCACACTCCTCAGAGGAGTCGCAGAAATTCTATCAGAAAATGGGCTGCGTAGAGGCGCGTGAGTATAATAGGAAGCTGGTTGAAAAGGAGCCCTGCGACTGTCAGCTGGAATGCCGAGTTTGAGAAAGCGGGAGTTTTCTGAAGCTTGCTAAACATTTTACAATATATAACACAAAAATAGGAGGAAAAGAAATGGGAATTTATGAAGAACTGCAGGAAAGGGGATTGATCGCCCAAGTGACGGACGAGGAAGTGATCCGCGACTTAATCAATAATGGAAAAGCAACTTTTTATATTGGATTTGACCCGACGGCAGACAGCCTTCATGTTGGGCATTTTATGGCGCTCTGTCTTATGAAACGTCTTCAGATGGCGGGGAATAAACCAATTGCGCTTATCGGCGGCGGAACGGCTATGGTAGGCGACCCGTCTGGAAGAACAGATATGCGCCAAATGATGACGCCGGAGACAATCCAGCATAATAGTGACTGCTTTAAGGAGCAGATGAGTAAATTTATTGACTTTTCAGAGGGTAAGGCTCTGATGGTAAATAACGCCGATTGGCTTATGGACTTAAATTATATTGATGTAATCCGTGAAATTGGAGCGCATTTTTCTGTAAACCGCATGCTTTCGGCGGAATGTTACAAACAGCGTATGGAAAAAGGACTTAGTTTTCTTGAATTCAATTACATGATTATGCAGAGTTACGATTTCTATGCATTATTCCAAAAATACGGCTGTAACTTACAATTCGGCGGCGACGATCAGTGGAGCAATATGCTTGGCGGTACAGAACTTATCCGCCGTAAATTAGGCAAAGACGCAAGTGCTATGACAATTACCCTGCTTCTTAATTCAGAAGGAAAGAAGATGGGAAAAACACAGTCGGGAGCCGTATGGCTTGACCCGAATAAAACATCACCGTTCGAGTTCTACCAGTACTGGAGAAATGTAGCTGACGCGGATGTTTTGAAATGCATCCGTATGCTCACATTCCTTCCGTTGGAGGAAATTGACAAGATGGATTCATGGGAAGGAAGCCAATTAAATCAGGCAAAAGAGATTCTTGCATTTGAGCTTACAAAATTAGTACACGGCGAAGAGGAAGCTGTAAAGGCACAGGAAAGTGCAAAAGCATTATTCAGTGCAGGCAATGCGGCAAATATGCCGACAGCCGAGCTGTTGGATGAGGATTTCACGGAGGGCAAAATTGATATTTTGACAATGCTTGTAAAGAGCGGACTTGTTCCGTCAAAATCAGAAGCAAGACGCGCCGTACAGCAAGGCGGCGTAGCGGTGGACGGAGAGAAAGTGTCTGATATTTACACCGAGTTTACAAGCGGCGCGCTTGCGGGAGATGGTATCGTATTGAGAAGAGGAAAGAAAAACTTCCGCAAAGTTGTTGCAAAATAAGGAGGCAGTAATGATGTATGATGTGATTATAGTAGGAGCCGGCATCGCCGGCTGTGTTGCGGCAAGGCAGATGGCAGAAAAGGGAAAGAAAGTATTGGCGGTTGAGAAGAAAAACCACATTGGAGGCAACTGCTATGACATGAAAGACGAACATGGAATTCTCATTCATCCGTATGGACCGCATATTTTTCATACAAGTAACGAGGTAGTGTTTGAATACCTTTCAAGATATACCACGTGGAGGCATTTCAGACATGAAGTAGTGGCAAATGTGCATGGGGAATATATGCCGGTGCCGTTCAATCTGACAACATTAGAGAAAGCCTTTAAAACAGAAGCTGCGCGTATGAAAGAAAAACTGATTGCCGCTTATGGAATGGGAGCAAAGGTACCGATTCTTACGTTGATGAACCACGAAGACGAAGAATTAAAGCGGGTAGGAAAGTATGTATATGATAACATTTATGTATATTATACAATGAAACAGTGGGGGAAAAAGCCGGAGGAGATCGACCCTGCAGTAACGGCGCGGGTTCCGGTGAATATATCTTACGACAACGGTTATTTTGCGGATAAGTACCAAGGACTTCCAGAACACGGTTTTACTCCGATGTTTGAGAAAATGCTGAATCATGAGAACATTGAAGTCAGGCTGAATACGGAGGCGAAAGATATTCTTGAAATCAAAGAGAAACAGGTGTATTTTGATGGAGAGAGATTTGATGGAAAAGTAGTATTTACAGGACCGATAGATGAATTTTTTGACTGCAGATACGGAAGGCTTCCGTACCGTACTCTGAGATTTGACTTTGAATATTACGATACACGTGATTTTCAAGGGCATTCTGTTGTAAACTATACAGTGGATGAAGATTTCACAAGGATTACGGAGTACAAGCAACTCACAGGACAGGAATGTGACGGAACAACGATTTCTAAAGAATATCCTTTTGCATACAGCGGAATGGAAGGCGAGATTCCGTACTATTCCATTGCAAATGACGAGAATTATGCGTTGTATGCAAAGTATAAAAAAGAAGTGGAAGACGTAAAAGGTTTCTGCTTATTAGGAAGGCTTGCGGAATACAAATATTATAATATCGACGTAATGGTTGAAAAAGCATTGGAGCTTTGTGAAAAATTAATATAGGAACAAGAAAACAGCGTGCTGTCTTTTAGTGCACGCTGTTTTTTAGCATTATGAGCTGTAATATTTCACACTGTAAGGTTGCAGTATAAGACTTCCGTTCATTGTCACTTCGGCTTTGCTGAACATGTCCGTGAATACTCCGTTTAAATCCCCGTGCCATGCAGTGTAGGGCTGGTCGGAAGCGTTAATTGCAACAAAGACACGCTGGGTTTCTGTTTTCCGCTCAAAGATGAGCTGGTGATTCTGAATGACAACATTTCTATATGTGCCGTTGCAGAGAGCGTCGCTTTTTTGGCGGATGGAGATTAAATTCTGAATGAATGTTGTAAGTTCATTCGGTTTCGGCGCTTCAAAGCAAGGACGGAGCGCATAATCGTCATGAGGCGCTTTTACACCTTCTTCACCCCATTCGCTTCCGTAGTAAATGCATGGAATCCCAGGCATTCCGAACATCAGTCCATAAACAGGCAGGAGGTGGTTCTTGTTTTTTAAAATACTTGCAATTCTTGTTACATCATGATTATCTGCAAAAGTCATCAAATGCTTCCCGCGATAAATACACCACTGTTCCTGACCAAACTGCCGGTTCAAGGAGTGTGCGATTTCAAACAGATTCATATCGTTGAAGCTTGAGTACAGTCCTTTGTAACATTCATAATTGGTACAGCTGTGGAGCATGGAGTCATTTACGATTAAGTTATAGTCTCCAAAAAGTACTTCTCCGATCAATGCAAAATCGGACTTTATTTCCTGACAGAAGGAACGGAGTCTTCTCATGAAGTTATGGTCAAGACTGTAAGCTACATCAAGGCGTAAGCCGTCAATATCAAATTCCTCCACCCAGAATTTTACGCAGTCCAACAGATAATCTATAACTGCCGGATTCTGCAGGTTCAGCTTGACAAGTTCAAAATGGCCCTCCCAGCCTTCATACCAAAAACCATCATTATAAGCGTTGTTTCCATCGAAACTTAAATGAAACCAGTCTTTGTAGGGAGAGTCCCATTTCTTTTCCTGTACGTCTTTAAACGCCCAAAAACCGCGTCCTACATGGTTAAAAACACCGTCGAGAACTATTTTTACATCGTGTTCGTGTAAATCTTGGCACACGTCTGCAAAATCTTTGTTTGTCCCAAGCCTGCAGTCAATTTTCTTGAAATCCCTCGTGTCGTAACCGTGGTTATCGGATTCAAAAATAGGGTTAAGCAAGATGGAATCTACACCAAGAGACTGGAGGTACTTTGACCAGTCCATGATTTTACGGATGCGCGGTACGGTTACGCCGTCGTTTGAGACGGGAGCGCCGCAGAACCCAATCGGATAAATTTGATAAAAAACACTATTGTAAGCCCACATAATTTTATTTCCTTTTTCTTATTATTTGTTATGGCATATGCTGCATGTTATTGATAATAAGCCCGCCTTCACATGTATATAAGTATATCATAAATTTGGCTGAAAAGGAATTTACATTTTGGTCTCAAGACGGTATCATAATAACAGAGAAAACGGAGGTGTCTCTATGGAACAACAGATACAATCAGGACTTTCAACACACCAAATAGAGGAGAGAATACAAAGAGGAATGGTAAATACGCCTGTGGAGGCGCCCTCTAAAACGGTGAAAGAGATTGTTCTTACCAATACACTTACTTATTTCAATTTTATATTTGGCGGAATAGCCGTTTTTCTTATAATGGTCGGAGCGTTTCGTGAACTGACATTTCTCCCGGTTATTATATGTAATACATTGATAGGCATTATTCAGGAATGGCGTTCTAAGCGTGTGCTGGACAAGCTTTCTGTTTTGAATGCGCCAAGAGCCTGCGTTATTCGTAATGGCCAAGAGCAGATGATTATGGCGGAGAATCTAGTGCTGGATGATGTTGTTGTGTTCACTGCGGGCAATCAGATTCCTGCAGATGCGGTTGTGATTGATGGGGAGGCACAGGTTAATGAATCGCTGATTACCGGGGAGGCAGATGAAATAACAAAGGATGTGGGCACAGAGTTACTTTCAGGCAGCTTCGTTGTGTCGGGAAGGTGCTGTGCAAGGCTCACAAGAGTAGGCAGAGATTCTTACGCATCGAAGCTGACTTTGGAGGCAAAGGCATTAAAGAGCGGAGAGCAGTCAGAAATGATCCGCTCCCTGAACCGGCTGGTCAAGGGCGTGGGAATTATCATTATCCCGGTAGGTATTATTATGTTCTATCAGCAGTATATCTTGGCGGAGAATACACTGCGAAGAAGCGTCACTTCTATGACGGCTGCTGTTATCGGAATGATACCGGAGGGACTTTATCTGCTTGCCAGCGTCGCTCTTGTGGTAGGAGCTATGAGGCTTGCGAAACATAAAGTTCTTGTTCACGACATGAAATGCATGGAAACGCTGGCGCGGGTAGACGTCCTTTGTGTAGATAAAACCGGAACAATAACAGAAAATGATATGAAAGTCAGCGAAATTATTTCACTGGACAAAAACGAACCGACGCTGGAGGAAAAAATAAGCGATTTTGTTTGGAATATGTCTGCGGACAACAGTACGATGGCGGCGCTTAAGAACCATTTCCATAAGACTCAGGCAGAAAAAAAGGCGGAAAAAGTTATACCGTTCTCCTCCGTTTATAAGTACAGCGGCGCTGTGATTGACGGGATATCCTATGTGCTTGGAGCGCCGGAGTTTGTGCTTCGAGAGGAGTTCGGAAAATATAAAGAGAAAATAGAGATGTACGGCGAAGAGGGGTACCGTGTTCTTGTGTTTGGCGTATATCAGGACTTGATGGACGGAAAAGCATTGAAAGAGGAGGTAAAACCTCTCGGACTTACAATACTTTCCAATCCTATACGTAAAAATGCGAAAGAGACAATTCAGTATTTCGCAGACCAGGGAGTAGAAATTAAAGTTATTTCCGGCGACAATCCGGTAACGACTTCCAGGGTTGCGATGAAGGCGGGAATCCGAAACGCAGATCATTATGTAGATGCCGGAATGTTGGAAACTGAGGCGGATATTGCGGAGGCGGTACAGAAGTATACGGTATTCGGACGTGTTACTCCGAATCAGAAAAGGATGTTTGTGCAGGCTTTAAAGAAGAGTGGAAGAACGGTAGCTATGACCGGAGACGGAGTGAATGATGTACTCGCATTGAAGGATGCAGACTGCAGTATTGCTATGGCCTCGGGAAGCGACGTAGCGTCTCAGGCATCACAGCTGGTGCTTTTGGAATCGGATTTTGGGAAAATGCCTTTTGTTGTAGGAGAGGGAAGGCAGGTTGTAAATAATATTGAACGTTCTGCCAGTCTTTTTCTTGTGAAGAACATTTTTTCTTTTCTTTTATCAGTGATTTCTATGGCGTTTATGATTACTTATCCGCTTGTTCCTGCACAGGTGTCTTTGGTGAGTATGATGACCATTGGTACACCGGCATTTTTATTGGCGATGGAGCCGAATAAAAAAATGATAAAAGGGCGTTTTTTGACAAATGTATTTTTAAAGGCTCTTCCTGCAGGCTTGACGGATGTAATAATGGTAGGGCTATTGGTGCTTTTCGGCGGAGTATTTGGCGTAAGCTTTCAGGAAATATCGGTTACCGCAACATTGCTTCTTGCAATTGTCGGAATGGAGATTCTGTTTGAACTTTCAAAGCCTATGAATATTTTTCGGTGGATTGTATGGTTTGGAATGCTTGCGGGACTGTTCGTCTGCGTTGTATTTATGGGCGGGTTGTTTGGAATCGCGGATATTACTATCAGGAGTATTTTGCTTCTTATAGTATTTGCGGCGGCGACTATTCCTGTATTTACCTGTCTTTCTAAAGGAATACGGAGAATGGAAATCTTTTTTGTGGAGATGCGCCTGAAACATAGAACAAAATGCAGAAAATGACAAAAAAGCGGCAAAAAAGGTTGACAGCCGGAGTGGCGCATAATATAATGAATCAGTATGACGCAAGAAGAAACAATTTACACCAAAGCCCCGGAGTGAATTGTTTTCCATAAAGTAAAGAATAAATAAGTATTATAATGAGATTAATTAGGAGGTCGACTAATGAAAACTTATATGGCTAACCCAGATAAGATTGAGAGAAAATGGTATGTTGTTGACGCGGAAGGATGTACATTAGGACGTTTAACATCTGAAATTGCAAAAGTTTTAAGAGGAAAGAATAAGCCGGTATATACGCCGCATATTGATACAGGTGATTATGTAATAGTAATCAACGCTGCTAAAGTGGCTGTAACAGGCAGAAAATTAGATCAGAAGATTTATTACAATCACTCGGATTATGTAGGAGGAATGAGAGAGACTACATTAAGAGAGATGATGAATAAAAAACCTGAGAAAGTAATTGAACTCGCAGTAAAGGGAATGCTTCCAAAAGGACCTTTGGGAAGAGCAATGATTAAGAAATTACATGTTTACGCCGGACCGGAGCATGCACAGCAGGCTCAGAAACCGGAAGTATTAACATTTTAGGGAAAGGTTGAAAGGAGGAAGTTACAATGGCTAATGCAAGATTCTATGGAACAGGAAGAAGAAAAAAATCAGTAGCAAGAGTATATTTAGTACCTGGAACAGGTAAGATTACAATAAACAAAAGAGATATTGACGAATATCTCGGGCTTGAAACATTGAAAGTTGTTGTACGCCAGCCGCTTGTTGCAACGGAAACAGTTGACAAGTTTGATGTATTAGTAAATGTACGCGGCGGAGGATATACAGGACAGGCGGGAGCTATCCGTCACGGTATTTCAAGAGCTTTGCTTCAGGCAGATGCTGAGTACAGACCGGTTCTCAAAAAAGCAGGCTTCTTAACACGTGATCCACGTATGAAAGAACGTAAGAAATATGGTCTCAAAGCAGCGAGAAGAGCGCCACAGTTCTCCAAGAGATAATTACAGTACAATTAAAGAGATTGGAAAAACCCTTGAAAGTCCAGTGTTTTCAAGGGTTTTTTAATATCTGTATTTTCTAAAATTGTGGTAAAAAGTGCAGAATTTTGAAGAGTAGCACATAAATAGCACACAAGTAGCACACAAACGAGGGCATAAAAATCTTGTGTCTTGCGTAAGGCTTTTGTATAATGCGGTTATCTGAAAAAAGGCGGTGTTTTTATGGATAGAACAGCGTATAAGAACCGGCATATCAAAGAGCATTACGACAGAATAAAAATTCCAGACACAATGGCAAGGCATAAGGCGATAACTGAAAATATGGCTCTATTTGGACGATAAAGAGAAAGTGGGGTAGATCATTACGGATAAGGACACACTTATAAACAATCTGCTTGCGAATTATGGCAAATATGGCGTTGCCAGAGCTGAACTAGAGTCGATTATAGATGATGGCATACAGAACTATGATTTGTCATTAGAAGCTATCTACAGCGGTTTGAAAATGAGTCTTGCATCTGCATTTAATGAACATGAGTATTATTCTTTAGATGATGTGATGGTGATAACCGGGGAGAGCCGGGAAGAACTTTTACAGCGGATAAAGCAATGCAGACAGGAATTGATAGAAGCCGGAGAAAACCCGGACGAGTATTTCAAGCCTGTAGAGCCACAGAGGGTAGCAGTCTATTATTTTCCTAACGGTTTGCATTAACGGAATTTATTCTTGAATTTATCCGGGAGATATGCTATATTATGATTAAACAGAGGGAAAGCTAGAGAAGCGGCTACCCTTTACAATAACATTAGCGTGTTACAAAGTAACAGCCGTCAACTATTGCGAGTAGTTGGCGGCTACTTTCTTTTGTCCTTAAAAATCTGATAAAGCAGACTGATAAGGGCAACAATGAACGTACAGAACAAAAAGAAATCCTGATATGTAATCATTGTATCGCCCTCCTTTCTTTCGTCTGGAGGGCTTTCATACCCTCCGAGTAAAAAAGAGGGGTTGCCGCCTTTGGCTCTCTAGTTTCCCATGTCACAAAGTATATCATAAGTCCGTTTATTCATCAATCACATTTTGATATTGAGTATTAAAAGTAATGTATATAAAAATAGTATCAAAAGTTATTGACAACAACAATAATAAGAGGTACAATAATAGTATCAAAACAGATGAACAATAAAATTGATACTGAAAGAGAGGGAGTTGCTTATGTGTATGTATGGATATTGCCGGATAAGCACAAAACAGCAAAGTATTGACAGGCAGATTAGAAATATTAAGGGCAGTTATGATAAGGCTGTGATAATACAGGAAGTATATACAGGAACAAAGCAGGACAGACCAGAATGGAATAAGCTGTATAAGAAAGCCAAAGCAGGAGATACTATTATCTTTGACAGTGTATCACGAATGAGCAGGAATGCAGACGAGGGCTTCTGTCTGTATGAAGAATTATATAATAAGGGTATAGAGCTTGTCTTTCTGAAAGAGCCGCATATCAACACAAGCACATATAAGAAAGCATTAGAGAGCAATATATCAATGACCGGAACAAATGTTGACTTTATCTTAGTGGGTGTGAATAAATACCTTATGTCTCTTGCAAAGGAACAGATACGGCTTGCTTTTGAGCAGTCGGAGAAAGAAGTACAGGACTTGCATCAGAGAACAAAAGAGGGCATAGAAACAGCGAGATTAAACGGCAAGCAGATCGGGCAGAAGCAGGGGGCAAAGCTGACAACAAAGAAATCTATTGAAGCAAAGAGGCAGATACAGAAGCATAGCAAGGATTTTAATGGTGCATTGTCAGATGCGGATTGTATGAAGCTGATAGGGCTTGCAAGAAATACATTCTATAAATATAAGAGAGAATTGAAAGCAGAATAAGGATTGTTTAGGCAGGGTTCATAATGGACTGCTGCCGGAATTGAGAATACAGATGCAGGGGGGAGCCAGTTTAGACACACCTTTAGCAGATGATAACAGTTTGACACTTTCCGATACCATACAAGCCGATTTTAGCCTTGAAGATGAAATGATAGATAAAATATATGCCGAACACTCTAAAAGCCAATTATAGGGCATTGTTGAACGTTTTACAAGTGATAGAGAGAACAGCATAATAAAAGAGATATTTATAAATAATCAGACAATGGCAGCAGTAGCCATAGAATAGGGCGTAACCATAGAGCGAGTAAGCAGACAAAAGAAAAAGGATTGCGGCGGTTACGGATAGGCAAGGCAAAACGTGAATTATTGAAAAAATTTGATATTGTGGAAGCCGGAGCATACAGAAACAGTATAAATAAATTCAATGAGCATGGGTTTACTTCTACAGTTGAGTATATCGCTTTACGCAGGGCAGAATTACAGGCAGAGTATGAAAAGCATAAAAGACAGGTAGAAATTATGCTTGAACAGAGAAAAAGAAAGTGTCTGTAAGTGTTCAAAAATAGATAAAAATGTTTTTTCGTAACACACTTGTAGCACACAAATAGCCTGTAAAGCCTTATTTTATGCGGTTTGGAGTTCACTAAGAGATAGCAGTTATTTGCAAGCAGGAAATATGGAAAACCCACAGACAGAATTTGTTTGTGGGTTTTTTTGCGAGACTGATTATGTTATACTTATATTGAATCGAAAAAGAATGGAGGAATTAAGTAATGCTAGAAATTTCATTGTTTTACGGAATACGAGTTACAATGAATTATGACGATCATAATCCGCCGCATTTTCATGCTGAATATAATGGAAATAAAGCAATTATTAGAATTGACGAAGCAAGGGTGATTAAGGGGGCATTACCGTCAAGGCAGTTAAAGCTGATATTGGCATGGTGTGTTCTCCATCAGGATGAATTAATGCAAAATTGGGAATTATCAAAAGATGGAAAACCGTTGAACAGAATTAGCCCATTAGTGTAACGGAGGTGATAGTATGTTTCCAAAGGTGGTGCAGGTTATTCCAATGCAGGATTATTCTGTATATGTATATTTTGAAGATGGAAAAATAGTAAATTATGATATGTCACAGATGATTGAAAAAGAGGCGTTTTGCTGTTTAAAAGAAATAGAAATATTTTTGGATAGATGTACGGTGATGAACGATACACTTGCATGGGATATCAGTGGAAATTGGGATGATACAACCTGTCTTGATATTGATCCGGACACATTATATGCATTGCCGCATGTGAAGGAAGCCATTGCATAGTGTAAGAAGTATTTGGCCGGAGGGTATGTGATATTCTGAAATCATATGGATAACTGACAAATTGCTTGAAAATGCCGTATTTTAGGCATTTGGAACTATCCAAGAGATAAGCAAAACAATTCTACAGATTCAGGATATGGACTCCGCGTGTTTACCTGCGGAGTTTTTTTGGTTACCGGCGGGGAAAACATCGGCGATTTGTTTTGTCACAGCTTGAAGAAAAGGAGGGTTAAGTATATGTCAAAACATTGGGATTATGAGGATGACCATGATTGGGATGATGGCAATATAACGGAAGGGTCTTCGTCAAATGCATTAGGTTGGAGTTTCTTAGCAATTGCTGGAATTGGTGCTGTTGGGTATGGTATCCATAAAAAAATAATTCCTGCTATAAAACGTAAAATTTAAAAGGATGATAAGGGACAAAAATAACTCAGTAATCGGAAGAGTACATATTGCGTTCAAAAATCGGAAATTATTGAAAAGTGTAAGGAGGCGAAGATATTTATGCCACTAAAAGATTTGATAAATGTAATTAACATTTATAATGCTAAAATTATTTTTGATAAGCTAGAAAAGGTTGCAATGAAAATCATGGCAGGAAATTCTCCTCTGTATTTTTATCCTGTTGATGAAAAGGAGCGGACAAAATTTGAGAATATGAGAGATAATCATGATTTTACTAGTTCGACAGCAGCAATACATATCATTGATTTATCAATAGAAGAACTTGTCAATATTTTTGAGTGTGATGGTACCGGAATTCATGAGTTTATGAATAAAATAATTGAGCCTTATTGTGATGGCAAAATTGAAAAAAACATTATATATACAACTTTTTTGTTCCTGCATGAAATAGGGCACTGGATTCAATTTGAAAAAATGAATAAAAAAGTATCTGCTTTCATAGAAAAAGATTATTGAAGCAGTATATGAAAGAATATAGAAATATCCCAAAAGAAAAAGAAGCAGATAAATTCGCTTTGAGTCAAATGGAAAAATCTTTGAGGCTATATAGAGATTCCGGTTTATGGAAGCGATGAGATATGGCAAAATTCAAGACTAGGATTAAGGTTTCATATTGGAATCAAACTGCAGTGTTCGGAAAGGAAAAGGTAAAATGTATGATATGCTGATGGTAATGGAGATTGGTAAGACGTTTTTCGGAGGATGTTTTTAATGAGGCGTTAGGCAGGGGGTATATTTGCTATACGGGAAAAAATGATGAGTTTGGACATCGGTTATATATATTGACTCAGTCAGGAAGGGAGGCACGGGATAAATAAGTCGGGAGGTTAGTGACTGATATTGTGTGAAACAGAGTGGAGCAAATACCTCCAGTGAAACCCCACAGAATGTAAAGGAGAAGAACGTATGGAAAAATTGATGTACATGATGATGATTGAAAAAAGTAAGACCTATAATAAAATGACAAAACAGGTAGTTATGGAACACGTTGAGAATATAAGAAAGCTGGATGATGAAGGAAAGCTGGAAATCTGCGGTGTCTTTAAAGGTTATCCGGGAATGGCGGGTATGTATATCCTAAAAACAGAGAGCCGTGAAGAGGCAGAAGAAATTTGCAAATCAGAGCCGCTGGTTATAGGAGGATATGCAACCTACAAATTAGTCGGTTTTCAGATTGCAAACCGAGAAAATAATTATTTGCTGTAATTGCGGAAAGGAACGCACATCAAAACAGGAAATCAAGAAAAGGTTTCCTGTTTTTTGCGTCTGTTTTGAATTATGTTTTGGTGTTTCATGCTTATTTCACCCAACTACATTTTACCTTTCACGATTGACACAGTTCTTTCTTCATGCTATACTGTACTTGCTATACATGAACAGTAAGACGGAAGAGAAGGAATACATGGGAATGAATATTGTTATATCAAACCAATCGGGAGTACCAATTTACGAGCAGATTAAAGAACAAATCAAGATGGCTATTTTGTCGGGAGATTTGACCGAAAATGCTCCTCTGCCATCACTTCGCCGGCTTGCTCGTGATTTACAGGTGAGTTTAGTAACTACTACCAGGGCATACAGTGAATTAGAGTTAGAAGGGTTTGTTCAAACGATGCCCGGAAAGGGCGTGTATGTAAAGAAAATCAATGATGTTTTTATTCGTGACAAATACTTGAAAGAAACCGAAAAAGCCTTATCTGCTGCTGTTTGGTGTGGAAAGCTGGCGGGTTTATCGGTAAATGATCTTCATAAAATACTTGATGCGATTGAGAGGACAAGCGAATGAACAATGCGATTGAAATATCCAATCTTAGAAAACAGTATAAGAATTTTTTGCTGGATAACATCAGCTTTTCGGTTCCAGGTGGTTTTGTCTGCGGATTTATCGGGGAAAACGGCGCAGGGAAAACTACTACTTTGAAACTTATTTTAGGTATGGTGATGAAAGATGGCGGCAGTATCAATCTGTTTGGCAAGACTGCGGATGAAGTGTCACTGAAAGAAGACATAGGTGTTTTATTTGAGCAACCATATTATCAAGAGGACTGGACACCTGTTGACATAGAAAAGGCTGTGCGCCCTTTCTATAAAAAATGGAGCAGCACAACCTTTCATCAATACTTGGAACGGTTTTCTCTTGACCCGAAACAGAAGTATAAAACAATGTCGCGTGGTATGAAAATGAAACTGGGTATGGCCGCCATATTGGCGCGTGACGCAAAGTTGTTATTACTGGATGAGCCAACTTCTGGGCTTGATCCTGTTGGCCGTGAAGAAATACTTGGGATTTTCCGGGACTACATGGTAGAAGAAAATCGAACAATATTTTTCTCTACACATATAACCAGTGATCTTGAGAAAATTGCCGATTATATCACCTATATCAAAGATGGAAAAATTATATATAATGGCTTAAAAGATGAATTGATTGACAGGTATTGTTTAGTTCGAGGCGGCGCTGGGGATTTACCGCAATCAAAGCGTAAACAAATGTTGGGGCTGCGTGAACATTCAGGTGGTTTTGATGGCATGATTGAGATAAAAGATATTGCAGGATTTAATGCAAGTGTGATAACGGAAACTGTTTCTCTTGATGATATTATGGTACGAATGAGTAAGGGGTGGAAAAATGATGAAACAAATGGCTCTGTTTGATTGGAAAGCGATAAAATACTTTCATATGCGAGTTTTATTACTTCCTGTCATTTCGCTGGCTGCCGGTTTTATTTCGGCGTTATTAGTTGTTCCAACGAATGTTTTTATGTTCTTGTTTTTTTCGGTCAATACTTTTGCGGTAGAGGAAAAAGGTGATCTGAACATACTCTATATGACACTGCCAATCAGGCGTTCTTCTGTTGTGGGAGGTAGATATGCTTTATCCATTTGTATGGGACTGGTTGGGTTAATTACAGGTATTCCACTGGCTATTTTCGCAGACCGCTTCTCGCTGTCACATTATTACGGTCCCCTTGAATGGTTTTTGCCTATTGTGGCGATTAGCTATTTGCTGTTTGCTGTTTTTAATCTTTGTATGTTCCCAATCCTGTTCAAGTTGGGATACAGTAAGGGGAAATTTTGGGGTATGCTTGTACCGCTCGCTCTTTTTGCAGCGCTGTATAGTGCGTGGGTAATTATTTCTTCTTTACCGGGAAATGAATATCTGCTCTTTAACGCCCTTGAATATGCCGGTAAAAATATGTTTCTAGTAAATGGCAGTATTATTCTTATTGCTACTTTGATTTTATTATTTTCATTTTTGCTCTCAAAAAAGTTATATTCAGATCGAGAATTTTAATTAAGAAGGTAGCTGAATGAAAACAGGAAAACTTAATTAATATAAATGGCAATAAAAAGCCTCTCCTTTATAGCGCATATGGTTATGACTTTTAAGTACTTTCTGTAAGGACAATTTCTTGAGCAGCATTATGAATGTTATCCATAGATTGAATCCATTTAAGCCGGTTACGTAAACGCTAATCATACGTTACAGAACAATTCAATACGATTTATAACTCCTCAGAACTTCGGGTTTAGGGAGTTTTTTGTTTCTTTAGTAAGAGAACTGTGGTAGAATTTATACAAGTAATTTGGCGTGAGAAGAGTGAAAGCGGAGTAATAGCATGAAAACAAGATATAATTTTACAGATGCGAGGAAAAAACGATATATACAAAATGAAGTGACAAAATTTCTAGATACTCATAGAGATACAAAATTCTCAGCAGCAAAATTCGAATATTCGGTATATTAAAACAAGAAAGACGGATGGAAAAAGAGTATCCGAATGAATTCTATGATCAAGGCTCGGTTTTGGCAGTTCAAGAGTTGGCAGCTCGTTATTTGAATTGAGGTGAAGGTGTATGATACCATTAAAAATAGATACATTGCTCGCAGGTCGTGTTGTGGAGCAAAATCGTGTGGAATATAAGGAAGGATGGAATCCGGGAGATATTATTCGTTCTATTTGTGCATTTGCAAATGATTATCATAATATGAATGGCGGTTACCTGGTAATTGGAGTAAGAGCAATTGACGGTATTCCGGAGCTGCCACCCAAAGGACTTCCGATAGATGAACTGGATTCTATTCAGCAAGAGATTTTTCAGTATTGCAATCAGATAGTACCACGTTATATTCCCAAAATGGAAGTTGTGAATTATCAAGATAACGGAATTTACCTGATATATTTGTGGTGTACAGCGGGGGACAGTGGTCCTTATCAGGCACCAATAGATGTATATTCTGAAAAAGGTAAAAAAATAGATAAACGCATGCAATATTGGATACGTCCGGCATCACTTACGACAGCAGCCAGAAAGGATGAGATAGCAGAATTATTTGATAAATTTAATTCTGTACCTTTCGACGATCGTGTCAATAGAATTGCAACTATAGACATGATACGTCGGGGCTATTTGGAAGATTTTCTTAGAGAAAGCAATAGCTCATTGGTAAATGAATTAAATTCATATTCTTTGGAGGACTTGTTACTTGCTACAGAGGTTGCAAATGTAACGGATGTGGGCATTGATATTCGAAACATTGGTGTACTTATGTTTACGGAAAGGCCGGATAAATTAGTGCCAGGTGCACAGATCGATTTGGTTAGATTTAATACAGAAGAGGCGGAGGCTTCAGATGATTTTATCGAAAAAAGCTTTACCGGTCCTATATGGAAACAGGTGAAAGATGCGTTGGATTATATTAAAACAACTATATACTAAAATTATGGCTGAGGTTACAGGAATGGCAGAATCAACAACCAGACGCTATCTTACTAAATTTTGCCATTGGGAAATTATCAAGTCTGATGGGAAGAATAGAGGTAAAAAATACTATTTGAAATAAAAAAGTTTTGTTTTGAGATATGGTGAGGAGTAATCGACAGGCCCTGAAAACCTCAGGTTTTCGGGGTTTTCATTACAGGATGGATTGTGATATACTTATTTTAAAAGCAGAGATTTTGAAAGGAACGAAAGGGTTATGGAAAAATTAGCGGATAATAAAATTGATAAAGAAAATTTAATTATTTCTTCTATGAGGGGAATACATATGGTTCCGATGGATGTCATCGGAGGTTTTGAGGTGCGTCCCGGAATATATGAAATGAATGGCGCTACTGCTATTCCATGTGGAGTTAATTTTACGGTATATTCGAATGGAGCGACTTCCTGTGAACTGCTTTTGTTTAAGAAAATGGAGGAGGAACCCTTTGCAGTTTTGAAATTCCCTGACAATTATAGAATCGGTAAAGTTTATTCCATGATCGTTTTCGGTATTCATATTGAGGATTTTGAATATGCGTATAGGATAGACGGACCTTATGAACCGCGTAAAGGGCTCTTGTTTAATAAAAACAATTATTTGTTGGATATTTATGCTAAGGCAGTTACCGGACAACGTATATGGGGTGTGAAAAATGATGATAAGATTTGTTATAAAGCGAGAGTTGTAAAGGATGATTTTGATTGGGGGAAAAGTAGAAATCCATTAATTCCAATGGAAGATCTTATTATTTACGAAATGCATGTCCGGGGATTCTCTAAACATGAATCCTCTGGGGTAAAGCATCCCGGAACTTTTGAAGGACTTAGAGAAAAAATCCCTTATTTAAAAGAATTGGGCGTCAATGCAGTGGAGCTTATGCCGATTTTTGAATTTGATGAGATGATGGATTACAGAGAAAAAGATGGAAAACCGCTTTTGAATTATTGGGGGTATAATACAGTAAGTTTTTTTGCACCAAATACAAGTTATACTGCTAGCGAAGAATATAATCATGAAGGGACAGAACTAAAGAAGCTGATAAAGGAATTGAATGATAATGGAATAGAATGCTTTTTGGATGTGGTATTTAATCATACCGCAGAAGGAAACGAAATGGGACATTCTTTTTCCTTTAAGGGATTTGACAATAATATCTACTATATGCTCACACCGGATGGTTATTATTATAATTTCAGCGGTTGCGGAAATACGCTCAATTGCAACAATCCAATTGTACAGCAAATGATTATCGAATGTCTGCGTTACTGGACAACCGCATATCATATAGATGGTTTCCGCTTTGATTTGGCAACAATCTTAGGCCGTAATGAAGATGGTTCGCCGATGAGTAACCCTCCGCTGTTAAAGAGCCTTGCTTTTGATCCTATTTTGGGAAATGTAAAATTAATTGCAGAAGCATGGGATGCCGGAGGCCTGTATCAGGTAGGAAATTTCCCGGCATGGTATCGTTGGTCAGAATGGAATGGAAAATACCGGGATGATATGCGCAACTTTTTAAAAGGAGATTATGGTTTAGGCGGCGTTGCCGCAAAGAGAATAACCGGCTCTAAAGATATTTATAATCCTGAATATAGAGGAAATAATGCTTCGGTAAATTTTATTACGTGTCATGACGGATTTACACTTTGGGATATATATTCTTATAACAGCAAGCATAATGAAGCAAATGGTTGGAATAATACGGACGGAAGTGACGATAACAGAAGCTGGAACTGCGGAATAGAAGGAGAGACAGATGATAAAGAGGTGCTTAACCTTCGTAACCGTATGGTAAAAAATGCAGCGGCCGTCCTTATGATGAGCAGAGGAACGCCTATGTTTCTTGCAGGAGACGAGTTTTGTAATACCCAGTTTGGTAATAATAATGCTTACTGTCAGGACAATGAGATTTCATGGTTGGATTGGGACAGATTACAAAAATATAAAGATGTGTTTGAATTTTTCAAATATATGATACAGTTCAGGAAGAAACATGAAATTATCCGAAAGTTTTCCGGCAGTTGTTCTTTGGGATTTCCTGAAATGCAGGTAATTGAGCCAAATGAAAATTGCAAGGTCCTGAGGGTTGTTTATGCAGGAAGGAACAGAGAAAATACAGGAGATGATATTATTTGTTTGGCTGTTAATGTCTTCTGGGAGGAGCAGGAATTCACTCTTCCATCCATGCGGTCAGGACTGAATTGGTATGTGATGGCAGATACGGGAATGAGATATATAGAAAACACGATTCCAGAGCCGGGAAAAGAGCCTCTGCTTTTGGATGAAAGGATTCGGATGATAGCAAGATCTGTATGTGTTTTTAAAGTGAAGTAAAAAGAATGACTTTATCGGGGTGTTTGGATAATTGATCCGAAAGAGGTAAGCAAAGAATGATATTAAGTGTAAGTCGCAGAACGGATATTCCCAATTATTATTCGGATTGGTTTTACAATAGAATAAAAGAAGGGTTTGGATATGTGAGGAACCCGATGAACGTACACCAGGTCAGCAGGATTGATATATCGCCGGAGGTGGTTGACTGCATTGTTTTTTGGACAAAAAATCCGCAACCGATGATGAATAGATTGGATGGGCTTGCAAAATATAATTATTACTTCCAGTTTACATTGACCGGATATGGAAAAGATATAGAGTGTAACGTTCCTCATAAAAAGGATATGATGATTCCGATATTTCAAGAATTGTCAAAAAGGATTGGGAAAGAAAAGGTCGTTTGGAGATATGATCCGATTATTTTTACAAGGAGATATACGCCGGAATATCATCTGAAGGCGTTTGAACAGATTGCGGCGGCGCTTAACGGATATACGGAGAAGTGCATCATAAGTTTTGTCGATATGTATGCGAAGAACAGAAAGAATATGAATTTGCTTAAAGCGTATGAAATTGATAAATCAATTCTGTCAGAGTTTGCAAAGAGCATAAGCCAAATTGCAGGACATAATGGAATGCAGACAGGAAGCTGTGCCGAGAGCATAGATTTAGATGAGTGTGGCATAGAACATAATTGCTGTATTGACAGAAAACTTATAGAGAGCATAATCGGCTGCAGGCTGAGAGTGGGAAAAGACAAAAATCAGAGACTGGAATGCGGATGTGTGGAGAGCGTGGATATTGGCACATATAATACATGCAGAAATGGGTGTAAGTATTGTTATGCCAATTACAGCGAGGAAAGCGTTGCAAATAATTGCGGCAGATATAATCCGGCGTCGCCGATTTTGTGCGGGACGATTGATGAAAGTGATAAGGTGACGGAGCGTAAGGTGAAATCATTAAAAGAACTTCAACTTTTGTTTCCCAAACATATTTACATTTAAGTAATATGGAATTATAATAGAAAAAGCATAAAATAAATCTTCAGGGCAGAGTGAAATTCTCTACTGGCGGTATACTCCGCGAGCCGTATGGCAGAGCCGGTGACCTTAAGGAATTCCGGCAGCAACAGTTAAAGTCTGGATGAAAGAAGTTTTTTTATTTTATAGGAAACTTTGTTACCTATAAAATAAAAACCCTCCGGGGGATCGCGCTGCGGCGGAACAGAATTATGTCGCTGATGCGACTCGCCGCAGGCGGAGAATCTCGTATACGAGATTCTTTGTTCATGTACCTTTTTTTGAGAGGCATAAAATGTACCTAGAAGTTTATTTTAGGCACATTTTATTTTTTTGAGAAAGGAGGTAATTTCTGTGAATCTTACAGCGAAGAAAATAACGACAATCGGAATGTTGTGCGCAATGGCGATGGCTGTGAATCTGCTTATCTCATTTCCGATTGTCCCGGCAGTGTCCTTTCTGAAATATGATCCCAAAGATATAATAATTGTCATGGGAGGTTTTATCTTTGGAGCGATGCCTGCGTTTATTATGAGTGTGGTTTGTGCGGTGCTTGAGATTATGTTCAGAGGGGGAACAATTCTTGATATTCTTATGAATGTGATTTCCACTTGTACATTTGCTTGTACGGCAGCATTTGTTTATAAGCGGGACCATACAAGAAAAGGAGCGGTTATCGGACTGGCGCTTGGCGTTATTCTGTCAACGGTATCTATGCTGCTTTGGAATTATATTGTTACGCCGATTTATTTTCAAATGCCGAGAGAAGAAGTTGCGAAGCTTTTGCTTCCGGGTATTTTGCCCTTTAATCTTCTCAAGTCAGGCTTGAATGCCGGCTTTACATTTGTTTTCTATAAAGCGATCGTAAAGGCGTTAAGAAAAGCGGATTTAGTGGAGGACAGCGGTCACGAGACGAAAATCAGCGCGGGACTTATTATAGTTGCGGTATTTTTATGCGCCTCGATTATCGGCATTATTTTGGTGTGGTAGAGTTAAATAATATTGACAAGGGAGGAACGTATATGAATTTTACAGAAGCAAAGAAAATATATGATGAAAAACTTGGGGATTTTAAAATCATGGCGCTTGCAAGCTGTGTGGACAACTATCCGATGGTGAGGAATGTAAGCTGTGTTTTTTATAATGACAAAATTTATTTCAAGACAGACAAGAATTTTAGAAAGACGCAGCAATTGTATAAAAACGGCCGTGTCGCTATGTGCTTTAACGGGGTTCAGGTTGAAGGTATCGCCGTGAATAAAGGCCTTGTTATTGAGGAAGAGGGAAGGGTGTTCGAGAAGAAATATAAAGAATTCCTTTGGCAGAGCTATAATGCCTATTCTCATGTTGATACGGAGATATTAATAGAGGTAACTCCGAAGTTTGTCGAAATTTGGGATGAGGACAAGAATAGGAATGCATATCAGATTTTTATTGACTTTGACACAAAAGAAGTTGTTGAAAAGCCATACGATTAATTACGGATGGCGGACTTTTGAAAGTTTTGGACTGACATTATAAAGGGAATGTGTGATGCACATTCTCTTTTTCGGTAAAATCTTATAATATTATTAATATCGAAATAAATCTTGAGTTTTCAAAAGCTGTGTACTAAGATAGTAAAGTATAACGGCTAAATTAGATGAATTCTGAGTGGAGGCAGAAGGGAGTATAAATGGGAAAGAAAGGTATGAGTTCGAAGGAGAGGCGCGAGTATGAAAGGCTTCAGGAGCAAAAGAAACGACAGATAGAAAGAAGACATGCTAAATCTTTAGGCTTGGATAACCCGGCGAAATCAGCCTATGGCGGCGGAAGGGCGCCGAAAGAAAATAGACACAGAAGAAAGCCTGCAGAGAAAAGGCGAGCCAATTTTTTTGGGAATCTGCTGCTTATTTTACAGGCGGCGGCTTCGGTTGTATTTATGGGAATGGTGTCCCTTTTGAATATTATTCCGCTTAAATATCTGGCAGTAATAATGGTCTGTCTGCTGCTTTTGTGGCTGATAGGTTTTGTCTCTCAGATAAGACGGAGGAAAAGAGGCGCGGGCGGAAAAGTTTATATTATGCTTATGACACTGTTTTTGGGAATGGGAAGTTATTACATAGGCATTGCGACAGGCGCGCTTGCGCAGATAACAGGAGGAAATTCCAAAATAGATACCATGGTGGTAGCGGTACCTATAGATGACCCGGCGGAAAATATTTCAGATACAAGCAGTTATGTATTCGGGGTGCAGTATGCCATGAATGGGAAGGATGTAAAAGAAACGGTATCACATATTAATGAAGAACTGGGTACAGAGATTGAAACATCCGAATATAGCAGTGTAAGCGAGCAGGCAAGGGCGCTTCATGAAGGCAGTGTAGAAGCGATTATTTATAATGAGGGCTACAAGGGAATCTTGGAAGAAGAATTTGACGGGTATTCTGACAAAGTGAAAATTATTTACAAGTATAATATTAGGACAAGTTTAGATGATGTTTCTGTGGATGTAAAAGTTAAGACGGATCCATTCAGCGTGTATATCAGCGGTATTGACGTGTATGGAGAAATTACGACAAACAGCCGCAGCGATGTAAATATTATTGCCACGGTGAATCCAAAGACACGGCAGATTCTTTTGGTAACGACGCCGCGTGACTATTATGTGCCGATTCCGGGAATTTCACAGGGAAGTAAAGATAAATTGACACATGCCGGAATTTACGGAGTGGATGCATCCATACGGACGTTGAGCGAGCTGTATGACGTGGATATTCCATTTTACGCCCGGGTGAATTTTACATCTTTAGTAGATATTGTAGATGAGCTGGGCGGAGTAGAAGTAAATTCTGAATACGCATTTACAACAAGCAGGGATTCAGGGAAAGTGATGAAAGTGTCTGAAGGATTAAACAGCTTTAATGGTGTGGAGGCGCTGGCTTTTGCAAGGGAAAGGAAAAATATCCCTGGCGGAGACGATCAGCGTGGTAAAAACCAGCAGGCAGTAATTACTGCAATGATTAAGAAAATGGTTTCTCCGGCAATGCTTTTGAAGGCAAATGGAATCATCAACAGCGTAAGCGGCAATGTGGAAACCAATATGTCTCAGAAGCAGCTGCAGACACTCATTAAAATGCAGTTAAATGAAGGAGGATCATGGAATATCCGGTCCGTGGCTGCGGAAGGAACCGGAGACAGGCAGTATTGCTATTCGGCGCCGGGAAGTTCGCTTTATGTAACGCAGCCGGATTATGAATCCATCGATGCGATTACAGAGCTGATTCGTCAGGTAGAAAACGGTGAGATTTTACAGGAAACGGAATCCACAGAATAGAAGGTGAAATAATTGTATAATCAATTGACGGAAAATGATATTCAAAAGATGGAAGAAGAAATTGAGTATCGTAAGGTAGTGGTGCGAAAAGAACTTTTGGAGGATGTGAAGGAAGCCAGGGCTCATGGTGATTTGAGTGAGAATTTTGAATACCACGCAGCAAAGAAAGAGAAGAATAAAAATGAGAGCAGAATCCGCTACCTTCAGAGAATGATTAAGACAGCTCAGGTTATTAAAGATGAGACGGCAGATGATGAGGCGGGACTAAATAAAAAAGTAAAGCTTTATTTTGAGGATGATGAAGAATATGAAGAATTTACTTTGGTGACAACGGTGAGAGGCAGTTCTATAAATGGGCTTATTAGTACCGAATCTCCGATTGGAAAGGCTGTTCTTGGTCATAAAAAGGGCGACAGGGTTTATGTGAAGGTAAATGAGAATGCGGGATATTATGTTGTGATTGAGTCCATAGAAAAGGTGGATAACAGCGACGACATTGAAATCCGGAAATTTTAAAAATCCCGCAGGAACTGTAACAGTTCAGCCGCGCCATTCGCAAAACCGCAACTTACAGTGCTTTCCGCTGTTTTACAGCTGGCTTTTGCTCATAAATGGGCGCTCAGTTCATATCCGGTATGTCGTGCGCCCTTATGCAAGCATAATTCGCCCGTCATACCGGATATGGCTGAACTGTTACCGTGAATTATTATTCCTCTTTATAAACATTTATTAGGAAATACTACTAGTAAATAACTTCCTATGGAGCCGGAGTCTGGTCTATAATAAAGGCAGAGGAAACATGACAACTACCAACGAAAAGGAGAATATTCATGGAAATGTTATCAATTGCAAAGGAATTACAGGGGAATGCTTATCCGGGCCGCGGAATCATCATTGGAAAAACGCCGGATGGCAGGAAAGCAGTTACTGCATACTTCATTATGGGAAGAAGTGAGAACAGCAGGAATCGTGTATTCGTAGAAGAAGGGCAGGGCATTCGGACGCAGGCATTTGATCCTTCTAAATTAACAGATCCAAGTTTAATCATTTATGCACCGGTACGCGTACTGGGCAATAAAACAATTGTAACAAACGGTGATCAGACAGATACAATTTATGAGGGCATGGACAGACAGCTTACATTTGAGCAGTCGCTTCGTTCAAGGGAATTTGAGCCGGACGGACCGAATTACACGCCGCGTATTTCGGGAATCATGCATATTGAAAACGGAAAATATAACTATGCCATGTCTATTTTAAAGAGCAATAACGGAAGCCCTGAGGCATGTAACAGATATACATTTGCATATGAGAATCCGGCTGCGGGAGAGGGTCGTTTCATCCACACATACAAGTGTGACGGCAATCCGCTTCCGAGCTTTGAAGGCGAGCCGAAATTAGTTGATATCATGGATGATATGGATGCTTATACAGAGCTGCTTTGGAACAGCTTGAATGAAGATAACAAGGTCTCTTTATTTGTTCGGTATATTGATATTGAGACAGGCAGCTATGAGACAAAGATTGTGAATAAGAATAAATAGGAGGCGTCATGAAAGAATTAGAGTTAAAATATGGATGTAACCCAAATCAAAAACCGTCTAAAATTTATATGGAAAACGGAGAACTTCCTATTAAAGTGCTTTGCGGCAGACCGGGTTATATTAATTTTTTGGATGCGTTCAATGGATGGCAGCTGGTAAGGGAATTAAAGAGAGCAACAGGGCTTCCGGCGGCGACTTCTTTTAAACACGTTTCACCGGCGGGAGCGGCGGTAGGCCTTCCTCTTGATGAAACTTTGGCGAAAATCTACTGGGTGGATGACATGGGTGAATTGTCTCCGCTTGCATGCGCGTATGCAAGGGCAAGAGGCGCGGACAGAATGTCCTCGTTCGGAGATTTTATCTCTCTTTCAGATGTGTGTGATGTTGCGACAGCGAAGCTTATTAAACGCGAAGTTTCCGACGGTGTTATTGCACCGGGATATGAGCCTGAGGCGCTTGAACTTCTTAAGCAGAAGAAAAAAGGGAACTATGCCGTTATCGAGATTGACCCGGACTATGAGCCGGCTCCGGTTGAACACAAAGAGGTATTCGGCGTTACATTTGAGCAGGGAAGAAATGAGCTTGTAATTGACGACAATTTACTTGCAAATGTAGTTACAGAGAATAAAGAGATTCCGAAGCTTGCTAAGATTGACCTTGCAATTGCATTGATCACATTGAAATATACGCAGTCTAATTCTGTATGTTACGCAAAAGGCGGACAGGCAATCGGCATTGGTGCAGGACAGCAGTCTCGTATTCATTGTACACGTCTTGCAGGACAAAAGGCGGACAATTGGTGGCTGCGCCAGTCTCCACAGGTGCTTGGACTTGAATTTGTGGATTCTATCGGAAGAGCGGACCGCGACAACGCCATCGACCTTTATATTGGAGAGGAGTATGAAGATGTGCTTGCGGAAGGCACATGGCAGAATATTTTCAAAGTAAAGCCTCGTGTATTTACAAGAGAAGAGAAACGTGCATGGCTGGATAAGATGACAGACGTGGCGCTTGGCTCCGATGCATTTTTCCCATTTGGAGACAATATTGAACGCGCGCATAAGAGCGGCGTAAAATATGTGGCTCAGCCGGGAGGCTCTGTCCGTGATGATAATGTAATTGAGACATGCAATAAGTATAATATGGCAATGGCATTTACGGGAATCCGTCTGTTCCATCATTAAAATATGAGTATAAGCGCAGCTTTTGACGAGATTGTTAAGGGCTGCGTTTTTGTATCACGGGAAATTTTTATTTGGATGAAAAAAATCTTGTATATTTTCATACAGAAGTATATAATAGATAAGGTGTTGGAACAATTGTGTAAAAAAAGTGGTTAATTGGACAAATAAGGAGAGCTGATATGGGAAAATATTTTGGAACAGACGGTTTTCGCGGAGAGGCGAATGTAGTACTTACAGTGGAGCATGCATTTAAAGTAGGGCGTTTTTTAGGTTGGTACTACGGGCAAGAGCATAAGGCGCAGATTGTCATAGGCAAAGATACCCGACGGAGCAGTTACATGTTTGAAGATGCGCTTTCTGCGGGACTTACAGCATCCGGGGCAGATGTATATTTACTTCATGTAACAACAACACCAAGCGTTTCTTACGTGACAAGGACAGAAGATTTTGACTGTGGTATTATGATTTCCGCAAGCCATAATGTTTTCTATGATAATGGCATTAAAGTGATCAACGGAAAAGGACAAAAATTGGAAGCAGAAGTAGAAGAAAAGATTGAAGCGTACATAGACGGGGAGTTTGGTGAAATTCCGCTTGCTGCAAGAGAGCA
Source organism: uncultured Lachnospiraceae bacterium (assembly GCA_947366105.1). Taxonomy (GTDB): domain Bacteria; phylum Bacillota; class Clostridia; order Lachnospirales; family Lachnospiraceae; genus Faecalimonas. The sequence goes on along the minus strand of CANAZK010000002.1, from coordinate 12,631 downwards.
TATAGGACGTACAGTGGACTATGCGGCGGGAAGAAACCGTTATATCGGTCATTTGATTGCGATGGCAACACGTTCATTTAAGGATAAAAGAGTTGGTCTCGATTGTTCAAACGGAAGCGCTTCGTCTATTGCTAAGAGTGTATTTGACGCTCTTGGGGCGAAGACATATGTCATTAACAGCGAGCCGGACGGAACGAATATTAATAGAAATTGTGGTTCCACCCACATTGAGAAGCTTCAGGAATTTGTGAAGGAAAAGAGTTTGGATGTAGGATTTGCTTATGACGGTGATGCGGACAGATGTCTTGCGGTAGACGAAAACGGCCAGATTGTAGACGGCGACTTGATTCTTTATGTGTGCGGCAAGTATTTGAAAGAGCAGGGGAGATTGGATGGCAATACTATTGTGACAACGATCATGTCGAATTTGGGACTTTATAAAGCCTGTGACAAAGCCGGGATTAAGTATGAGAAGACTGCCGTAGGCGACAAATATGTTTACGAAAATATGGTTAAGAACAACTATTCGCTTGGAGGAGAGCAGTCAGGACACATTATTTTCAGTAAATATGCGACAACCGGCGATGGTATTTTAACTTCGCTCTTAATTATGGAAGTGATGCTGGAGAAGAAAGCGGCGCTTGGGAAGCTTACGGAGGAGGTTGCAATATACCCGCAGCTTCTTAAGAATGTAAGAGTTGCTGACAAAAAGAACGCAAGGGAGAACCCGGAGGTTGTAAAGGCAATTGAATCAGTGACAGAGGAACTTGGTAACGACGGACGTATTCTCGTAAGGGAGAGCGGAACAGAGCCGGTAATCCGCGTTATGGTAGAGGCTTCTACTGATGAATTATGTGCAAAATATGTAAATCAGGTGATTGCCGTGATGGAAGGGCAGAATCTGATTGCAGAATAAATATAAAGAGGTGCAATAGGATGAACAAAGAATTTTATGCAGAAAACAGAGGGACGCTTTATGAAAGCGTGAAAAAGAACTCACTTGTGATCGTGTTTGGCGGCTGCGCTCCGAAGCGTTCTAATGATGAGAATTACCCATTTTATGCCAATCGTAATTTTTTATATCTTACGGGTGTAGAGCAGGAAAATACGGTTCTTATGACAGCGGTGTTGGAAGACGGGCATGATGAATATCTCTACATCCTTCCTCCGGATGCAATGGAGGAACGCTGGACGGGAAGAAGACTTAAAGCGGATGAGATCGAGGAGATTTCGGGTATTACAAAAACGAGATATACGCAGCAGTTTATGGATTGCCTTTGGACATATCTGCGAGTGAAAGGTATTGAACGGGTTTATCTTGACTTTGATAAGCTGGATGCTAAAGAACCGGATACGGAGAGCTATCGTTTGGCTAAATATATTCAAAGGGAATTTCCATATATCCAAATAGAGAATCTTCAGAACCAGCTTCGCGCACAAAGGACTATTAAGAAACCTTGCGAGATTGAGGCGCTTCGAAAAGCAGAGGAGATTACAAGGGAAGGTATTATTGCCATGATGAAGGCTTCGAAGCCGGGCATGTATGAATATCAGTATAAGGCGGAATTTGATTATGTGCTTGCCCAGCACGGAGTGCTGATGACAGGCTTCCCGTCAATTATTTCTGCCGGAGATAACAATTTCTGTATTCATTACTACGATTACCGCGGTCAGGCGAAAGACGGGGATATGATTTTGAATGATGTCGGCGCAAGATGGAATCATGAAATCAATGACGTGTCGAGAGGATGGCCTTGTAACGGAAGATTTTCAGATAAGCAGAAGCTTTTGTATGAGTGCGCTTACCGCACATCGGAGCATATGTTCAGCATCCTTAAGCCGGGTATTCCGATGGGGGATGTGGATAAAATGATTCGTGAATATTGTTATGAGCAGCTTCATGAAGCGGGCGTATGCAGTTCTTATGAAGATATCGGTACATATATGTGGCATGGCGGCGCGCATCATATCGGCTTTGACGTTCATGATGTTGTTTCAAGAAATATTACAACAGCTCCGGGTATGGTATTTTGTGTGGATGTGGGAATCTATCACGAGGAATGGGGCATTGGCTTCCGTGTTGAGGACAACTGCCTGATTACGGAAAACGGATGTGAGAATCTCTCGGCGGCCATTCCGAGAACAATTGAAGAGATAGAAGCAATTATGAATTCATGAAGAAAACATTAAAAGGCTGTGCGGTGGAAAAATATATTCATATCTCATCACTGTTTACGGCGTTCGAGCGTGTATTTGATAAGAATTTTTCGTTTCATGGCGAGACGCATGACTTTTGGGAGTTTGTCTGTGTGGTGGAAGGGGTTGCGGGAGTGCTGGCGGGTGAAGAAATATTCCGGCTTGAAAGCGGCCAGGCAATCTTGCACCGTCCCATGGAATTTCACCGCATATGGTCAGAGGAAGGTACAAGACCTCATATTGTTATTGTTACATTCGCGGGGGATATCCGTCCAGTATTAAAAGAACGGCGTATGCTGCTTCAGAAGCGGGAGATAGAAGGGCTTGCGTATCTCATATCTCAGGCGGACATTATTTTTGAGCGAGAGAGTTTTGTTGTCAGAAAGATTCGGGCAGGGAAAGAATTGGAGGCGAACCTGTTCGTGAGTCGGCTGGAGAATATTTTAATGACGGCGTGTTCCCGCGGCGAAGCTGAATTTGCATTTTTGGAATCCACGGGTGCAGTGCATTACCAAAGGATAGTAAAGGTGCTGAGCGAGCACTTATCCGAACGACTGACACTTGCGGATGTGGCGGAACTTTGTAAGATCAGTGAGTCGTCTGTAAAGAAGACTTTTACCAAATATGCCGGGATGGGTATGATGACGTATTTCAATGAGATGAAAATGCGCCGGGCAATCCGGCTTATGGAAGAAGGAGCAAGTGTTGCGGAAGCGGCGGAAGAGGTAGGATTCAGTGATCATAATTATTTTAGTACAGTATTTAAGAGAACGATAGGCCTTCCTCCGCGGGAATACATTTTGAAGCGCAGGAATAATACCTGAATTTAAAGAAAATGTCTCTGAATTTATATAGAAATGTGTTTTAAGATATGATACAACTAGGATAGTATAAATTTGGAGGTAAAAGCAATGGAGAAATTAAACGTAGGAGTTATTGGTCTTGGATGCAGAGGTCAGTGGCTTATGAGGGACGTAATTCTTCTTATGTCGAATGTAAAAGTAACGGCAGTCTGTGACGTCTATGACGACCGCAACGAAGAGGCGGCCGCTATGACAGAAGAGAAATGCGGACACCGCCCTGCTACAACAACAGATTATAAGGAACTGATTCACAGAGATGATGTGGATGCAGTCATAATTGTCTGTGCATGGGAATGGCACGTTCCGATTGCCATAGAGGCAATGAAAGCCGGCAAGGCAGTAGGACTTGAAGTGGGCGGAGGATATAGCGTTAAACAGTGTTGGGATTTGGTAGATACATATGAGGCAACGGGAACACCGTTTATGTTCCTTGAGAACTGCTGTTATGGAAGGCGTGAACTGATGTGCCTGAATATGGCAGAGCAGGGAGTGTTTGGAGAAGTTGTCCACTGCCGCGGGGCTTATATGCATGACCTGCGCGAGGAAGTGACGAAGGGTGAGGAAAACCGTCATTACCGTCTCCGCAATTACACCAAACGTAATACGGAAAACTATCCGACACATGAGTTAGGGCCAATCGCCAAGATTCTAAAGATTAACAACGGCAACCGGATGCTGACGCTTTCGGCTATGGCGTCAAAGGCGGCCGGGCTGGAGCATTATGTGAATGACCGTGACGTGGAGAATAAGAAATTAAAGGGCGTGAGATTCAATCAGGGCGACGTTGTAAATACAATGATTAAGTGTGCGAACGGCGAGACGATTATGCTGACTCTTAATACCACGCTTCCGCGTTTTTACAGCAGAGACTTTACTGTATGCGGAACAAAGGGAATGTATGAAGAAGAAAATGATACCGTATTTCTTGATAAGAAATACACAATGATGGAAGAAATGTTCTTTAAAGATTTTTGGGGCAATGCAAAGGATTATGAAGAGGAGTACGACCATCCGATTTGGAAGAAGTTTTTAGAAGACGGCGTGCAGGGCGGACACGGCGGAATGGACTGGCTTGTGCTTGACGCATTCTTCAAAAGCATTATCGAGAAGAGGGCGTGTCCGATTGACGTATATGACGCAGCGGCATGGATGGTTATTTCCGCTTTGGCAGAAGAGTCCATTGCGCTTGGGGGACAAGCATTGCCGATTCCTGATTTCACAAACGGAATGTGGATGTTAAGAGAACAGATTGAGTTATAGGAATTTGAATATAAAATGAGGCGGCGTTTTACTTTGTTGGTAAACGCCGCTTCAAATATTTTTCCGAACCATTACACATAATGGAATCCTTTTCCAATGATTTCGCTCGTGTTTGATATCAGAATAAACGCGCCCGGTTCCTGGGTTTTGATAAAGTTACGGAGCTTCACGGCCTGATGTCTGTTAAGAGCCGTGAAAATGATGTAACGGTATTCACCTGAGAAAGCGCCGGTGCCTTGGAGGGTTGTAGCGCTTCTGTTAAGCTTCTGTACAATAAAGTCACAGATAGGTTCAGGATTTTTGCATACAACATTAAAATATTTACTTAGATTCAGACTTTCGATTACGTTATCAATCATAAGAGAACGTACGGCAAGACCAAGCACGGAGTAAAGGCCTGTCTTAATATCAAACATCAAAAATCCAAGAGCCGTAATGACAATATCACTGGCGAGCAGAGCGTTGCCAATATTAAAGCTTGTATATTTCTTTACGATCATGGCAAGAATATCAGTTCCGCCGCTTGAGGCTCCCATGTTAAACAGAATCGCGGATGCAATGGAAGGAAGCGCAATGGCGAAAATCAATTCCAGCATGGGCTGATCCGTAAGCGGCTGCGCAAGGGGCATAATACGCTCTAATAATGACAAGGTTACTGAAAGCAGAATACTGCAATATGCAGTCATCAATCCAAACCCTTTACCTATTACGATAAATCCAATCAGCAAAAGAACCATGTTCATAATGAATGTAAAGTCAGATGCACTCATCAATCCTGTCTTTGCAACCAGTACCGCAAGACCGGTAATCCCGCCGAATGTAAAATTGTTGGAAAATTTGAAGAAATAAATTCCAACAGCCATCAAAAGAATACTTCCGGTCAGTAAAGAGAATGATTTTAATTTCGTTTTCATTGGCATACTCCTCTTAATATGTATAAAATTTTCCTATCAAATTGTAACGCTCTTAATCTTAAATGTCAACGCATTAGAACATATATCTCGGGAATAATAATAGCGTGTAGTAAGAAGGAGGAAAATATGTATAGAACTTTACCAATTACAGACATATACGCACGAGAAATATTAGATTCCCGCGGGAATCCTACGATAGAGGTTGAAGTACTTGCAGGAGAAGAAATTGTTGGAAGAGCGTCGGTGCCGTCGGGAGCCTCCACCGGGAAATATGAGGCGGTGGAGCTTAGAGACGGCGGAAAGCGCTACCGGGGGCTTGGAGTTACAATTGCAGTCAATCATGTGAATGACAGGATCGCCAGAGAGATTATCGGCTTGAATGTATTTGAGCAGCGGGAGATAGATAAAGTGTTGGTAAAAGTTGACGGTACAGAGAATAAGTCAAATCTCGGAGCCAATGCAATGCTCGGAGTTTCACTTGCCGTGGCAAAAACTGCGGCAAAAGCGCTTCGTATTCCGCTGTACCGTTACCTTGGCGGAGTGAATGCAAGAAAAATGCCGGTACCCATGATGAATATTTTAAACGGCGGACGCCATGCAGATAATACTATTGACATTCAGGAATTTATGATTATGCCCGTAGGAGCGTGCTGTTTTCAAGAGGGGCTTAGAATGTGCGCAGAGATTTACCATGAGTTGAAGAAAGAATTAAAGGAACAAGGACTTAATACTTCCGTGGGGGACGAAGGTGGGTTTGCCCCGGATCTTGCGGATACAAAGGCAGCTCTGCATTATATTACGGAGGCGGTTAAAAGGGCTGGTTATGATGCTGGAGAAGATGTAGTACTGGCTCTCGATGCGGCGGCATCAGAGATGTATGACAGGGAGTTTAAGACCTATGTGTTTGAAGGAGAGGGAAAGATGACGGGGTGCAGAGTTGTCCGCTCGGCAGAAGAAATGATTGATTATTACCAGGAGCTTATTAATGAATTCCCGATTGTTTCTATTGAAGATCCGCTGGATGAGGAGGACTGGGAAGGCTGGGAATTGATCACAACCAGATTGGGGCAGGACGTGCAGCTTGTGGGGGACGATTTGTTTGTAACCAATACCGAAAGGCTTAAAAAAGGAATTCAGACACATGCGGCAAATGCGATTCTTATAAAAGTGAATCAGATAGGGACGCTGACAGAGGCGTTTGATGCAGTGGAAATGGCAAAGAACTCCGGTTATCATACTGTTATTTCCCATCGTTCCGGCGAGACGGAGGACAGCACGATTGCAGATATTGCAGTAGCTTTAAATGCAGGGCAGATAAAGACGGGAGCGCCGTGCCGCTCGGAGAGGACGGCAAAGTATAACCGGCTTCTGAGAATAGGGGAGAGTCTTGGTGATACCTCGGAATATGAAAATCCTTTTCAGGCATAGAATTACAGAAATTTCCTTGCCATTCCTGAAAGAATATGATAAAATGTATAAGATACATTTGGAGGAGGTATTGTTATGGACGTTTTGAAAGTAATTTTAATGATTATATTTGCAATAGACTGTATCGCTTTAACGGCAATTGTATTACTTCAGGAAGGTAAGTCGGCAGGACTTGGAACAATAAGCGGCGCGTCGGAGACATACTGGGGACAGAATAAAGGACGCTCTATGGAAGGGGCATTAGTAAAATCCACAAAGTTTCTTGCGGTTCTGTTCATTGTATTGGCGGCTGTATTGAATCTGAAAGTATTTTCATAAGAAGCACGGACGAAGGATAATGGCGGACACTCTATTTGCGATAGAGTGTTCGCTTTTGTATGAAAGGAGACATATTGGATAACACATTTGAAAAGAAAAAGAAAACGATATATGATTTTATCTGCTGTGAATTCTATGTACCTATGAAGCTTAAGGAACTTGCAATTATGCTGCAGGTTCCGCGGGAGGCAAGAGCGGATTTGAAAAAGGTGCTGGAAGCCTTAGAAGCAGACGGAAAGATAAGGGTCACACAGAAAGGAAAGTATGTTAAGGGAGAGACAAACACTTTCACGGGAACTTATCAGGCGCATCCTAGAGGGTTCGGGTTCGTTATGCTCCAGGATGGAACAGAGGATATTTTTATCTCCGAAGAGGACAAAAACGGAGCATTCCACGGCGACAGCGTTGAGGTTGTGATAAAACCGTCTTCCGAGGGGAAACGCAGGGAAGGAAAAATTATGAAAATCCTTTCCCACGGAACGACTAGGCTTGTGGGATATTTCCAAAGAAATAAAAACTTTGGCTTTGTTCTCCCGGATAATTCCAAATTTGTTAAAGATGTTTTCGTTCCTTTAGAACGCTCAAAAGGGGCGGTGACAGGTCATAAGGTTGTGGTGGAACTGACTTCTTACGGTGATGAGAATAAAAAACCGGAAGGAAAAGTGGTAGAGATCATCGGGCATGTCAATGACCCTGGAACAGATATTATGTCCATCGTAAAAGGGTATGACCTTCCTGTGGAGTTCCCTCAGAAGGTATTGAATCAGGCGGAGCGGTGCGGGGATGAGATTATTCCGGCGGACATGGCAGGAAGAAAAGATATCCGAAGCTGGCAGACTGTTACTATTGACGGGGAGGACGCAAAGGATTTGGACGATGCCATCTCCATTACGAGAGAAGGGGACAAATATGTACTTGGGGTCCACATTGCAGATGTGACGAATTATGTACAGGAGCAAAGCGCTCTTGACAGAGAGGCATATAACAGAGGAACGAGCGTGTATCTTGTGGACAGGGTAATTCCGATGCTTCCGCATGCGCTGTCCAATGGAATCTGCTCTTTAAACGCAGGCGTAGACAGGCTTGCGCTCAGCTGTATTATGACAGTGAATACAAAAGGTGAGATTGTTGACCATGAGATTGCAGAGTCAGTCATTTGCGTTAATGAAAGAATGAGCTATACAAGCGTAAAGAAGATATTGGAAGACCATGATGAAGAAGAGTGTGCAAAATACCGTGAATTGGTTCCGATGTTTGAGCTGATGGAGGAATTGGCGGGAATTTTAAGAGCAAGACGGAAGAAACGGGGGGCTATTGACTTTGATTTTGCAGAGACGAAGATGGTGCTTGACAAAGAGGGTAAGCCTCTTGAAATCAAACCGTATGACAGAAATACTGCAACAAAGATTATTGAAGATTTTATGCTTGCGGCAAATGAGACGGTGGCGGAAAACTATTTTTGGCAGGAAATGCCGTTCCTATATCGTACCCATGACGCGCCGGATGAGGAAAAGATAAAGAAACTTGCAACGTTTATTAACAACTTTGGACATTCCATTCATATGGCAAATAATGAAATCCGCCCGAAAGAGGTGCAAAAGCTTCTTGCAAAGGTAGAAGGGATGCCGGAGGAAACTATGATAAGCCGTTTGACGCTCCGCTCCATGAAGCAGGCGAAATATACGCCGGAGAATACAGGGCATTTCGGACTGGCGGCGCCGTATTACTGCCATTTTACCTCGCCGATCAGGAGATACCCGGATTTGCAGATTCACCGCATTATTAAAGAAAATCTGCGGGGGCGCATGAACGATGGCAGAAGAGAACATTATGACAGCATTTTGCAGGAAGTGGCAAAACATTCAAGCGATATGGAGCGCAGGGCTGAGGAGGCGGAGCGGGAGACTGTAAAGCTTAAAAAAGCGGAATATATGGAAGAACGCATAGGAGAAGTATTTGAAGGAGTTATTTCAGGTATTACAAAGTGGGGAATCTATGTGGAACTTCCGAATACCGTTGAAGGTCTTGTGCATGTAACGAATATGTATGACGATCATTACGAGTATTATGACGATCGTTATGAGATGGCAGGAGAGCACACGGGTAAAGTATATAAGCTCGGGCAGAGAGTGAAAGTGCGCGTGCTTGACGTGGACTATATGCAGCGGACCGTTGCTTTCGAGTTCGCATAGAAGAACTGCGGTGTTAGATAATATAAGGAGATAAAATCATGGCAAAGGCAGATGTAAAATTAATTGCCAATAATAAAAAGGCATATCATGACTTTTTTATTCTCGATACCTATGAAGCGGGCATTGCGCTTCATGGGACCGAGGTAAAGTCCCTCCGCATGGGAAAGTGCAGTATCAAGGAGTCGTTTATCCGCATTGAGAACGGCGAGGTTTTTATCTATGGAATGCATATCAGCCCATATGAAAAGGGTAATATATTTAACAAGGATCCGCTTCGTGTTAAAAAGCTTTTGCTTCACAAGGCGGAAATCAACAAAATGCTTGGCAAGACGAAAGAAAAGGGTATGGCAATTGTACCTTTGAAAGTATACTTAAGGGGAAGTCTTGTGAAAATGGAAATTGGTCTTGCCAAAGGTAAGAAGCTGTATGACAAGCGTGATGATATTGCTAAGAAAGACCAGAAGAGAGAGGCGGAAAGAGAATTTAAGGTCCGCAATTTCGGTTAGGGGGAAATATGGTACCGACAACGAAGGATGAATTAAGAAAACTTGTGACGCAGACAACTGTAGAGACATACGAAGAATTGACACCGCAGCTTATCCGGCTCATCGAACAGACGAAGCACAACGAGGCGCTTAACGAAGGTCAGAAGCAGGACGAAATTTCACTGCATATGATGGGATATATGAAATCATGTACAAATGAAATTATTATTGAAGTGCTGTCGGAAATACTTGGTATTGAATAGCGTTCCGATGTCTGCATAAAGGCTGTGCAAGGGAAGAATTATATGTGTAAATGTTACGTAAAATGTTACGTACAGTAATTTCTTCTTGACACAAATTTATGGGTGACCGTATAATGTACTATGATAGTACGTTTGCGAACCAAAACAATGCTGAATATTCAGGGCTTGTACTGGTTTCGACGGGGGTTTTGAAGTTTGGGAAGCCATCCGCGGGACGGGACCGCGCAACAATCCGTAATTAAAAATAAACGCAGACGAAAATTTAGCGTACGCTGCCTAGTGGCAGCAGTCGGCCTTAAGCTGCCCGCTGCTTAAGAGTCCGGCTTCGACTATGCGGGGCACTTCGTCTCCAAAGCTTTGAGGAGATGGAAGAATTTATGAAGCTACTAAAGCAGACAGCCCGTCATCAGGCGGTCTGTGGAGGGAATGTTAAAATGATGACTGTGATGGGAGATGCCTGAATGGACGGGCTTTCGGACAGGGGTTCGATTCCCCTCAGGTCCATTGGAGAAGTCTTGCATAGGGCTTTAAATCGGGAAAGGACAGGAGATTTGTTATCTTCTGTCCTTTTTATAATCGCTGGAGAGGGGGCGGGTTATCGTCAGAAGAAAAGTGATAAGTGATAAGTTGATTAGCATCCGTTTTTCGATGAAAAAGGTGTTGAATATGGTTATAGATATGCTATAATTAGGAAAAGTGTCCAATACAGGGTGAAAAATGTTGCATAAATGGAGATGGTAAAATGAAATATACAGCAACAAAAATGGCTGAAAAATTAAACATATCAAGGTCTTATTTATATTACTTAAAGGACAATGGTGTCGTTGAGATAGAGGTTAATGATAAAGGGCAGATAATATGGACGGAAGAAATATATAATCGGTTGCAGGAGTATATTGCTAAAAATCATCCAAAGGAAGAAAACGTAGTCACACCAATGTATAAAACAACAAGGATAAATAACAGAAGATATTTGGGAAATAAATATAAATTACTGCCTTTTATTACAAGAGTAGTTAATGAGGAATGTTCTGCTGTCAATACAGTGGCAGATATATTTGCAGGAACAGGTGCAGTGGCTTCTGCGTTTACAGATAAAAAGATTATTACAAACGACATTATGTATAGTAATTATATATGTCACGTTGCTTGGTTCGGCAGTGAAGAGTATTCAGAGGGAAAAATTGTTGACTTAATTATGTTCTACAATGAAATTGAGGTTGCAGAAGATAATTATATGAGTGAGAATTTTGCAGACACATATTTTTCTTTGATGGATTGTAGAAAAATTGGATTTATAAGACAGGATATTGAGGATAAGTACAAAGAAGGGGATATAAATGCAAGAGAAAGAGCGATGTTAATAACCTCCTTACTTTACGCTATGGATAAAATAGCGAATACTTGTGGGCATTATGATGCATATCGTCAAGGGGTAGAATTTGAAAAACATTTGGAATTATTTGTACCACAGCCAGAAGATAATTTGAATGAAAATAATGCTTGTTATAATATGGATACCAATAAACTTGTAAAAAATATAGAAGCAGATTTGGTATATATTGACCCGCCATACAATTCAAGGCAATATTGCGATGCATATCATTTGCTTGAAAATATTGCGCGTTGGGATAAACCAAAAGTATTTGGTGTTGCAAAAAAGATGGATAGAACAGTGTTAAAAAGTGATTACTGCACGAAAAAGGCGACTGCTGCATTTGAAGAACTCATTGATTCCATTCGTACAAAGTATATTCTTTTGTCTTATAACAATATGGCGGAAAAGGGCAATGACCGTTCTAATGCCAAAATTAGTGATGATGATATTATGAGGATTTTACAGAAGAAAGGTAAAGTTAAGGTTTTTTCGGAAGATTACAAGGCATTCTCTACTGGAAAATCAGACATAAAGAAAAACCAAGAGAGATTATTTTTGTGTATTTGTGAGGAAACGGAAAAGGAACTAATCCCTTCAGCATTGAATTATACTGGTGGAAAATATAAATTGTTACCACAAATCTTACCATTGTTTCCAAAGGACGCAGATAAGGTGGTTGATTTATTCTGTGGTGGTTGTAATGTGGGAATCAACGTAATATGTAATAAGGTGCAGTTTAATGATTCTAACGAATACTTGATAGGTTTGCTGAATGTATTGAAGAAACTTTCAAAAGAAGAAGTATTTAGTTGGATTTTTGAAACTATCCATAAATACAAGTTGTCCCTTGTTAGTCAAATGGGTTATGAATATTACGGGTGTGAAAGTTCTAAAGGACTGGGTAGTTATAATAAAGATGGATTTAACAAGCTAAGGAAAAATTTTAATAAAAAGAAAGAAAAGGATGATGAATATTACTTAATGCTGTATCTGCTAATTGTGTACTCTTTCAATAACCAACTTCGTTTTAATAGAAAAGGTGAATTTAACTTACCCGTAGGGAAGAGAGATTTTAACTGTAAAATGCAGAAAAAATTAGGAAATTTCATTGACAGGATAAAAAGTGGTGATTACGGATTTACCAATGTTGATTTTAGAGCGGTCAATATTGATGATTTTACAGATAAGAGTTTTTTCTATGTTGATCCCCCATATCTGATAACTTGTGCCACCTATAATGAACAGGAGGGATGGACGGAACAGGATGAATTCGATTTGTTGTCTTATTAGATCGGAAGAGCGTCGTGTAGGGAAAGAGTGTGTCAGTACGTGTA
>CANAZK010000001.1 GCA_947366105.1 uncultured Lachnospiraceae bacterium | reverse complement strand
ACGAGATAGGAGTCCGTGACTGGAGTTCAGACGTGTGCTCTTCCGATCTGAATACGAGAGTAGAAGATTTGAGTATACCGAAAGAATGGATGAAAGTAATTCAGAAACCAAACGGAAGCAGAAAAAAGGTTATTTTTTATAACACGACAATCAGCGCTGTGCTCAAGAATGATACCGCATTAAGTAAGATGGAGAAAGTGCTCAATACATTTAAGGAATACAAAGATGAGATTGCGTTGCTTTGGAGACCCCATCCATTGTTAGAAAGTACGATGGCTTCTATGAGACCGCAGCTTTTGGAAAAATTCAAAGAACTTCGGAATCAATATATTCGGGAGGGCTGGGGAATCTATGATAATACTGCCGATATGGAAAGGGCATTGGTGCTTAGCGACGGGTATTATGGAGATGGGGGTTCTTTGGTGCATTTATACATGCAAATGGATAAGCTTATTATGTTAGCAAATTACAGAGAAATGAGATGAAAAATGTTATGAGTATGAAAGAGATCTTTGTTACAAAGTCTTCAATGCCTCCATATGAGGAATATATAGAGATGATAAAGCCATTATGGGACAGCCATAGGCTTACGAATATGGGGGAATATCATAATAGATTTGAAAAACAGTTGAAGGACTATCTTCAAGCAGAAGAAGTTTCTCTTATGACAAATGGACATCTTGCGCTTGAACTGGTAATTCAGGCAATAGGTCTGCCAGCAGGAGGAGAAGTGATAACGACGCCGTTTACGTTTATTTCCACCACACATGCAATTGTAAGAAATGGATTAAAGCCGGTGTTTTGTGACATTAATGCTGATAATTATACAATGGATGTATCAAAAATGGAGGGATTGATTACAGAAAATACTGTTGCAATCGTTCCTGTGCATGTGTATGGACAGGTCTGCGATGTAAAAGCGATTGAGAAGCTGGCGCATAAATATCATTTGAAAGTTATTTATGATGCGGCGCATGCGTTTGGTGTCATGTATGAGGGGAAAAGTGTTTTGGGTTACGGTGACGCCTCTGTTTTAAGTTTTCATGCAACAAAAGTGTTTCATACAGTGGAGGGCGGCGCTGTTGTATACCAGGATAAAAAGTTGGGTACAGAATTGTACCGTTTGAAAAATTTCGGGATTCAGAATGAAATTTTGATTGATAAAGCAGGATCTAATGCGAAGTTAGACGAACTGCGTGCAATTATGGGTTTATGCAATCTGAAATATATTGATGCGGAAATTGAAAAGCGCGGGAAAGTTGAAGAAAGATACCGGGATAATCTAAAAGATATCGCCGGATTACATATATTGAAGCCACAGGAGGATGTAAGAGAAAATTATGCATATTTTCCGGTGGTCTTTGACAAAAATATTTTGGGGTACGGAAGAGATGATGTTTATTGTCATTTGCGGAAGAACCAAATATATACAAGAAAGTATTTTTATCCGTTGACTTGCGATGCAGAGTGCTATAAAGGGAACTTTATTGACTGCCAAATAACGACGGCACGGAAGATAGCGGACAGTGTTCTGACGCTTCCAATGTATGCCGATTTGGCGGTGGAAGAGGTTGACCGGATTTGTGAGTATATAAGAAACATGAAATGAGGGTGTTGGAATGAGTGTTCTTGAAAATAAATTGATTCAAAATTGCAGACAAAGTGAGAATAAAATTATTATCTATGGTGCAGGGGATTTTGGCAGAGCTGTATTAGATAGATTAATGCAGACAAATAGGGATGTATTTTGTTTTGCAGTTTCAAAGAGAGAACATAACCCGTATTCAATATGGGGAGTGCCTGTTATTGTGATTAAAAATTTGGAGGAATATTACGATACTGCCGATTTTATAATAGCAGTGCGTGAGAAATTGCAGCCGGAAATTAGACAAAAGCTTATAGAATTAAGAGTTCAGAATATATATGCGTTGACCGATAAACTTTGTTTAAAGTGGAAAAAAGAAAATGTCACGAATGAAATGCCACAATATAAAAGAGTTTATTTACAGAGATATGTTATGCCGTATTTGCAAACGGTTGAGAATCTTTGTAAAGAATATGACATTGATGAGATGGAGATAGAAAAGTATATATGTGAAGCTGTGCAATCTTTAAAAGAGAATAGTATGAATATTTTGAGATTGGTAGTGGTACTTGGCACAAAATGTTCATTGAGATGTCAAGAATGTAATAATTTAATGAATCATTTTAAGCCACAGAAAGATTTAGATGAGCACAAGATTATTGAATCTTTGAAGGTTATTACGGATAAAACACAGACAATATTAAAATGTGAGTTGATTGGCGGGGAACCGTTTTTAGCGTCAAATCTTAGTTCTGTGTTGGGATATGTTATTGATAATTCAATTATAAAATCTATAGAGATAACGACAAATGGTACAGTTATTCCAAAGGATTCTTATGTGATCCAACTTTTGCAGAATCAAAAAGTGACAGTAAGGATCAGTGATTATGGTTCTTTGGTAGACAAGACAAGAATTGTTCAGTTTTGTGAGAAAAATAAAATCAGATATACGGTTTTAGCGTTAGGACGTTGGATTTCACCGGGAAGTACAGTAAAACGAGGTAGGGATTCCGAAGAGTTAAAACGGCAGTATAAAAAGTGTAATTCGAGTTATTTATGTAAGACACTATTTGAAGATAAATTATTTCAGTGTGCAAGAGCAGCAAGTATGTCTGCATTAAATTATATGGAAGAGAAAGAGTTTTTGTTAGTAAATGATGAGTTAGATGTGCAAGAAATGAGAGACTTCTTCTTGAGAGAGTACTCAATTGCGTGTGATTATTGTGATGTAGGGGTAGAAGAAGAGATTTTTATTCAGCCAGCGGTACAAATTGAATCATAATCAAAAATAATTAATTAATTTAAGAGGAAAAGTTATGGTAAAAGATGTTGATATTTCGATTTTATGTGTTACATATAATCATGAAAATTATATTCGGAAAACGCTGGAGGGATTTTTGCAGCAAAAAGGGAATTTTTCTTATGAAATTATAGTCCATGATGATGCGTCTACAGACGGTACTACCGATATTTTGAAAGAATATCAGAAAAAATATCCTGATATAATACGTTTGGTTTTGCAAACAGAAAATCAGTATTCTCAAAAAAAGAAGATACTTTTTGATTTCTTGTTTCCGGAAGTGAGAGGAAAGTATATCGCAATATGCGAGGGAGACGACGAATGGATTTACGAGGGAAAACTTCAGAGACAGTTTCTCCGGATGGAAGAGTATCCGGAAGTCAGTTTATGTATACATAATGCACTCCGAATAGATGCAAGAACAGGAGAGAGTGTGCTTCATATTCAGGGTATGGACTCCGGTAATTTGTCTGATGAAGAAATTATATTATGCAAACATGGGAGAGCGCCAACAGCTTCTTTTTTCTTGCGTACAAAAAATATCAAGAATTTACCAAAGTATTTTTATGAGGTACCGGTGGGAGATGACCCGCTTAAACATCATTGCGCTTTAAAAGGGCAGATTTATTATATGAATGAAGTATGGTGTATAAGAAATTTTATGTGCGAGGGTTCATGGAATAAAAGATTTCAGGGTAACGAAGCATATAGCCTTGATTATTTTGATAAATTTGCACAATATTTGTGGAAATATAATCAAGTTTCTAAAGAAAGGTTTGAGAAATATATTTCGGAATATCAAAGAACTTTATTTACACTAAATTTAAAAAAGTTAGTACAAAAAAATAACCGAATAGTAGTTGTGGAAAAATTTATTCAGCAAAAAAATAAACAGTATGAACAACAATATGAGGATATATTAGATGAATTGGAATTTGCTTTTTTTCCTAAATGTATAGATTACTATGATAAGGTGAAAGAATTTATAGACCGGGCTAAAGGACATAAAGGATATATATATATTTATGGGGCGGGTTCGATTGCCCGGCAGAACGCAGAAAAAATACGGGAATGGGGGCTGGAGTTTGATGGATTTGTAGTGTCGGATATAAAGTATAATGAACCTATGTATATGGATCACAATGTACAAGAAATAAGAAATCTATTAAATGAGAAACAGAGTTCCTATTTTTGGTTATGTATGAATGAAAGCAATAAAAGAGAAGCAAGGGTGTTGTTAAGAAAATTAGGATTTACAAATATTATGTATTAAGGAGTAAGGTTTATGAGAACGTGCGGCAGAGCATGTAAATATTATCAGATAATAGATGAGCAGGGAAATGTCAGGACGTGTTCCTGGGCAAAAAATAATCTTATAGGAAGTGTTTTGGAACAGGATTTTAGGACTTTAATTAATAATGAAAAGGCAGTTGGGTTTTGTGAGAAAATTGCAAAAGGTGATTTTTCAAATTGTCCGAAAGACAATTGTCCTTATTTAGCAAATGATAGAATGGAAGAAATGATGATTGATTTGGAGGAAGATGAGCTATATCCGGAAGAACTTTATTTAGGGTATGAAGGAGTATGTAATTATCATTGTACATGTTGCACAAGCCATTTGAATATGGTTAGGAAACCGGGAGTTAATTACCAGAAACAATACCAAAAGATTGAAGAAAATATCCGTGATATTTTGCCATACGTCAAGAAAATTAGTGCAAACGGAAGAGGAGAATTATTTGTCAGTAAAAATATATTAAATATTTTGGCTAATTGGAAACCAATAGCGCCGAAAGAGGAAATTAAGGTTGTACTGGAAACTAACGGTTCTCTTTTTGATGAAGAACATTGGAAGAAAATTCAGAATTTAGGACAGTACCATCTTCGGGTGGCTATTACAGTTATGAGCTTTAATGAAGATATTTATCAATTTCTTTCCGGATGTAAATATCCTATTTCTCAAATTATTGATAATTTAAAATTTGTAAAATCATTGCGTGAAAAAGGTATTATTAATGAGTTTGAATTGGCTACGGTTATTCAAGAACAGAATTTTCGTGAGATGCCGGAATTCACACGGAGGTGCATCGAAGAGTTTGGCGCTGATAGTGTAAGATTAAGACCGATTATGCCGGGAGGAATTTATGATGAAAGTATCCAATGGTTTATGGATGTAAGAAATCCATATCATCCGTATTATGAAGAGTTTCGTAAAGTGATGTCAAATGAAATTTTTAAGCATCCGAAAGTGCTATTATGGTCTAATCAGGAGGACAGCGCCAGGGGTGAAAACCCTTATCTGAAGGACAAAGTACAGTTAGAAAAAAGATTGGAAGAGGAAGTAAGGGTAACACGCTTATTGAATAAAATTGTATCAGTTGAACATTTAGGCTATAGAATTGATAAATTGATGATAGAAAAGAAAGCTTGTTCATTAGGTATCTATGGAATTGGTGCAATAGGCAAGGCATTTTTGAAGATGATTAGCAAGGAAAATTTAAATTATAATATACATTTATATGACAAAAATCAATATGGAAATACATGGGAAGGGTATGAGATTCTAAAACCAACGGAAAATCATTTACAATTATCAGATGTCATAATCATTTCACCGGTAAAACAGGCGTGGGAAATAAAAGATACTATAAGTAATTTTAATAGAGAATTAGTAATATTGGAGGACTGGATGTGTTAGAAAACGGAATACAAAATATTGCTTGGTATCATTCTTGCCGGGATGATAAATATATTTATGCAGTGGAACATAGCAGAAATATTCTTATGCAAATAGATAAAAGTACATATCAGGTGAAAGCTTTATGTCGGCTTAGTGATTTTAAAAAGAGAGAAAAAGTGAGAGTGTTATATACTTGTTTGTACGGAAACAGAATTTATATTTTTGCTATTGAGGAAAATGAAGTGGCTGAGTATGATATGGAAACCCGAGAATTAAGGTATTTTTATCCGAAAAGCAGATATAAGTTTTCTAAAACAACCGTTATTTTCAGAGATGGAGATACAGTATGGTCTTTTGCAGGAGCGGGAGAAGAATATGCATGCACGTTTTCATTGAAAGACCAGCAGTATGATTATAAGAGGCTGATTGCCGAGAAAGAAGAGTTGGCGCCGGCAAGGGCAAATTATGTAGAGTCTCTTTGCTTGGTGAACCGAGAGATATGGCGCTGCGTATTTGATACTAATATTGTTTACAGTATCAATATTGATACATTAGAAGTAAAAAACTATAAATTAGAGGGCCATACCGGATTTTGGTCTATTCTGTATCAAAACGGCTGCTTTTTTATCCTGTCAGTAGATGGTAAGACAATTACATGTTGGGATAAAGAAAGGAAGATTACTAAAGTCTGGAAAACAGATTATGCAGGAGACAAGGAAAGACCATACCGGGAGTTAATTCCTGTTAAGAATGGATTCTTGCTGCCTTCGGCTCGTGAAAGAAGAAATATTTTAATTGTAACGTTATTGGAAAATGGACAAGTAGAGCAGTCAGAGTTAGTTATTCCGCAGGATTTTATTGACCTGATAGATATTTATAAAGAACGATTTCAGTTTTTGGATTATTTCATGGAAAATAATAAGCTTTACTTCTCGCCTTTTTGCGGTAACGGAATGTTAGAAGTAGATATGCAGACTTTTGATGTAGATTTTCATTTGATTCAAATGGAAGCGGAAGAGTATTTGGATATATGTTATGAAGCGCAGAAAATGCTGCCGGAGGAAGTATTCGGGATAGATGGACTGGTGCGCAACATAATGAAGCGCAAGAAAAGTTTGAACAATAGTGAAAGTGCAATCGGACAAAAGTGTTGGGAGATAGTGAAGGATGTCTAAATGCAGATTAGCAGGGTTAGTAAGATGAAAAAAATTAACAGTATACTTATAATTGGACAATGCAGTCTTCATTGGGGAAGAATGGAGTTTGGAAATATCGGAAATTATTATATCGCAGAGCCTTTTTTTGAAGAGTTGCGAAGGGTATTTCCAAATGCAGTTTTAAAGACAACTATGCAGTTTTCCGACTCTTTTTGTGAAAGGTTCCGAATCCGAACGCTTCCTTTAGAGTGTTACTATGATTTTAACAGCGGAGGTAATTTAGAAACTGCCAAAAGAGAATTTGAGTCTGCGATCGGCTGTGAAAAAAATATAGAGAGCAGATATATTGAGGAAGTTGAAAGTGCGGATTTGGTCATTGATTTTTCGGGAGATATATGGGGCGATAATGCGGATTTTCTCGGAAAAGACAGATTTGAAGTCGGTTTATATAAGGACATGACTGCGCAAGTGTTGAAACCGACGGTGATGCTGGCAGGATCTCCGGGACCATTTAGCGATGAGCGTATCAAAAAACTGGCGAAAAAGGTATTTGAAGGTTTTAAGATGGTTACAAACCGAGAACCTATAAGTACACGTATTCTGAAGGCAGAGGAATTTGATACATCACATGTAGTTGATTCTGCTTGTCCGTCTTTTCTATTTCAACAGATGGATAAGGCGGGGGTTTCTGAGTTATTGCGGAAAGAAAGAATAGAAATTTCAGGGAAACCTGCGGTTGGTTTTATTTTATGCGGTTGGAATTTTGAAAAGGGTCCATATGGTTTGTGGCCGAGAGAAGACAGTGAGTATGAGACGTTTGTGAAGACAATCACCAATATGATCGACAAATATGATGTGCAAATATATCTCATTTCACATACTAATGGTTTTAAAGTACCTCCGGCAGACTTTGAACTTATACGTGGAAGAGATTATCCGCTTATGGAACAACTGGAACAGATTCTGGACAGGCTAGGTTATAGGGAAAGTGTAACATTAATCAGAACGCCATATCTTCCGAAACAAATTAAAGGTATTATCGGAGAACTTGATATGTTAATCAGCGGCAGAATGCATGGTGCAGTTGCCGGAATATCTCAATGTATTCCAACTGTAATGATAGATTATGGGCATGAACCCAAAGCGCATAAAGTGTCCGGGTTTGCGGAAATAGCAGGTTTGGAAGAGTTTATTGCGTCACCTGCCAATCCGGAGCAATTATTGGAAACAACGGAGCGGTGTTGGAATGAGAAAGAAAAGATACAGGATATGCTGAAGAAACGAATTCCTGAAATTCAGGAAGAAGTCAGGAGACAATTTGAAATGCTGAAAGATATTTTAAATTGAGGTGAGAGAGATGAAACTGGGAATTATGCAGCCTTATTTTTTCCCATACCTGGGATATTTTCAACTAATCAATGCAGTTGATAAGTTTGTAGTTTATGATAATATTCAGTATACAAAAAAAGGCTGGTTTAATAGAAACCGATATCTGTGTGAGGGGAAAGATAAATACTTTACTGTTCCACTAGCGAAAGACTCGGATTTTTTGGATGTACGCTGCAGAAAAGTTGCAGAGGATTTTAATAAAGAAAAACTGAAAAATCAAATCAGGGCAGCCTATCAAAAGGCTCCCTATTTTAGAGAAACATTTGAATTGTTCTGTGAATGTTTGGATTTTGAAAATAGTAATTTATTTGAATTTATATTTTTTTCCATTCATAAAATCCTGTCATATCTAGAGCTAGATACGGAAATTATAGTTTCCTCAGCAGTGGATATAGAGCATAGAACATTAAAAGGTGAAAAAAAAGTGCTTGCATTGTGCAGAAAGTTAAATGCAGACTGTTATATTAATTCCATAGGAGGAATGGAATTGTATGATAAAAAGCATTTTGAGAAAGAGAATATAAAGCTGCAGTTTATTAAAATGGATCACATTGTATATAAACAGTGGGAAAATGAATTTGTTGCGGGATTATCCATATTAGATGTTCTTATGTTCAATAGTGTTGAAGAAACAAAGAGAATGTTAAACAGGTATACATTATTATGAGAGATTGGGTTGTGGAACAGTATTCACCTCCGGGAGATAAAAAAAGATTATTATATATACTGGAAAAACTGGATGAGATTATGAACCCTAAGATCTCAGACAGGACAGACATAGAAAAATATGCAGAAAAATTATGTTCTTTGGCAGAGCTATTTTATATCACTCATAATAGAGAGGATATAGCAAACTGTGCAGTATATATGAATGAGAAAACAGGATATATATCTTCTTTTGGGGTGATAGAACAGGCGCAAAGAATGGGTGTTGGGAAAATGCTGATGACAAGTGTGATAGACGAGGCCGGCAGACGTGGCTTAGAGAAGCTGGGATTAGAAGTGTATGTGTGTAATCATGCAGCAATTTTATTTTACCAGTCCATGGGTTTTGAAATAAAAGATATACAAGAACGATGGTGCAGGATGTATTTGAAATGTGGGGTGATAATTTGAAGCGACTTTTATTTTTTGTTTTTTATGATAAAGATGGAATTGTAGATACATATATAGATTATTTACTGAATGATTTTTCAAAAAGTGTAGAAAAAATAGTGATTATAATTAACGGGGAATGTAGTTCAAAAGGCAGAAGGATATTTGAAAAATATTCTACCGATATATTTTTCAGAGAAAATAAAGGATATGATGCTGGGGCGTATAAAGCTGCCATATTTGAATATTTTGGATTGGAAAGAATGAAATTGTATGATGAGGTTATTTTTATGAATGATACTTTTTTCGGTCCATTTTATTCCTCACAAAAGATATTTGATATAATGCAGCAGAGGAATATTGATTTTTGGGGAATAACGCTTCAAGAAGAAGCAAATTTAGGATATGGAATGATTCCGAGAAATATTCAGTCGTATTTTATTGCTTTTAGAAAAAGGGTATTCGAAAGTCATGATTTCAAAGATTTTTGGGAATCAATAGGAACCCCAAAAGACTTTTTGGATTGTTGTAAAAAGTTTGAAAACAGACTTACAGCTTTTTTTGAGGAAAAAGGATATAAATATTCTGTATTGGTAGATGATGAAATACTTAATTCAACAGAAAAAAATAATTACAATCATTACTGGTTCTTGCCATATACGTTAATTAAATATCATAAAATGCCTTTCCTTAAGGTCAAACCTTTTTTGTCATTGGATATTGATAATACGATGCAGGAGGAGCTTGGGAATGCATTTGAGTATGTTCAAAATGAATTTGGGTATAGGAAGAGCTGGATAATGGAGCATCTATTAAGAAAGCATAGTATAGATCGGCTTATATTCAGTGCAAATTTATTTAAAATTATAAGTACAGAAGAAAATATACCGGTTAATATGAGGTCGGCGTCAGTAATTATATTTATTGAAAATGTGAAAACTTTTTATTATTGGGAAAAAATTATTTCTTTATTGGTTAATAAAGCAGATTTAAAAATTATTACCAATAGTGAGGAAATATATACACAGGCTATAGAAGAGAAATTTGCCGTTGTGTGCAGTTTGGAAAAGACAGCTAACAAATATAATGCATGGTCTTATGTAATTAATAAAATACCGGACGAAAAAATAGTGGCATATCTGCATGACGATATGATAGATGAGAAATCGGAGAAGTCTGCCGCGTATATATCATATATTATGTTATATGCTGAGACAATGTTTTCTAATTTGTACTATATTACCAGAATACTTAATGAGTTTGAATCAAATGAACAGCTTGGACTTCTTATGTCGTTTCCAGCGAAACATGCACAGTATTGGGCGAAGGAAAATGCTGATGCTAATCGGATAAAACCGGAAGTATTGCAGAAGGCATTAGGAATGGGGACAATAGATCCGGATCAGTTTAAGAAAATAAAAGTAGAAAATGGAGTTTGGATTCGTTGTTCCGTGTTGAAAAATTTGTATGAGAGATTTAAGGAAAAGGGACTGTTGTCAGAAAGCCTGTTTATTTGGCTTGCTCAATTTTGTCAAGTGGAGGGTTATTTTTCGGAATATTTTACAACTTATGGATGGGCGGAAGTAGGTTTAAAGAATTCTTTGTTTTCTGATATTTTTTTGAAAGAGCAAATTATTTTTAAAAACGGTTCAAAAATAAATAATTACCAAGATTATAGAAACCGGATTCGGGTATGGGGACTTTGCCATAAACTGGGACAATATGAAAAGATTTTTATTTATGGCGCCGGAATAAATGCTAAATGCATATATAAAATATTGAAAGAGGAGCATATAAAAATCTCAGCTTTTATTGTATCTGCAAAAGGGAAAAATCCGGAAAAAATAGATAATGTTCCAGTGTGCGTGTTGGATGAAGTTTCATTGAATGATGAAAGCGCTGTGGTATTAGGTTTGAATACAGATAATACCAGACAAGTTTTGCCGCTTCTGCTTGGTAGAATAAGTGAGAGCAATATTTTTTATCCGTAATATAGATATTAAAGCAGCGCTGACAAATGTAGGAGATATTGTATTAGTATGGAAAAACAAATAGAGGTTTCTATAATAATGCCGACTTATAACAGAGCCTATATTATAGAAAATGCAATTAGAAGTGTTTTGGAACAAACATTTCATGAATGGGAACTAATTATAGTAGATGATGGATCTAGTGACGATACAGAAAAGGTTATTGATCCATTTTTGTGCGATAGAATTTTTTACACACAAAATGAAGAGAATAGAGGGGCTAATTATAGCAGAAATTTGGGTATTGCTAAGGCCAGAGGACAATATATTTCCTTTTTAGATAGTGATAATATATGGAAAAATACAAAATTGGAAAAACAGGTTGCGATGTTGAAAAATTCACCTGATAATGTGGGATTTGCGTTTCATCCACAGGAAATACATGAAAATCATCAGACATTTGTTTTTCCAGACGAGGACACCGATATTCAAAAATTAAATGAAATTATGTTTGAATATAATATTATTGACACAAATACTGCGTTAGTAAAAAAAGAATGTCTGCGTATTGTTGGTGGGTTTGATATTAAAATGCCAAGATTGCAGGATTGGGAAATGTTTTTTAGAATATTAAATGTTTTTCATTATAGAGCTTTATATGATGAGGAATGTTTAAGTATTAATTATTTGCAGACAAATAGTATTAGTATAGATACGCATCGATATATAAATGCCAAAATTTATTTTTTAAAAAAGTATTGGGATATTTTAGAACAAGACTATGTTGATCATCATTTCAGAGATATATTAAATAATTGTAATTTGCCATTAGATGTAAATAATTTACGGGATAATTTTTTACGGCAATGTGCTGTGCAGCATCCTTTGATAAAGTATTTTGAAGAGTTTTTGGAGAAAAATACGCTTGCGCAGAATACTATTAAAAATTCTATGATTTTAGACGAATGGATTAAACGGGTTGCATTATCGGATAGGCGGATTCGATTATTGGAGAAGCAGTTACTATGGAAGGCTAAGTATACGGATTCGATTATAGGAAAAGAGTTAAGCAGAAGAGGATATCATAAAATTGCATTGTATGGTTTAGGGAAATGGGGAAATATGCTTTATTATGAACTCTTAAATAGTGATGTAGAGATTGTTTTGGCAATAGATAAAAATGTAACAGAATTTCATGGGTTGGAAATAGAACATTATGAAGGAAAAACTGATATAGAGTTAGATATGGTTTTAGTCAGTATATATGAATATTTTGATGAAGTTAAAGAGCAATTACGAAAACAATATAATGTTCCGATATTATCTTTGGAAGAGATTATAAATGTGATTGGAGATGAGAAATATGAGAATTAATTTTTGTTTGCCGCCTGCAAGATTAGCAGGTGGTCCATTGGCAATTATGGAATATGCAAATGGGTTATTAAAAAGAGGCCATAAGGTAACTATAACAACATATCCAATGTCTTTTTGGCCGGATGACTGGCGTAAAGAAGGTATACCATTCCCTTGGTTTGACTTTAAAGGAGAGTATATAATAACAGATGACAGGGAATATCGCAGTAACTTGGAGAAAGTAAAGGAATTTTTATTAGATTTTGGCGGGGATAGACAAAGAAAAATACGGGCAGGGTATCCGGGGGAAATAGAGGAGCTTGCAATTGTACTGTCTTTAATAGGAGGTTTTCCTGATTGTGATATTAATATTGCGACGGTATGGTTATCTGCATTTGCCGTTTATTTTAGTAGAAAAGGAAAACCTGTTTACTTTATGCAGCATTATGAAGAAGTATTTGAAAGACATGATTTTAATCGTGTTCTAAAATTACTTTCCATACGAAATACATATGAACTTCCTATGTACAAGATAGCAAATTCTTCTTGGTTACAAAGACAAATTTATGAGAAATATGGTCAAAAAGTACCATTTTCGCTTAATGCAATAGATATAAATGAATTTTCTCCAACAAATAAGTGGAGTGAAAAAGATGGTGTGATACGTATTTTATCATATTGCGATGAACGGGAATGGAAAGGATTTGCAGATATTGCACAGGTAATGGCAAAATTGTATGAGGAATTTCCGGGAAAAATTGAATGGCATGCTTTTGGAAAAGAGCATAGCAGAATAAAGAGTGATAATAAAATAGCGCCGTATTATATTCATACGGGATTGTCATTTAAGGAATTAGGTAGGCTTTACGCTGCATCGGATATAGCTGTAAGCGCTTCGTGGTATGAATCTTTTCCTTTGCCGCCGTTAGAAGCGATGGCATCAGGAACAGCGGTAGTAACAACGATATACGGAACTGAGGATTATTGCTTTAATGGAAGAAATAGTATTTGTGTACCGCCGCGGGATATTACAGCAATGTATAGAGCAATTAAAGAGTTGATTGAAGCGCCGGATCTAAGGGTAAAGCTTGCAAGGGAAGGCATGGAAACTGCGAAAGGATTTTCATGGGAAAAAGCAATAGATGTTCGGGAGCAAATGTTATATGACATATATGAAAATAGAATTGAATATAACAGGTTTGATCCGATTAGCACAGGCTTTGTAGATGGATGTGGAATTGACTTTACACAATTACCAAAAGATCTAGAGAAAAAATATTCTGAGGGAAGTTATATAAAACAGGATAATAGATATTTTTTAATTCAAAATAGATGTAAACGGTTGATTGCAGATCCAATGTTGCTTTCTGCATTGTCCGAGGAGCAGGTGATAGAGGTAGATGAGATTGAAGGAATGAGAATTCCAATGGGATTTACCATATGGGCAAAGGAAGATATTTAGGAGGATTATAATTAATGAAAGTAATTATATTGGGCGGTGGATTAGCAGCTATAAGTACGGCGTATTTTTTACAGGACAGGCAGGATATTGATGAAATAATAATTTTAGAGAAAGAAGAGACAACAGGAGGATTATGCCGCAGTTTTCATGTAGGAAAATATGTATATGATATTGGACCACATATATTATTCTCGAAAGATAAAGAAATATTACAGCTCATGTTAGATGTGCTGGAAAATAATGTGAATAACTGCAGACGTTCTAATCAAATTATATATAAAGGGAAGTATGTTCAATATCCGTTTGAAAATGATTTATCAAAGCTCCCAAAGGAGGATTTAGAGTATTGTATCAATACATTTGAAAAGAATCCATATGAGAATTATGCTGCTGCTAATATGCTGCAATTTTTTCTGAAAACTTTTGGGGAAGGGGTTACAAATACATATTTGCGTCCGTATAACGAAAAAATTTGGAAATATGATCCCGTATTTATGGATACGCAAATGGTAGAAAGAATTCCTAAACCGACAAACGAAGAGTTTATGAGAAGCGCCCATGGAGAGACGGTGGAAGGTTATTTGCACCAATTATATTTTAGTTTTCCTAAAGTAGGTGGTATAGAAGCGGTAGTAAGAGGATTTGAGAAAAAACTTAATGAAAAATGTAAGATTTATACAAATCAAACGGTAGAAAAAGTAATACAGAATAATGGCTTTCATATTTTGACCGATAAGCGGGAGTTTAGGGGGGATATTTGTATTTCAACCATTCCTGTACAAGAGTTGGTACAAGCATATGATGTGAATAAACAAAGTATAAAAGAGGCTGTTTCGGATTTAAAATATAATTCAATAATGATTGCTTTCATTAAGACAAAAGAGGATTTATGTGGAAAACATTTTGCATTTATGATTCCCGATCAGAATGTAATATTTCATAGAATTTCAAAAATGGATTTTTTAGGGGAAGAATATACTCATGACGGTGCAACTTATATGGTTGAAATTACATATAGACCGGGAGATCGATATGATGAAATGTCGGATTCTACAATTTTTGAAAAAATTGCAGAAGGGTTGAAAGCGATAAATTTTGCTGCAAAATCTGAGGATATTTCATTGATTAATTTGACCAGGCATCAGTATGCATACGTGATTTATGACTTGAATCATAAATCAAATATGGATAAAATCAGGGAATATTTTGCAGAAGAAGGTATTTGGTTAAATGGTCGGTTTGGTAATTTTGAGTATTGGAACATGGATAAAGTAATTAGAGAAAGTTTAAAATTGGTAGAACGGATTTAACATTTAATAGCAAAAAATTTTAATATAATATTAGTGAGGCGGAAAAATGATTATAACTAAGACTCCATTTCGTGTAAGTTTCTGTGGCGGCGGGAGTGATATGGCTGATTTTTACAGGCAATATGGCGGCTGTGTGCTCAGTACAACGATTAATCGTTATATGTATTTAACTGTTCATCCATATTTCGATGCGAATAAGACGGCGTTAAAGTATTCAAAGAATGAGATTGTAGATAGAATTTTGGATATTGACCATTCTATTTTTAGATGTGTATTAAATGAAAAAAAGATTGATGGTGTCGAAATAAGCAGTACGGCGGATATACCTAGTGGGACAGGCTTAGGTTCATCCAGCGCATTTACTGTGGGATTATTGCACACTATATATTGTTATCTTGGTAAATATGTGTCTAAAGAGGAACTGGCGGCAGAAGCATGTAAAATAGAGATTGAGAAAATAGGAAATCCAATTGGAAAGCAGGATCAGTATGCAGTGGCGTACGGAGGACTGAATTTTATATCTTTTCATCAGGATGATACAGTTTCGGTTGAGCCTATAATTGCATCAGCCCAAACAATAAAGGAATTGCAAAATAATTTAATAATGTTTTATACAGGAATGACTCATAATGCCAATGAAATATTAGCAGAACAGAAAAGTAATATTTTACAGAAGGATAAAATCAGTAATTTAAAAGAGATGTGTAATTTGGCTAAAGAAATGAAACATTCATTGGAAAATAACCAGTTAGATGATTTTGGCAGAATCTTGAATGAGGGATGGTTGAGAAAAAAGGAGCTTGCCGGAGGCATTACAAATTATAAGATTAATGAATTATATAATATTGCAATGGAAAACGGCGCTTTGGGAGGAAAGTTATTAGGTGCAGGCGGCGGTGGATTTTTATTATTTTATTGTCCGCAGGAAAAACAGGAACATTTAAAAGTTAGTTTAAGGTTGAATTCTTTCGACTTTAAATTTGAGCATGGCGGCAGTTCCGTCGTGTATATTGGAGATAAGTATTGGAGTTAACCGGAGGAAACAGTATGAGAACATTAATAGTTGGCGGGGCAGGATTTATAGGCAGTCATTTATGTGATGCATTATTAAGAGATGGACATAGCGTAGCTTGTATGGATAATCTTTCACTTGGAACAGCTCAGAATATTTCACATTTATTATTACAAAAAAATTTTACATTTTATCAATTAGATGCTGCTGTACCTGAGGATTTGGAATCTATTTTTTCTAAAGAAAAAATAGATTATGTGTTTCATTTGGCGGCAAATTCAGATATACAAGCAAGTAGTGAAAAGCCTGAAGTAGAATATAGAAATACATATACTACAACTTTTAATATATTATATTTTATGAAGAAATATAGTATTAAAAATTTATTTTTTGCTTCGACATCTGCAGTTTATGGAGATAAAAGAGATACTGATTTGAGTGAGAATACTCCGGGACTTTCGCCGATTTCTTATTATGGTGCAGCTAAACTTGGAAGCGAAGCATTAATAAGTGCATATACCTATATGAATGATATGTCTTCATTAATTTTTCGTTTTCCTAATGTAATCGGTCCACGATTGACACATGGTGTGATTTTTGACTTTATTGATAAATTGAATAAAAATAATACTGAATTGAGAATATTAGGAGACGGCAGACAGTCAAAGCCATACATTTATGTGTCAGATCTTGTTGATGCTATAATGCAATTTATGAATATAGGAAAGCAAGGTACTGAAATTTATAATATAGGTGTAGAAGGTGAAACTTGTGTTACAAAAATAGCGGATTTTTTATGCGAAGAAATGCGACTGAATGATGTAGTTTATCAATATACAGGTGGAGAAGGCGGTTGGAAAGGTGATGTTCCGCGATTCTCATATTGCCTTGATAAAATTCATATGGCTGGCTGGGAGGCAAAATATTCATCCGATGAGGCCGTGAAAAAAACGATACAAGAGGTCGTAAAAGAGAGGAAATAAAAATGAGAAAAATTCGTACGGCGGTTATTCAAGCGGGTGGTAAGGGGACAAGACTTATAGAGTTAACTAAAGATGAAATTCCAAAACCGTTAATTAAGATAGCAGGAAAGTCAATATTAGAATGGCAGATAGAAAATCTAAAAAGATATGGTGTGGAAAAGATAATTATTATTGTAGGATATTTGGGATATGAAATAAAGAGATGTTTTGGAGACGGGGAGAAGTTGGGTGTGTCCATTGAGTATATAGAAGAGAGTAACCCATTGGGTTCAGGAGGGAGTTTATATTTTTTAAAGGAAAAAAATATTGGAGATGATTTTATTCTAATATATGGAGATGTTATGTTCAATATTAATTGGAATAGGATGGAGGACTTTCATATACAAAGTAAGGCTTATGCAACGTTACTTGTGCATCCTAATACACATCCGTTTGATTCGGATTTGGTGGCGCTGAATAGTAAATCGCAAGTAGAGAATTTTCTGTTAAAAGGGCAAAAAAGAGAAAGATGGTATAAAAACTGTGTAAATGCGGGAGTATATATTCTTTCTAAAAAAATTGTTTTTGAGATGGGAAAATTGTGTAAACTAGATTTAGAAAAAGATATACTTATTAAATATGCAGGGAAGGGTGTCCTTTATGGATATTACACGACAGAGTATGTGAAAGATGCAGGAACTGTAAAACGATTTTATGAAGTGGAGAAAGCTTTTTTAAATAATATTCCAGAAAAGAGAAATTTAGCAAACAAACAGAAGTGTATATTTTTAGATAGAGATGGTACCTTGAATGTTTATAAAGGTTTACTGGCAGATGAAGAAGAGTTTGAGCTGGAGGAGGGAACAATACAGGCTTTAAAAGCTATTAATCAATCAGAGTACTTAGCAATTGTTGTAACCAATCAACCAGTAGTAGCACGGGGAATGTGTGAGTTAGAAGATGTAGAAAAAATACATAGAAAAATGACTACTTTATTAGGGAACGAAGGAGTTTATTTAGATGACATAATTTTTTGTCCGCATCATCCGGATAAAGGATATGCAGAGGAAAATGTCAAATTTAAAATAGATTGTGAATGTAGAAAGCCTAAAACCGGAATGATAGACAGTATGGTAAGTAAGTATAATATAGATGTTAAACAATCTTATATGATAGGGGATACTACTGTTGATATACAGACAGGGATAAACGCTGGATTAACCACTGTATTAGTGCATACAGGAGAAGCGGGACAAGATAAAAGGTATGATATCAGCGCAGATAAACAATCGAAAAATTTGTTGGAAGCTGTAAAAATGCTTTTGGTATAAGGAGGTGAAAATGTAGGATGAGGGATTATACGGAGGATATAAGAACGTATATCAATGCAGAAAAAAAGGCGTTAGATATGCTTTTAGCTGAAAAAGTTAGTGAAGTTATTAATGTTATGGAAAATGCAAGGCTGTCAGGAAAAAGAATATTTATTTGTGGAAATGGCGGAAGCGCCTCGACAGCATCACATTTAGAATGTGATTTTAATAAAGGGATTAGTTATGAACAAGAAATAAAATATGATATTGAGTGTCTAAGTGATAATGTTCCAATGATGATGGCAATTGCAAATGATATTAGTTACGATGATATATTTGTGGTACCCCTAAAAAATAAAATGAAATCGGGAGATATTTTAATAGGTATTTCTGGAAGCGGCAATTCAGAGAATGTGATACGTGCATTTAATTATGCCAATACTATAGGAGCAGAAACCATAGCATTTACTGGATATTCAGGGGGAAAACTAAAAGATATTGCAAAATACAACCTTCATGTAAACGTTAATAATATGCAGATTGTAGAGGATATTCATTTAATTCTAAATCATATGATGATGTATATTCTTTCAGGAATGAAAGGATGTTAAGAGTAAGAGATAATGAAAGGATAAGGCGTGATGAAAGGCATTATTCTAGCAGGCGGTTCTGGTACCCGTCTTTATCCTTTGACCAGAGTAACATCGAAGCAGTTGCTTCCAATTTATGACAAACCGATGATTTATTATCCGATGTCTGTTCTTATGAATGCGGGGATTCGGGATATTTTGATTATTTCTACGCCGCAAGATACTCCTAGGTTTCAGGAGCTTTTGGGAGATGGTCATCAGTTTGGCGTGAACCTTACATATGCAATTCAGCCATCGCCGGATGGTTTGGCTCAGGCATTTATTATCGGAGAAGATTTTATTGGTAGTGAACCGGTTGCAATGGTACTGGGTGATAATATTTTTGCAGGGCATGGACTGAACAAACGATTGAGAACAGCTGTTGAAAATGCAGAGGCAGGAAAAGGTGCAACTGTGTTCGGGTATTATGTAGATGATCCGGAACGTTTTGGTATTGTGGAATTTGGCACAGATGGCAAAGTAATATCCATTGAGGAAAAACCCAAAATACCGAAATCAAATTATTGTGTAACGGGGTTATATTTCTATGATAATCAAGTGGTGGAGTATGCAAAAAATTTAAAGCCTTCTGCACGTGGTGAATTGGAAATTACAGATTTGAACCGTATTTATTTAGAGCAGGATAAATTGAATGTGGAATTGTTAGGGCAGGGTTTTACATGGCTGGATACAGGAACACATGAAAGTTTGGTAGATGCCACAAACTTTGTAAAAACAATAGAAATGAATCAACATCGAAAAATTGCCTGCTTGGAAGAAATAGCATATTTGAATGGTTGGATTAGTGAAGCAGATGTGTTGAAAGTATATGAAATATTGAAGCAAAACCAGTATGGCCAGTATTTAAAAGACGTATTGGACGGAAAGTACATGGACGTACTTCATGGATAGAGAGGAAAAGGAGATGACCATTATTGTTACCGGCGGCGCCGGATTTATTGGAAGTAATTTTATATTTTATATGTTAAAGGAGTATTCAGATTATCGAATTGTCTGTTTAGATAAGTTGACGTATGCAGGGAACTTATCTACGTTGGAACCTGTCATGCAGAATGAAAATTTTCGGTTTGTGAAAGCTGATATCTGCGACAGGGCTGCCGTAGAGGAGATTTTTCAAGAAGAATTACCTGATATAGTAGTAAATTTTGCTGCAGAAACTCATGTAGATCGTTCTATTAAGGAGCCGGGTGTTTTTTTGCAGACTAACATTATAGGAACGCAGGTTTTGATGGATGCATGCCGCAAGTATGGAAATATTCGTTATCATCAGGTATCAACTGATGAGGTTTATGGCGATCTGCCTTTAGACAGGCCTGATTTATTTTTTACTGAAAAAATGCCGATTCAAACAAGCAGTCCGTACAGCAGTTCTAAGGCTGGCGCTGATTTGTTAGTATTGGCGTATTACAGAACATACGATCTTCCGGTAACAATCAGCCGCTGTTCTAATAATTACGGTCCATATCATTTTCCAGAGAAGTTAATTCCTCTGATGATTGCAAACGCTTTGGCGGATAAACCTCTTCCGGTTTATGGAGAGGGACTGAATGTCAGAGACTGGCTGTATGTAGAGGATCATTGTAAGGCAATTGCTCTTATTATTCATAAAGGAAAATTCGGCGAAGTTTATAATGTTGGCGGACATAATGAGAAGCAGAATATTGAGATTGTAAAAATGATATGTAAAGAGCTGGGGAAGCCGGAGAGTCTTATTACATATGTGAATGATAGAAAAGGTCATGATATGCGTTATGCCATTGACCCGGCAAAAATCCACAATGAGTTGGGGTGGCTGCCGGAAACTAAATTTGAAGAGGGAATTAAGAAGACAATTCAGTGGTATTTAGATAACAGGGAATGGTGGCAGACTATCATATCCGGTGAGTATCAAGATTATTACGAGAAGATGTACGGTAGACGATAAGGAGATTCTATATGAGAGTATTTGTAACTGGAGTTGCCGGACAGTTGGGGCATGATGTAATGAATGAAGTGGCAAAGCGGGGATATGAAGGTATTGGTACGGACATTGCATCAGAATATGCTGGTGCGCAGGATGGAACTGCCGTTACAAGGATGCCCTATGTACAGATGGATATTACTGTGCAAGAAGCGGTAAGGCAAATGATAAGTGAGATTTGTCCGGATGTAGTTGTTCACTGTGCTGCCTGGACGGCTGTAGATATGGCAGAGGATGAGGATAAGGCAGAGAAAGTCCGTGCAATCAATGTCGGCGGTACAGAGAATATTGCGGCGGTTTGTGAAGAGCTGGACTGCAAGATGATTTATATTTCTACAGACTACGTGTTCGACGGACAAGGCACAGAACCGTGGCAGCCGGACTGTAAAAAATATAGACCTTTAAATGTATATGGACGGACAAAATTGGAAGGAGAATTGGCAGTTGCCGATAACCTGGAAAAATATTTTATAGTGCGGATTGCCTGGGTATTTGGGACAAATGGGAAGAACTTTATCAAAACGATGCTGGATGTAGGGAAGAAGTATAATACGGTTCGGGTTGTTGATGATCAGATTGGAACTCCAACGTATACGTATGATTTAGCTAAATTGTTAGTGGATATGGCAGAAACTGAGAAATACGGTTATTATCACGCAACTAACGAAGGTGGATATATCAGTTGGTATGATTTTGCATGTGAGATTTTTAAGCGGGCAGGATATGACACGAAAGTAGTGCCGGTGACGACCGAAGAATACGGATATAGCAAGGCGGCGAGACCATTCAATAGTCGTTTGGACAAGAGTAAACTGGCAGAAGCCGGATTTGAATTGCTGCCAACTTGGCAGGATGCGTTAAACCGGTACCTGAGAGAAATAGAGTATTGAGGTAGATGCAGATGGGACAGATTCAGGTAACAAAGACCCCGATAGAAGGGTTATATGTGATTGAACCGGTTATTCATGGGGACAACCGTGGTTATTTTATGGAAACGTATAATCAAAAAGATATGGCAGAGGTGGGTTTGAATATGACGTTTGTGCAGGATAACCAAAGTATGAGTGTAAAAGGGGTATTGCGAGGATTACATTTTCAGAAACAATACCCACAAGGAAAGTTGGTACGGGTTATTAGAGGGAAAGTATTTGATGTGGCGGTGGATTTGAGAACTGGCAGTGAGACATATGGCAAGTGGTACGGCACAGAACTGACAGAGGAAAATAATAAGCAGTTCTATATTTCGGAAGGATTTGCCCATGGATTCTTGGTTCTGAGTGATTTCGCGGAGTTCTGTTATAAGGTGACGGATTTCTATCACCCTGAGGATGAGGGGGGACTGGCATGGAATGACCCTGATATTGGGATAGAATGGCCGGAAATCGTCGGCAAATATCAGGGGACGGCATCTGCGGAAGGTTATAGGATGGCAGACGGCACAAAGCTGAATCTCAGTGAGAAAGATCAGAAGTGGTTATGTATGAAGGAGCAATTATGATAAAAGCATTAATATTTGCAGGCGGTTCAGGTCAGCGTATGAATTCACGTTCTAAGCCAAAACAATTTTTGGAGCTGCATGGTAAACCGATTATTATTTATACGCTGGAGCATTTTGAATTTCATGAGGAAATATCAGATATTACCGTGGTGTGTATTTCAGATTGGATTGAAGAGTTAAGAGGATTCTTAAAACGGTATGGAATCAGAAAGGTATCTACGATTGTACCCGGAGGTGATACCGGCCATGACTCTATACGTTTAGGGTTAGAAGCAATGCAGGAAAATACAAATAGTGAGGATATTGTATTGATTCATGATGGAGTACGTCCTTTGATTAATGAGGAATTGATTTCAGCCAATATTGAGAAAACAAAACGTTGTGGGAATGCTATTACGGTAGAGCCGGCTAGAGAAAGTGTTATCCGGTGTGCAGATGGGGAAAATATTGCAGAAGTTCCTCCGAGAAGCGAGATGTTTATTGCCAAAGCGCCTCAGACGTTTTATTTTGGAGATATTATTCGGCTTTACGAAAAATCAAAAGAGGATGGAATTCGCTCAATAGATTCAGCACATTTATGCAGTTTGTATCATGAACCGATGCATACCATTCTGAGTACTAAAAATAATATCAAGATTACTGAACCTGCGGATTTCTATATATATCGGGCATTATATGAGGCAATGGAAGGACAGCAGATTTTTGGATTATAGCCGAGGACGTATGAGCTTGTAAAGAGGATGAGGTGACGATTTGAAGCGGCTTTTATTTTTCGTTTTTTATGATAAAGATGGGATTGTAGATACATATATAGACTATTTATTGAATGATTTTTCAAAAAGCACAGAGAAAATAGTAATTATAATCAATGGCAAATGTAATATTGAAGGAAGAAAGCTATTTGAAAAATATTCTTCCGATATATTTCTCAGGGAAAATCAAGGATATGATGCGGGGGCGTATAAGGACGCCATCTTTGAATATTTCGGATTAGAAAAAATGAAATTATATGATGAAGTTATTTTTATGAATGATACTTTTTTTGGTCCTTTTTATTCTTCACAGATTATATTTCAGGAAATGGAACAAAGAAATATTGATTTTTGGGGAATTACACTTCAGGAAACCGTAGACTTGGGGTATGGTAGACTGCCGCGGTATATTCAGTCATATTTTATTGCTTTTAGAAGAAAAGTAGTTGAAAGTCATGATTTTAAAGAGTTTTGGGAATCAATGGGAACTCCAAAAGATTATTTAGAGGTGTGTAAAAAATTTGAAAATAGACTTATGTCTTTTTTTGTGGAAAAGGGATATAAATATTCAGTTTTAGTAGATGATAAGATACTCAGTTCTATAGATGGAGAAAAAGGTAATTATAACCATTATTGGTTTTTGCCATATACACTGATTAAGTATCATAAAATGCCGTTTCTTAAAATTAAGCCGTTTATATCATTAGATATTGATAATACGATGCAAGAAGAACTTGCCAAGGCGCTTGAGTATATTCAAGATGAATTTGGTTACAGCAGGAGTTGGGTTTTTGAACATGTATTAAGAAAACATAGTATAGATCGGCTTGTATTTAGCGCCAATTTGTTTAAGATTATTAGTACAGAAAAGAGTGTTTCTGTGAATATGAAGTCGGCGTCAATCATCATATTTATTGAAAATAAGAAAACTCTTTATTATTGGAAAAGTACAGTTTCATTATTAGCAAAAGAAGCAGATTTAAAAATTATTACGAATAATGAGGAAATATATAGGCAGATTGCAGATGAAAAAGAGTTTTCAGGTGTTTGCAGTTTAGAAAAGGCAGCCACAAAATATAATGCGTGGTCTTATCAAATTGATAAAATACCGGATGAAAAAATTATGGCGTATTTGCACGATGATATGATAAATGAGGATTCAGAGAAATCGGCTGCTTATATATCATATATAATGCTATATCTTGAAACAATGTTTTTTAATCAATATTACATTACAAGAAT
Source organism: uncultured Lachnospiraceae bacterium (assembly GCA_947366105.1). GTDB lineage: Bacteria > Bacillota > Clostridia > Lachnospirales > Lachnospiraceae > Faecalimonas. Next base: position 33,519 of record CANAZK010000001.1, on the reverse strand, counting down.
ATTGAATGAATTTGAAACAAATGAGCAGTTAGGACTTCTTATGTCATTTCCGGCGAAGCACGCACAGTACTGGACGGAAAGGCATTTAGACAATATTGAAACAAAACCTGAAAAGCTGAGAAACATACTAAATATTGAAGTGTTAGATCAGGATCAGTTTAAAAAAATAAAAGTGGAAAATGGAATTTGGATTCGCTGCTCAGTAGTTAAAAAGTTGTGCAAAAAATTCAAAAATGAAGGTTTATCATTAGAAAGCCTGTTCATTTGGTTTGCACAATTTTGTCAGACTGAAGGTTATTTTTCGGAGTATATTACAACTTGCAGATGGGCAGAGGTTGCTTTAAAGAACTCTATGTTTGCGGATGGTTTTTCCAAAGAACATATTTTGTTTGCAGATGATATGAAAATAAGTAATTACCAGGATTATAGAAAGCAAATGATAAATTGGGGGCTTTTTCATAAATTAAAGCAATATAAAAGAGTTTATATTTATGGTGCAGGCGTGAATGCAAAAAAAGCATACGAGATATTCAAGAGTGGTTTTATAAAGATTTCCGGTTTTATTGTATCTGCTTATGGAAATAATCCGGATAAAATAGAGGAAATTCCGGTGTGCATTTTAGATGAAGTAGCTTTAGATGGTACATGCGCAGTTGTTCTATGTTTAAATACTAACAATACAAAACAGGTTCTGCCGCTTCTGCTTGGTAAAATAAATGAAGAAAATATTTTTAGTTTATAAGTAGTATATGTATTTGAAATAATAAACAAATTTGTTGAAGGGACTTGCGCCGGGAATAGGTAGTAATGATTAGATGAATATAATAGAGTTTAATGCGGATGTATATAAGAAATTACAGAATAAAAAGGTTTGTCTTGTTGAGAAATCCGTTTCTTATTTAGACGAATTATGCGATACTTGTGATATTCTTCCAAATATCGCGGCTATTGTAGATGAAAATAGAAGGAAGTGCGGGGCATTTTTGTATCGAGACTCCGAATTGGTTACATACCCTTTAGAGTATCTGTTAACACTTGATTTTGAGAAAACTATTATTGTGATTACCAGTGATTATTATAGAGAGTATATTGATAAAATAGAAGCTTTGATGCGGGGGCGGCAAGGTATAGAGGAACTTTATGTGTTTCATAATTATGAAACAAGGGTAGAAATGCAATACCGCAAACGGTATGAAAAAGCAGAATTACAAAATATAATTGTATTTAGAAGTGGTCCCCATAGTTCGGAGTATGTAAAAGGAATGGATTTTTCCGATAATGCAAGAGCGCTTTTTGAGTACATGCTGTCCATAGAAATGAATAAAAAGTATGAACTTGTATGGTTGGTAAAAGAGCCGGAAGAGTTTAGGAAATACGATAAATATGAGAATGTTTTTTTCTTGCCGTATGAAGGAAACGTTTCTGATAGTTTGGCTGACAGAGACAGCTATTACAAGGCATTGTGTTTAGCAAAATATATTTTTTTTACTGATGCGTATGGGTTTGCGCGAAATTGCAGGGAAGATCAGATAAGGGTGCAGCTTTGGCACGGCTGTGGCTATAAGACAAGATTAAATTATACACCGTGCGAAAAGCGGTACGAATATATGACTGTTACAAGTGAACTGTATGCAGACATACACGCTGCACTTTTTGGGCTTAGAAAAGAACAGATGCTTATCACAGGTTCCGCTAAAGCAGACTGGTTATTTCAAATAGACAGAGGTAAGTTGCCGGGTCTTTGCATTCCGCCGGCGGATAAATATATTTTTTGGCTTCCTACTTATCGTTTCAGCGGCAAAGGCAGAGAGAAGCCACAGGATGGTATACTAAATGAGGAGACCGGACTTCCATTAATTTCCACAAAGAGTGATTTAATTCAGCTAAATAGGAAAATGGCTGTACACAATATTGTTCTTGTAATTAAGCTGCACCCTTTTCAGGATAAAGAGGCAGTGCATTGTGATGGGCTGTCTAATATAGTACTGTTGGATAATGATATACTTGCAAAACAAGATATACAGATTAATCAGTTGCTTAGTATGGCGGATGTTTTAATTAGTGATTATTCTTCGACAGCAGTAGATTATGTACTTTTGAATAAGCCAATGGGATTTATTGTGGATGATATGGAAGACTATGCACACAGTCGAGGTTTCATTTTTGACGACATATTGGAATGGCTGCCTGGGAAATGCATATTTGACAGGGATGATTTTGAAAACTTTATAGAGCAGATTATATGTAATGAGGACGGGGAAAGGGATAAGAGACAGAAACTGTGTGCAGTATTGCACAAGAATTCAGATGCTAAAAGTTGTCAGAGAATTGTAGAACAATTAGATATTGGTTAAACAGATTATTGTATGATATGTGATTCCTATGTGAATTATTTTGAACCTACAGGAATCAAGGCAAAAATATTCGAAATAGAATAAAGAGTAATGGGAAGAATGATTATTATATATGTGATATTATGCCAGATAGAGAAATGCATATGATTGATGTAACGGATATTCCTTTTATGGATAATTATCATTAATCATGTACTGAAACATGTTCCGAACGAGAGAAAAGCCATGTCTGAAATGAGAAGAGTTTTAAAACCGGAGGGGCAGATTATTATGTCCTTTCCGATTTGTACAGATCAAAAAACAATTGAAGATAAAATGGTAAAAACACCGGAACAGAGATTGTGTTATTACGGGCAGGAAGATCATGTAAATAATAGAAGTAGCAGCATTTATTTGTGAGGAATTAGAATATGAAACGTTATTTAATAACCGGCGCTACGGGCTACATAGGTTCCATGCTGGTTGAAAGACTTTTAAATCAGGAAAATACGGAGGTCACTGTTATAGTAAGGGAGCCGCAGCGGTTACACAGTGAAATCCGTAACAATGTAAATATTATTTGTGCAGATATCACCGATAAGGAAGCGATTCTTCAGATAAAGGGAGGTTATGATTATCTGATTCACTGCGCTGCCCCTACACATTCTTCTTATATGGTATCCCAGCCGGTAGAGACTGCGGAAGCGATTGTAGACGGTACTCGTAATATGCTCGAACTGTCGGTCAAGTGCTGTGTGGGCAGTATGGTATATCTTTCTTCTATGGAGGTATATGGAAATATTGACTGTACAGATGGAAGGCGGGTGGCAGAACAAGAGCTTGGTGAATTGGATATTTCCAATGTGCGAAGTTCATACCCAATGGCAAAGCGTATGGCAGAGAATTTCTGTCATTTGTATTATCATGAGTACGGGGTGCAGGTAAAAATAGCTAGACTTGCACAGACATTTGGACGTGGTGTACGTCCGGATGACAACAGAGTATTTGCACAGTTTGCGCAGGCTGTACGGAATCGGACGGATATTGTTCTGCACACGCAGGGAACTTCAATGGGAAACTACTGTGATATTGATGATGCGGTTGACGGCATTTTGTTTCTTTTAGAAAAGGGGCAGTCGGCGCAGACATATAATATCGTTAATGAAAGTAATACTATGACCATACGTGAGATGGCGCAACTTGTGGCAGATAGGATTGGAAAAGGTGAGATTAAGGTTACATATGATATTCCTGATGATAACCGATTTGGCTACGCTGCCACGACTGGTTTGAGACTTTCAGGTGCAAAAATGAAAGAATTGGGCTGGGCGGCTAAAGTGGGACTGGAAGAGATGTATGAGCGATTGCTGGGGAATTGATTGTACAAACCAAACGTTTTAGGTTATAATAATCAGAAGAATCCCCTAAATTGATTGCGAGAGAACAGTAAGGTGTTTATATACCTAAAACAGTTAGTATTGGCTTGCAGAACTTTGAAAAAGTACGGAAAACAGACGCTTTTTATATTGATAAAACGAAATTCATAGAAGAGTGGTGGGAGACGCAGGATGAGGTTACTTTAATAACTCGTCCGAGACGTTTTGGTAAAACGCTGACCATGAGTATGGTGGAACATTTCTTCTCAGTAGAAAGTAAGGGCAGTACATTATTTGAAAATCTGTCTATTTGGGAGAAGGAAGAATACCGGAAACTGCAGGGAACGTTTCCGGTGATAAAACTGAGTTTTTCAGATATCAAAGAGAATTCTTATCAACAGGTGAGAAATAAGATATGTGAAACCATTGTGGATTTATATAATCATTATGATTTTCTTGCCGAGGGTGATCTGTTAAATGAACGTGAGAAGGAATATTTTTATAAAGTTTCTGCAGCAATTGAGGATTCGCAGGCTTCTATTGCTTTAAGAAGATTATCAGGTTATTTGGCGGAATATTATAATCAGAAAGTTATTATATTACTTGATGAGTATGATACGCCGATGTTAGAGGCTTATGCCGGGGGATATTGGAATGAACTGGTTACGTTTACCAGAAGTATATTAAATGCGACATTTAAGAATAATCCTTATTTAGAACGGGCGCTTCTGACGGGTATCACAAGGATAAGTAAGGAGTCTATATTTTCAGATTTGAATAATCTAGAAGTTGTAACTACAACATCTGACAAATATGGAGATACTTTTGGATTTACCGAGAAAGAAGTATTTGCGGCGCTTGATGAATATGGTTTATCCGATAAAAAGGAAGAAGTGCGAAGCTGGTATGACGGATTTTGTTTTGGTACACATACGGATATTTATAATCCATGGTCTGTGATTAATTATTTGGATAAAAAGAAAGTAGGACCGTATTGGACAAATACCAGCAGCAATACGCTTGTGAGTAAATTATCTATGACCAGCTGGATGTCAATGAAAGTGCCATTTGGAGTCTGCTTTTGGCAAGTGGGTATCTGAAGGTAAAAGCCTGTCATATCCAGCAGGGGAATGGTTGGCAGCAGTTGTATGAACTTGGAATTACCAATTTTGAGGTCATGGTGATGTTCCGCAATATAGTTGCAGGTTGGTTTGCATCTGTTTCTTCAAGCTATAACGATTTTATCAAGGCATTGCTGCAAGGTGATGTAAAAGCAATGAATGTATATATGAATCGGGTTGCGTTGAATACATTTAGTTTTTTTGATACCGGAAAGATGTCGTCTGTTGATAACCAACCGGAAAGATTTTATCATGGGTTCGTTCTTGGCTTGATTGTGGAGTTAGAAAACCGTTATATTATTACATCCAACAGGGAAAGCGGCTTTGGAAGATATGATGTGATGCTGGAACCGAAAGATCCAAGGGATGATGCTATCATTATGGAATTTAAGGTACACGATTCGGACGACGAAAAAAGCTTGGAAAGTTCTGTACAGGCAGCGCTGAAACAGATTGGGGAAAAGAGGTATGAAGCTGTGATGAAAAGTGGGAGTGATAAATCGTCTTGATTTACCACTCCCATTCTTTTATGCTTAATATTTCGCGTTATTATCAATATGTGTATAATTCGTGTAGCTTTCAGTGTTGCGCGGTGCATCTGTGCTGCTGTGTTCAACAACCGGTGCAGTGTAACTTGAACTTCCTTTTAAACGGAAACGTCCTACAAGTCCTTTCAGTAAGCTTGACTGGCTGAACAGTTCCTGACTTGCTGCAGCGCTTTGTTCAGCAGTTGCTGAGTTTGTCTGAACAACAGCGGAAATCTGATCGACTCCGACTGTAACCTGCTGAATTTGTTCAGCCTGTGAATCAGAAGCGGATGTAATCTTAGCCATATTCTCAGCAATGTACTGTGCACTTTCAACCACGTGTATCAGAGAAGTCTGCGTAGCTTCTGCAATTTGGTTACCGTCAGCAACGGCTTCTAAGGAATTTCCAATCAGCACAGTAGTATCTTTTGCAGCTTCCGCACTCTTGGAAGCAAGACTTCTTACTTCATCGGCAACAACCGCGAATCCTTTTCCGGCTTCGCCGGCGCGGGCAGCTTCAACGGCAGCATTAAGTGCAAGAATATTTGTTTGGAATGCTATATCTTCAATTGTCTTAATAATCTTTTCAATTCGTCCAGAACTTTCGTTAATCTTAGTCATGGCTTCCATCATGGCTCCCATCTTACGATTACTGTTCTCTACTTCTTTTCCGGTTTCGTCAATCAATACGTTGATATCACGTGCATTTTTTGCTGTTTGGGTTACATGTCCTGAAAGCTCGTTGATTGTAGCTGCCAATTCCTCAACAGAGCTTGCCTGCTCCGTTGCGCCCTGGCTCAGAGCCTGTGCTCCGCTTGACACTTGGTCTGAACCGCTTGCAACCTGATCGGAAGCCTGCTGAATCTGTCCAAGAGTATCATTAAGGGCAAAGATAATTTTATTGCCGGATTCCTTAATGGATTTAAATTCACCAAGGTAGTCCATATCCATTTCTACGTTCAAATCTCCGTTTGCAAGAGAATCTAAACGGTCGCAAATATGTTTTACATAAGAAGACAACGTAGTAAGTACAAAACGTAAGTTGTCGGCAAGGACGCCAAGTTCGTCTTTTGACTGATATGTAATCGTAGACTGCATATCGCCTTTAGCCATATTCTTAACTGCATTTTCAATCTCAAAAATAGGACGTGTCAGACCTTTCGTAATTGAGAATACAAGAACAATCGTCATCACAAGGCTGACTCCCGCAAGTGCAAAAAGAATAATATAACAGAGTTTTGTTGTGGTCATGCCTGATTCATAGAAATTATCTGCTTTTCCTTCGGCAGCAGTGATTACTTCGTCAAGGGCGTTTCTGAAACTGTTGCACGCTTCTTGATATTCGCCGCCGAGAACGGCAAGGGCCGCTTCGTTTTCCTGAGCAGCTATATGCTCCATAACTTGGCTTCTTGCTTTGCCTGTCTGCTCATAAGCAGCATCTACCTTCGAAAGCAGCGATGCATCTCCCTCATATGTATTGTGGAAATGTTCCAAAGCATCTGATAATGTCTTCGCAGCGCCGTCTATTTCAGCAAGAATAGCATCGCTTTCTGCTTTGTCCGTCTCTACCACCGCATGCGCGCGGTAAATATCCAACTGAATTTTGGTTGTAGCAGCTTGTGCCTCTCTTGCGGACACAACCATTGGGTATGGTACTTCATAGAAATCTTCTAATCCGCTGGACACGCTTCCAAGACCGATTGCGGCGGCAATAACAGCGACGATATAAAGTCCCATAACAATACCGAATGAAAGAAGCAGCTTGCTCCTCACTCTTAGATTTTTAAACATGTCATTTTCCTCCTGATAATTAAATTTTTAGAATTATATTATAAAATTAATATCTTAGCATATAGTGTATAACAAAAATTTTATAATGTAAAGCAGAGAGCAAAAAAAACACGATTTTAAACGAAAAAAATAAAAAAACATAAAAATACCAGTTTACATTCTTGACGAAAAATGTCATACTATATTATAGTATGTCATTATGTGTCAATTAATGTAGAAATATTATACTGGTAATCAACAAATATAAAGGAGCGGAAGAATGGGAGAGGACTATACATTGTACAACGAGCATTACAATTATATGAATCAGACTCTGCAATATATACAAAGTTTATCTAAATATATGCCGGGTGGCTATTATCAGCAGAGAGTATCAGAACCTTCAGAATTCTATAAAACTTTTGAGGACTCTTCGAGTAAGCTTAAGGCGCCTGAAAGTATGGAGGCGATTTTCCGGGAGGCGGCAGAGCAGTATGATGTGCCGGTTTCGCTTTTGAAAGCGATAGGTAAGGCGGAATCAGGATTTGATGCCAATGCGGTATCTTCGGCGGGTGCGCAGGGAGTTATGCAGCTCATGCCGGCGACGGCGAAGGGGCTGGGAGTGACGGATCCGTTTGATGCAAGAAGCAATATCATGGGCGGCGCTAAGTACATAGCAGACAAATTAAGACAATATAATGGAGACATTGAGCTGGCGCTTGCGGCATATAATGCAGGGAGCGGCAACGTTGCAAAGTACGGAGGGGTGCCTCCTTTCAAGGAAACACAGAACTATATCCGCAAAGTCAAGGGATATATGAATGAGGACATTACGGTAGATAAGACGGTGTATTCCGGGAACAGTTCCCAAGAGCGCAGTTATGCAGTGGACGGCGATACGGACAGAGGAATACAGACGGCATTTACGGCAGAAAATGCGCTTTATTATATAGAGATGATGAAATTACAAATGCAGAGCAGAATGGCGCTGGCGTCAAAGAGCCTGTTATATGGAGAAGAGGTGTAAATAAATGATTTTTGGAAATACGATGTTAATGTCAGAGAAGTCTTTGGATTATCTTTGGAGGAAACAGGAAGTAACAATGGGCAATATTGCCAATGCGGAAACTCCTAACTATAAGAAAAAATATATCAGCTTTGAGGAAGTGTTTCAGAAGAAACTGCAGACTGCCAGTAATTTAAAGGACAGCCAAAGCATCAGAAATGCTATTAAGGAAACAGATTATCAAATATATGTAAGAAATGATTCCACAAGGGTAGATCAGAATAATGTGAGTTTGGATGTGGAGTATTCGGAATTGTCAAGAACGGCGCTGCAGTATCAATATGTGCTTCAGTCAATTAATAGTGATATCACACGTTTGAGAACCGTGATAAAAGGACAGTAAATGTAAACAGTAGAAGGAGATGCAGTTATGAATGAAATGTTTATTACCCCTATTCAGCCTATAAGTTTTGAACTGGGAGTTGAGAAGACCACAAAAACAGGAGGGCAGAATAATTCCGTATTCAAAGATATTTTTAAAGAAGCTATTAACAATGTGAAAACCACGGAGGCAGACTTGGCGAATAAGCAGTATCTGCTGGCGACAGGTCAGGTTGAAGATGCCCACACTGTACCTATTGCAGCAGCGCAGGCGCAGTTGGCGGCGGACATGCTAGTTTCGTTAAGAAGTGCAGCGCTCGAATCTTATAATGAAATAATGCGTATCAACGTTTAATATAAGTTGATAATGCGCGTATATAAGGAGATTTTGAGGTATGAAAGAGAGAATTGGACAAATAAAAGAATTTGCTGGAAAGCTTGGCGGTAAGACAAAAAAGATTATTCTTGCCGGCGCGGCAATTCTTTTGATTGGAGCGGTTGCACTGGCGCTTATATTGAACAACCGACCGTACGAAGTGCTGTTTTCCGGTTTGGGAGCAGAAGAGGCGCAGCAGATTACACAAAAACTCGGAGAAGAAGGTATAGACTTCAAGGTTGAAGGGGATTCTACGATTCTTGTAAAAGAAGACGTTGTGGATATAACAAAAGCGAAGCTTGTACAGGAAGGGTATCCAAAGAGTGGATTTACATATGAAACATACAGTGAAAATGCGGGGATGCTGACAACAGATTCCGATAAGAAGCTTTATGAGCTGTATCAGCTCCAGGACCGTATCGGTTCTACAATTCGTTTGTTTGAAGGAGTTAAAGACGCAAAAGTAACGATTGCACTGGGCGAACAGAGCAAGTATGCATTGAATGATGAGAATAAAGAGAAATCAAGCGCTACGGCGGTAATTACAATGTACGACGGAGGTTCTCCGACAGAGAAGCAGGCACGGGGAATTCAACGACTCATTGCACAGAGTGTCCCGAATATGGATATGGAAGACGTAGCAGTATTTGACGGCAACGGAGTGGACGTATCTATTACGGAGGAGACGGCGAAGGACAGCTCCGACGCGGAGGAGCTTGCGCAGATAGTAGAGAATCAGGTTGCGCAGAAAGTAGAAAGAGTTTTGGAAGCGGTCTACGGAGAAGAAAACGTACGGGTTTCTGCCAGAGCTAAAATCAATATGGAGAAGCTGATCCGTGAGTCCACAACCTACTCTACTCCTGAGAAGATAGATGAGAAAGATAAGGCAGGAATTGTAAGCAAAGAAGATTTGTATACAGAATCGTCTGCAAGCAATGGAGGGGCTTCGGGAGTGGCGGGAACGGAGACTAACTCAGATACCGGGGTATACAATACGGACGGAGACGGTGACGGCGCGCAGGCTTCCAGTGAGAGTGTGTCGAGAGAGTATCTTGTAAATCAGATAAAGGAGCAGGGACAAGTAGATCCGGGAATGTTGGACGACCTGACTGTTTCGGTAGTTGTGAATGGAAGTACTTTCGGAGGCTTAAGAGAGGCAGAGCTTAGAGGACTCATTGCCAACGCGTCGGGAATAGCGGCAGAGGATCAGGAAACTAAAATTTCTGTTGCAAGCGCACCTTTCTATACGGCGCAGGAAGAAGATAATGTGGAAGCCGGAAACGATATTAAAATCCGACCGACATACTTTGCAATCGGCGGAGGCATAATGCTGGTTCTTATTATAATAGCGGTTATTATTTTACTCATGCTTAGAAAGAAACGTAAAGCAAAAGAGGAGGAAGAGGAACTGGCGGCGCTGCAGGCGGCAGAGGAAGAAAAAGCAAGAACAGAAGAAGTTGTCTTAGATTTGAATAAAGAAATTATGGAAATGCAGAATGACAGAGGTATGGAACTTAAGAAGAGCATACGTGAGTTTGCTGACCAAAACCCGGAAATATCTGCACAATTGTTAAGAAACTGGCTGAATGGAGGCGGTGGAGATGGAGAATAGTGTATTATCACCGGAACAGAAAGCGGCGGCAGTCATCGTGTCTTTGGGAGCTGAAAAAGCTTCCAAACTGTATAAGCATCTGAGCGAAAGTGAAATTGAAAAGCTGACGATTGAGGTTGCCAAGCTTGGACATCTCAAGCAGGCGGAGACGGAAGAGGTTCTTGATGAATTTTATAAAACGTGTCTCACGCAGAAGGTTGTAACAGACGGCGGTATGGAATATGCCCGGAGCGTTTTGGAGAAGGCTTTTGGAGAATCCACAGCCCAGTCTCTTCTTGATAAGCTTTCGAAGTCTCTGAAGACAAGACCTTTTGAGTTTATCAGAAAAAGCAACGCTAAGACATTATTATCTTTTCTGCAGCATGAGAGACCGCAGGCAATTGCACTTGTACTATCTTATGCGGATACGGATCAGGCCGCTACGGTTATAAGCGAGCTGCCGAAGGAAAAGAGAATTAAAGTTGTAGAATGTGTTGCCAGAATGGAAAGTGCGTCTCCGGATGCGATTAAGATTGTGGAAAATTCATTGAAGAAGAAGTTTGAGAACATCCTTACGTCATCAGACTTCACAACAATCGGTGGTATCGATTATATTGCAGATGTTATGAACCATATGGATAGAGGAAATGAAAAATATATCTTTGACGAGTTAGGAAAAGAAGACGAAGAATTGGCAGATGTTATTCGTAAGAAAATGTTCGTATTTGAAGATATTGTTTCTATGGATAACCGTTCTATCCAGAGATTTATCCGTGAATGTGATATCAAAGATATCGTATACGCTCTCAAAGGTTCAGACGAGAATATCAAATCGCTTGTATTCGCAAACGTGTCTACACGTATGGCTGAAAGTATACGTTCAGATCTTGAAGTTACGGTTAATGTACGTTTGAGAGACGTAGAAGAAGCACAGCAGCGAATTGTAGCTGTTATTAGAAGACTGGAAGAGGCGGGAGAGTTGATTATAGTTAAAGGCGGAAAGGATGAAATCATTGTCTAGGATTGTGAAAGAGCCGGAAGAAGAACAGAAAGTACGGCCGTATGATTTTTTTGCCGGCTTTACAATAAAGGAACAGAACGCAGACAAAGAAGTGCCGGAAGGGCAGGAGGAACAGGAAGAGCCTGAGGAGGAAGAGATTGGTTCTCCTGAAGTACTTTTGGCAGAGGCGGAGGCAGAAGCCAGACGTATTCTAAAAGAAGCCAAAGAACAGGCAGAGTTTCTGCGGGATGAAGCCTATAGAGAAGGTCTTGAAGAAGGCAGGAAACAAGGACTCCAAGAAGCATATGAAGAGCAGCGAGTCATTATGGATCAGGAAATACGTGCTCTGCAGAGAAATATGGCGGACGTAATTCAGAGTATCTCGAGGGAAAAAGAGAAAATCATTGAAAATTCGGTTGATGATCTGAAGAAGATTTCCTTGAGTGTGGCCGAGAAAATAATTCAAACCAGTATTCAGTCCAGCGGCGATATTGTGAAACGTATGATTTTGGCTGCAACAGATAAGATGAAGAAACGTCAATGGGCAAAAATCTATGTGACGAAATGCAATACAGGGGTTTCGATGGAAGTAGATACAGAATTTTTGGAAGCGCTTTCAAGACTTTCCGATAATGTTAAGATTATCACATTGGACCAAGAGGAGGAAGGCACTTGTATTATTGAGCTGCCGGATGAGATTGTAGATGCCAGTGTCGGCACACAGCTTGAGAATATTAAGGATATTATTAACAACGCGAGAATATAGCTAAGGAGAGGTAATATGTTTTCAAAACTGCCGGGGCTGATTCAGAAAGCTGAAACAGTCAGTTATATCGGAAAAGTGGAGAATGTTGTCGGGATGGCAATGGAGTCATCGGGAAACAGGGCAAGCATCGGCGACATTGCCATGATTTACAATGAAGAGAAACACCGGCAGATACCGGTAGAAGTGGTAGGATTTAAAAATGACAAAATTCAGCTTATGGCGTATGATAATATAAGCGGTATAGCTGCGGGTAGTTTTGTAAGAAACACAAAAAGGCGGCTGAAAATACCGGTAGGGGAATTCCTCAGAGGCAGAATCATTGACGCCACCGGAAAACCTATGGACGGGCTGGGAGAATTTGAATCCGATCGTCATTATTATGTAGAAAATAACTATATCAATCCGCTGGAGCGGCCGCCGATTACGGACACTCTTGAATTGGGAGTAAAGGCTATAGACGGGCTTAACACTATCGGAAAAGGCCAGCGTATCGGTATCTTTGCGGGAAGCGGCGTCGGAAAGAGTACGCTGCTTGGAATGATAGCGAGAAATGTAAAGGCGGATATTAACGTAATTGCTCTTGTAGGAGAGCGAGGCAGGGAGGTTCGAGAATTCATTGAGAAGGATTTGGGACCGGAAGGAATGAAGAGAAGCGTGCTTGTTGTAGCCACTTCAGATCAGCCTGCAATGCTCAGAATGAAGTGTCCGCTTGTAGCTACAACTATTGCGGAATATTTTAAAGATCAGGGAAAAGACGTCCTTCTGATGATGGATTCCCTTACAAGGTTTGCGATGGCACAGCGTGAGATAGGGCTTGCAATCGGAGAGCCGCCGGTTGCAAGAGGATATACACCTTCTATTTATGCGGAATTTCCGAAGCTTTTAGAGAGAAGCGGAAAGTTTGAAAGAGGTTCCATCACGGGAATCTACACAGTGCTGGTAGAAGGCGATGATACTAATGAGCCGATAGCAGATACTGTCCGTGGTATTTTGGACGGGCATATTGTACTGAGCAGAAAGCTTGCCAGTGAGAATCATTTTCCGGCAATCGATGTGAATGCAAGCATTTCGCGTTTGATGGTAAATATAGTCGGCAATGAACATAAGGATCTTGGGTCAAGACTGCGGGATATCCTCAGTATTTATGCCAAGAATGAAGACCTGATATCAATCGGGGCGTATAAGCCGGGAACGAATCCGAAGCTGGATTATGCAATCTCGAAGATTGACAGAGTAAATGAATTTTTAAAGCAGGAGATTGGAGAGAGTTTTTCTGTAGAAGAAGCAGTTCTAAAGATGAAGCAGATTCTGGCTTGATAAAGTGGGGAAGTTGAAATGAAAAAATTCTTTTTTTCTTTGGATACTGTGTTAAAATATAAAGAGCAGATATTAGAAAATCTGAGAAGCGAGCACGCACGTATTCTTATGGACATACGGGAATGTGAGCAGAGAATTGAACAGTTGGAGGAAGATCGTTATTCATGGGGAAAGGAGCTGGATGCCAGCAGAAGGAAAGGAGTAACGATAAACGAAATCCGTACATACGAGAATTATATAGAGGCGCTCCGGTTGAAAATAGGCAGAGAGAAAATAAGATTGGCGGAGCTGAGACAGAAGGAAGAAGAAAAAAAGAACGAGGTTGTTGAAGCTAAGAAAGAAACTTCTACTATTGAGAAACTTAAGGAACGGAAGTTTGAAGAGTACAAAAAGCAAGGGCAAAAGGAAGAGGAGATATTCATAGAAGAATTTGTTTCAACAAAAAATGCACTTGAGAAACTTCGGTAGTAATACTGCACAAGCAGTTTGCTATATATATAATATTATGAAAGGAGGATAAAGAAAATGGGGCAGTTAAGCGTAAAAAGTCCGAATATCAGTTTTCGCGACATAGGAAATGTCAAAGGCACAGATAAAGCCGCAGATAAGAATAAGGATGTGTCAGATGCTTTTCGCAGTCTTTTGAAAGAGAAACCGGAGGAATCTAAAGAAACAATCCGGGATGAAAAGGAAGGGCTTCTTGGGACAGAGCAGGAACAACCGTCCGGAACAGATAAAGAAGAGACCGATGTTCATGCAGAACTTCTTGGGGCTGTATTTCTGATGTCTCAGATGGGACAGAATATTCAGACGGAAGAAAGCGCAGGCGCAATGACAGAAGAATCTTTGGCAATTCTTGGTGAGACGGCAGAAAATGCCCAGGTTTTGACAGGAGCGGCAGAGGAAAATGCTTTTTCCGGTGAAAACGTTGCAGGAACAGAAAAGAATGCACAGACCGGTGTATTTGAAGCCGGAGAATCGGTGGGAACAGAGCAGGCTGCAACTGCTGAGATGCAGACGGCGCCGGTATCTGAAGAGTCTGCCGGGTATGCAACTTTGAAAGAGACTCCGAAAGCCGATGGTTTGGAAGGAAAGAAAGAAACAGCTTTCGTAAAATCAAATCAGGCAGATGATAAGGCGGAGGAGAAGGGCTTGGCAGCGGGGGCCGTATCAAACCATACCGTGCAGAACACAGGCGCTGCATCAGGTACAAAATCGGTGGTGCATACAGAACATCTGCATGTTTCAAGACCACAGGAAATTGTACAGAAGCTGCCGGATATGCTGTTTACAAAGATATCCGAGGGACGTCAGGAGTTTGAGATTCAGATTGAGCCTGCAAATCTAGGCAGAATTGCTATTAAAGTACTTCATGAGGCTGGGCAGACAGTAGTTTCAATTGCATGTTCAGAAAGAAGAACTTTAGAACTGATTGGCCAGAATGCAAGAGAAATCGGTAATATGATGGAACGCAATCTTGGAAACGAGACAGTAGTTTACGTAGAAAAGAAGGATTCGGATTACCAAAACGAATATGGCGAAGACCATTCAGGAAGAGAGTCCGAGCAGGAGCGTCAGAAAGAAGAAAACAAAAAACAGAAAACCAGTGACGGAGCACAGTTTTTACAGAGATTAAGACTTGGTTTAATTAATTAGAAAGAAAGGAGGAAACAGTAATGGCAGTAGATGCAGTAAGCGGAAGCAGTAATATGTTTAATGAACTGCTCACAACGCAGACAAGTGCAGTACCAAATAACAGTGATATGTCTATGGATGACTTTTGGCAGCTTTTGGCAGCGCAGTTACAGTATCAGGATATGAGCAATCCGATGAGCAACAGCGAGATGATGAGCCAGATGACGCAGATGGCAACGATGAATGCAATGACGGAGGTATCTAACGCGGTGGCGAACTTTGCAGTTGTTACCAATAATCTTGCACAGGTTACGCTGACAAGTTATTCTACCGGACTCTTGGGAAAAGAAGTAACGGTAGCCACGTTAGATGCAACAGGAAAAGTAAACGGCGAGACAAAAGGCGTTGTGACAGGAGTGGATTTGACAGGTTCTCAATCTATATATGTTGACGGTAAAAAATACAGCTTGTCACAGATTATGAGCGTAGGAGACGTGCCAAAAGAAAGCGATGCAGACAAGGACAGCGATACAGGTGAAACGGTCGAGTAAAGGCGGTGCAGGGAATGGGAATGAATAAGATTAATCAGATTACGAACGCCAGAGAGCTGCAGCTTAAGCATGCTGTGCAGACTGAGAAGCCAGGCGTACAGTTTGGCGCCCTTCTGCAGAAAGAAATCAGCAGGCAGGGAAGCGTTCAATTTTCCAAGCATGCAGAACAGAGGGTGCAGGAGCGGGGGATTGAAATGACAGAGAGTCTGATGCAGAATCTGAATAACGCAGTCCAAAAAGCAAAGGCAAAAGGCGCGCGCGACGTCGTTATTATCGGCGAAAACGGAGCATTCATTGTAAACGTGCCGAATAATGTTGTAGTAACAACAATGTCAGGAAGAGAAATGAAAGATAATATTTTTACAAATATTGACAGTGCTGTTTTAATGTAAGCCGGACCATTTATGGAGGTTTCGTATCCGTATGACTTGCGGATACAATAATCAGCACAGTAAGTAAAGAAAGGAAATAGGAAAAATGGTCAGATCGATGATAGCAGGAGTTGCAGGACTCCGCACACACCAGTCAAAGCTGGATGTAATTGGTAATAATATTGCAAACGTAAATACATGGGGATTCAGATCTTCAAGTTTTAACTTTTTAGATTCAATGTATTCTACTTCGATTAACGGATCTGCAGGAAGCACCCTAGCGGGAGCAGCCGGCGGACGTAATGCTTCGCAGGTTGGTTACGGTGTAACGACAGGTTCTATTATCGCAAGTTTCGCACAGGGGGCTCCGGCGCCGTCGGCAGAGAACTTGGACTGTATGATTGACGGTACAGGATTTTTCCTTGTAGGACCAATGGTAAACGGAAGCTTTACAGATGTAGCGTCTTCGGGACTCAGCCTTTCAAGAATCGGTATTTTCCGTGTTGACAGTAACGGATATTTGGTAGACGACCAAAGAAATTATGTATACGGATATGCGTTGGTAGACGGAACCGGTATTCCGGAGAAACCGGCGACAAAGGCGGTCTATACTCTTTCAGGTCTTCAGGCGACTATTGATAATACATCTACCCCAAAGACCGTTTCTATTGGCGGTATTACTTATGAGACTAATCAAACAAAATTTGTTGACCAAATAAACGATTGGATTAAGAAAGCAACTGCAGATGATGATCCGAATAATCCGGGCAATCCAAGTCCATTTGCCGGTTATAGGATTGAGAACCTGGAAGGTTATGACGAGGCGGCAGGAACGATTAATCTTAGATTTACTGCAAAGACCGCGGGAGTGGATACAGGAAGCGCCGCTATTTCAGCTTTAGGCGGTACATTTGCCGAGGTGACTACAGGTGAAGCAGGCGAGCCTGCAATTCCGGCAGTATACTCTGATTCGCTGTCTACACTTCAGATTCCATATGACCCGGATACAGGAAATCGTTATGAAATTCAGAGTTATAAGATCAACGAAGACGGAACGATTATGGGTGTTGATAATCAGAGCCGTACAATTGCAATTGGTCAGCTTGCCCTTGTTACCGTAGAAAATCCAAACGGTCTTGAGAAAACAAGCGGTTATTATTACAGCGTTGGAGCTAATGCCGGTCAGACAGTTGCGATCAAACCGAACGGAGGTCCGGCAGGTAAAATCAGAGGTAACTATTTGGAAATGGCGAACGTAGACCTTGCGAATGAATTTTCGCAGATGATTACGACACAGAGGGGATATCAGGCAAATTCCAAAATTATTACAGTAACGGATCAGATGTTAGAAGAGCTTGTTAATATGAAACGATAAAAGCAGCGGAGGATATCCGGGATATTAATATCCCGGAGTCCTTTGAAAAATCAGGAGGATTGTGTTATGATAGTACTGACAAAATTGAATGATGAAAGTGTTGTGGTGAATAGTGCGCAGATAGAGGCGGTAGAGCTGATTCCGGAATCTAAGGTTATTATGATGAATGGGAGATTTTATATTGTAAGGGAAAGCGCGGAAGAGATAATTGAGAAAACAATCGAGTACAATGGTAAAATACAGGTGTACGTTAAGGATAAATAGCAAATAAAAACGGTTTGGAGGAGAAAGGATGGATTTATCAAGTATTATTGGTGTGGTTGCCGGCTTGGTGCTGGTTATATTTGTTGGTATCGGACCAAGCAAAATCGGAAACTTTTGGGATCCTCAGAGTATAGCAATCGTACTGGGAGGAACATTGGCGGCAGTAATTGCCAGTTATCCATTTAGTATGTTGAAGAATGTAGTAAAACATGCTAAAATCTTAGTTCAGGGAAAGAGTTATAATACAGGAACACTTATTGATACTCTTGTAGACATGGCGCAGTTGGCAAGAAAGAATGGTCTTTTGGCTTTGGAGGAGAGGACAAATGACATTGACGATGTGTTTTTTAAACAGGGAATCATGCTGATAGTCGATGCCACCGAGCCGGAAGAAGTACGTACTATGCTGGAGAATGAAGTAGATGCCACATGCCAGAGACACGAAGAGTCTGCCGCTATTTATGAAAAGGCTTCATCATATGCACCGGCATTTGGTATGGTCGGTACCTTGGTCGGATTGATTAACATGCTGAAAGCGATGAATATGGAGGCGGGAGGCGCGGATGACCTTGGTCCTGCCATGTCCACGGCTCTTGTAACAACATTTTACGGAAGTTTGCTTGCAAACTTATTCTTTCTTCCGCTGGCGAAAAAGCTTCGTGTAAGAAATGAGGAAGAGCTTCTGTACAGGCAGATTATGATTGAGGGAATTTTGGCGATTCAATCAGGAGACAATCCGAAATTCCTGAAAGAAAAGCTGCTTACATTCCTGGCACAAAAAGACAGAGAAAAGATAGCCGGCTCTGAGGGCGGAGAAGGCGATCAGAAACCGAAAAAAGAAAAGAAGAGCAAAAAGAAGTAAGGTGATATATATATGAAGAAAAGAGGAAAATCAGCGGAATCCGGCGCAAACTGGATGGATACATATGGAGATATGGTAACGTTGCTTCTTTGCTTTTTCGTACTGTTATACTCGATTTCTTCTGTAGACCAGGCGAAATGGGAGATGCTGGTAAAGAGTTTTAACCCGGATGCCGAGAAGGTTAGCCAGATTGTAAATGACGATGTATCCGAGGGTGAAGATGATGTGCCGGGGTCGCTTGGAGAGGATGCATTTGATGAACTTTACGATAAGCTGAAAGAGGCTGTAAAGGAGGCCGGACTTGAGGCGCAGGTTGAATTGTATCAGGGAGACGGCTTTACATTTGTAACATTCCGGGACAGCATATTTTTTGACGGGGACAGTTCTGTTCTGAAACAGGAGGGAACGGCGATTTTAGAGCAGTTTGCATCCGTATTGTCAGGAAGCGCTGATGTTATTCAGGAGATTAGGGTTTTGGGTCATACTTCTCAGGCGAGTCCGGATTATCCGAATGAGGCTGAGCCGGATCGTATGCTGGCGTCAGCCAGAGCAGCGAGAGTTGTGGCGTATATTCAGGAGAAAGGAATGATCGCTCCTGAAAAGCTGTCTTCAGCCGGATACGGACAGTATCGGCCGATAGCGCCGTTTGACACACCGGAAAACAGGGCTAAAAACAGAAGAGTAGAACTTTTAATTACGAAGACGGACTCGGTAGAGCACAGACTGGACGAATATTACCAGGAGATGAACAAGTAAAGTAAAAACAAGTAAAGGCAGGAGTTTAAAATGGCAGAAGTATTATCCCAGAGCCAGATAGATGCATTGCTGAATTCCATGCAGAACGGGAATGCAAAAAGTGCGTCTGAGGAACCAAAGCAGGCCGAACAGAATTATAGGAAATATGATTTTTACAGCCCGAAGAAGTATACAAAAGAAAAACTGAAAATGTTGAGAAGTATTTATGACAACTACTCAAGGGTTGCTGCAGCGCAGATAAACGGATTGTTCAGAGTAGCAAGCGAAATGGAAGTAGTGGGCGTGGAGGAACAGCGGTACTATGAATTTGGAAATGCTTTGAATGAGACGGACGTTATCACTTTGGCAAAAGTGGAGCTTCAGGATCATTCAAAGAACCCACCGATGCTGTTTCATATTGCCCCGACACTGATGGGTGCAATGATCGACCGAATGCTTGGCGGTACGGGAACAGATTTTTCGGTAGACATGTCCTATACATATACGGATATAGAGCTTGCTTTGTACGAGAAAATTATCGGCCGTTTGGTTGGGCTTACCTCGGATGTATGGGCGACTTATATCAAATTTAAAACAAATTTTGAGCGAATAGAAGAGAACCCGAGTATGTTTCAGGGAATTACCGTGGATGAGACTGTTGTAATTATCATGCTTCAGATACAGATTGGAGAAATTCAGGGAATGATGAACATCTGTATTCCAGGGACTCTTTTATTCAATATCTTTGATATTATTGAGAAGACGAAGCATTTGTCAGACAGAGTCGATGGACAGGCACAGAGAAGCAACAGAGAAGATCTGTTTGAGAGCATTAAAGAGTCCAAAATGGATGTTATGGCACAGCTGGGTGTTGCAAAGATGAATTTGGATGACATTTACAATCTTCATGTAGGAGATGTGATTGACTTGAATAAGCCGCAGGATTCACAGGTATCACTGCATATAGAGGGACAGCCGTGGTTTATAGGACAGCTTGGCGTACATAATAAAAATATTGCGGTTAAGATTGAAGATCGTGTAGAAGAAGTAAAAAGAGATGTGGCGGTATAATTACCAGAACGGCAAGAGAGGCGTTCTGCGTATATAAAAACTAATTAAGAATAAAAAGCGAGGTAAAAAGATATGGCAAAAATTTTATTAGTAGATGATGCGGAATTTATGAGGATGATGTTAAAAAACACTTTAACACAGGCTGGCTACACTGATTTATGCGAGGCTGGTGACGGGGTACAGGCAATTGAAGTGTACAATGCTGAAAAGCCTGATCTTGTATTCATGGACATTACAATGCCGAACAAGGACGGGCTGGAGACATTGAAAGAGTTAAAGGCTTCTGATCCGAACGCAACAATTGTTATGTGTTCAGCGATGGGACAGGAGACTATGGTTATGGAATCTATTAAATCGGGAGCACGTGATTTTATTGTAAAACCGTTCAAAGCGGATCGTATCCTATCAACGGTTAAGAAAATCCTTGGTTAGTTAAAGGAGGAAGCATATGGCTTTTTTGAGTTCATTTGATATTAGTGCGTCAGGAATGACGGCGCAGAGACAGCGATTGGATATAGCGGCAGAGAATATTTCCAATATCAGTACCACAAGAACGGCAAATGGGGGACCGTACAGGCGTAAGATGGTTGTGCTTGAAGAGAAACCTTCTACAAGCTTTCGCTCCGAATTCGTCAGCCGTTTAAAGAAAAAGACATCATCAAAAGGCGGCGTGCAGGTGACTCAGATTATTGAAGATGCGAGAGATTTAAATCCTGTTTACAATCCAGAACATCCGGATGCGAATGAAGAAGGATATGTTATGATGCCGAATGTAGATTATGTGAAAGAAACCGTTGACGGAATGGCGGCAACAAGAGCCTATGAAGCTAATATCACGGCTTTTAATGCAATGAAGTTGATGGCGCAGAAGGCATTAGAAATTGGAAAATAGAAATGAGGGAGTTCCCTTAGAAGGAGAGTAAGCATAGTATGGGTTCTAAGTGTTTTAGTACATTGGAAATAGATGCAATAGGCGAGATACTAAATATCAGCCTTGGGGCATCAGCTACAGCAGTTTCAACCATGTTGAACAACAGAGTGGACATTACAACCCCGGTAGTAAGCGTCGTAACAAAAGAAGAGTTTAGGATGGAAAAGGTGGAGCCTGCTGTCGGAGTTGAAATTACATATATTGCCGGGTTAGAAGGAAGAAACATCATGCTTTTAAAGCGGCATGATGTGAAGGTCATTGTGGAGATGCTCATGGGTATGGAGATGACCGATGAAGAATTTGAATTAAATGATATTAATATCAGTGCGGTCTGCGAGGTTATGAATCAGATGATGGGAGCGTCATCCACCGCGCTTTCCGAGTTTTTAGGCAAGATGGTAAATATTTCAACACCTGTTTCCTTTGAGGTAAAAAATGAGCAGGAATTTGTTGAGAAATATTTCGTGGAAGACAGTCCGAAAGTTATGGTTGAATTTACGTTAAAGATTGCGGATAAGCTGCATAGCAAATTTTTTAATGTGATGCCGATGGAGCTTGCTAAGGACTTGGTAAGAGGATTCCTGCCGGAAGACGGAATTATAGATACGCAGCCTGAGCAGAAAGCAGAATCTTCTTCTGCAGCAGAACCGGAAGTAAAGGAAGAGCCTGCGGCAGCGTCTTCGGGAGGAATGCTTTCACAGGAGGAGATTGAGAAATTATTGAATGCACAGTCTGAACCGGTACAGGCTGCACAGCCTCAACCGATACCTGCGGCAGCGCCGCAGCCAGTGCAGCCAGTTCCAGCAGAGCCGGCGCCTGCGGTAATGGCGCAGCCTGTTATGAGTGTAAGCGCTCCGGTACAGCCTGCTGTAAACGCAGATGTTTCTATGATGCAGATGCAGATGATGCAGCAGATGATGCAGCAGATGCAGCAGATGCAGATGCAGATGGAAGAAAGAAAAAAAGCGCCTGAGCCGAAGAAAATTAATGTTCAGACAGCTCCGCACACTAACTTGAATCAGGATAAAGATATTGTTCTTGCCGGAGAGCAGGAAGAGAATATGGAACTGATTATGGGAGTGCCGTTAGAAGTTTCGGTGGAAATCGGAAGAACAAAGAGATATGTAAAAGATATTCTTGATTTTACGAAAGGTTCGTTGGTGGTACTTGATAAGCTTGCAGGAGAACAGGTAGATTTATTTGTAAATGGGCAGTGTATAGCAAAGGGTGACGTGGTAGTAGTTGAAGATAATTTCGGTATCAGAATTACTGAAATTTTGAAAGCAAGTTTTAATACGCTTGAATAAGAAAGGAATAGTATGTGGAGAGTAATTATTACCTTTATCTTTGCGGCTCTGATTATTTATTTCAGTTATGTGTGTACTAAATATATCGGTAAAGGGATGAATAAGCGAAGCTTGTCGAGTTATATGCGTGTGGTTGATCAAATTATGATCGGGCAGGACAGATATATAGCAATCGTGCAAGTAGGGGAACGATATTTACTCGTCGGCATCACTGCCGGACAGATTAATCTGTTGTCAGAACTGCAGGAGAAAGACCTGCTGATGCTTTCCTCGAATACGGACGGGACTCAAGTTAATGCGAAGAGTTTTAAAGAGATGATAGAAAAAATGGGGAATTTCAGAAAAAAAGGGAGGTAAAAGGAAGTGTACGAATCACTTATTAATGTAAACGGCAAT
The DNA here is from genome assembly GCA_947366105.1 of uncultured Lachnospiraceae bacterium. Classification (GTDB taxonomy): domain Bacteria; phylum Bacillota; class Clostridia; order Lachnospirales; family Lachnospiraceae; genus Faecalimonas. The sequence continues at coordinate 10,457 of CANAZK010000001.1, read as the reverse complement.
CAGGTGCCTACATTAGACATTTTATTAATGCTTACAATTATTTCGCTTTTACCTTCAATTCTCGTTATGCTTACCTCATTTATGAGAACTATCATTATATTGTCTTTTCTGAGAAGCGCTCTTGGAATACAGCAGACCCCGCCGAACATGGTACTGGTGGGGATTGCCTTGTTTTTGACATTATTCATTATGGATCCGGTCATTAAGGATATTAACACGAATGCTTATACTCCATATAAGAATCAGGAGATTACGCAGGAAGAAGCGCTGAAAAGGGCACAGGTTCCGATTAAAAGTTTCATGCTGAAACAGACAGAGAAGAATACTTTGGAGCTTTTTGCCGACATGTCTAAGATTGAGCCTGTCGAGGATGTGGAAGATCTGCCGATGACAGTTGTAATACCGTCATTTATGACTAGTGAATTAAAGAGGGCATTCACCGCAGGATTCTTACTGTATATACCTTTCCTGCTGATTGATATTATTGTGTCGAGTACGCTGATGTCAATGGGTATGATGATGCTTCCGCCATCAATGATCTCACTTCCATTTAAGCTTCTGCTGTTTGTGACAGTAGATGGATGGCAGCTTTTATTTGCGTCTATCGTAAATAGTTTTAGATGGTGACGACAGGAGGGACATAGATGACAAATAGTGAAGTAGGAGATTTAATGTATGAAGTCTTTGTTTTGGCTATACAGCTTGCAGGACCTCTTTTAATAATCAGTATGTTGGTCGGAGTTGTGATAGCAATTCTTCAGGCGGCTACGCAGGTGCATGAGCAGACGCTTACATTTGTTCCAAAGCTTATAGTGATAGGGTTGCTGCTCGTATTTACAGGGGGCTCCATGCTGCAGGCGTTACAGGACTTTACGACTAGAATTTTTACATTAATACAAGGCTAGGCATTTACAAGGAGGGGGAAACATGCTGCTTAGTAATACTGCACAGTTGACCTTGTTCTCACTTATATTAATGAGAATGTCTGGCTTTATACTGTTAAATCCTATTTTAGGAAGAAAAAATATACCGATGGTGATAAAAAGCGGTATGATCATGATACTTACGACTGCCATATATTCCTTTTCGGGAGAAAGTGCATTTGAAACGGCAGGCACCGTGGAATATGGATTTCTTTTGATAAAAGAATTTGCGGCAGGCTATGTAATAGGCTATGTAATGGAACTATTCTTTTTTATTCTCAATTATACAGGTTATATAGTAGATTTCCAAATGGGCCTTTCGATGGCAACAGTCTATGACCCGCAGAGTAATTCTCAGATGCCGCTTACAGGTACGTTGCTGCAGACATACTTTGTGCTGCTGTTTTTCGCAGTGGACGGTCATTTGGCGCTGATGAAGATATTAATTACATCGGCGGAGATTGTTCCTTACGGCGGAATTTTGATTACGCAGGGTTTGGCGCAGAGGATCATCGAGATATTTATGGAAGTAATTATTATGAGCGTAAAGTTTTCAATTCCGATTATTGTTGCCGAATTTTTGGTAGAGATGGGAATTGGAATTTTGAATAAAGTGGTTCCTCAGATTAGTATTTTTGTAATTAATATTCAATTAAAGATAATCGTTGGCTTTGGCCTGTTGGTTATTTTGTTTTCCCCGATAGGGGGGTATTTGGAGAAAATCATAATAACGATGATGAAGACAGTACAAGGAATGCTGACTTTTCTCTAGAAAGAAAGCATAAGTAACAGAAGGGAAGTGAGCACAATGGCAGGAGAAAAAACAGAAAAAGCCACCCCCAAGAAGCGGCGGGATGAGCGAAAGGAAGGGCATGTCTTTTCCAGTAAGGATGTAATAGCCGTTGTGTCGCTTTTGGGAGTATTTTATTGTTTGGAAGCTTTATTTCCGATGATTTATAAAATGCTGCGGACAGCAATGGTGAGACTGATACAGGGTGTGGCTGAGATGGATGAGCTTTCGTTAGCGAATCTGCGCAGCGTCGGAATGATGTCTGTCAGTACGGTGGCGGGGGCGGCGCTTCCAATTGGAATTATAGCATGTACGCTTGCAATTGTGTCAACGGGAGTACAGACAAAATTTATTTTTGCCACGAAATCAGTGTCATTTAAGCTGAGCAATCTAAACATACTGAAAGGAATTAAAAATCTATTTTCCACAAAAAATTTAGTAGAATTACTAAAAGCAATCATAAAGGTGGTAATATTATGCGCCGTGCTGTATCAGATTATAAAAGGAGAAATAGAGACAGTGGCACAGATGATGGATATAAGTATCCAGGTATCAGCGTCATATATGCTGAAGGAAACCCTGAATATGGTTGTCCGTATAAGTATGATATTTGTAGTTATAGCAGGATTTGATTATTATTACCAAAGATGGTCATATGAGAAACAGATTAGGATGACCAAGCAAGAGGTAAAAGAAGAATACAAGGAAACAGAAGGAAACCCGGAAATAAAAGGGAAAATTCGTAATTTGCAGAGAACCAGGGCTAGAAACAGAATGATGCAGGCGGTACCGGACGCGGATGTTATTATCCGAAATCCTACGCACTATGCAGTAGCTCTGAGATATGATATTGACAATGACAATGCCCCGGTGCTGGTCGCGAAGGGTCAGGATCTATTGGCATTGCGTATTATAGAGATTGGGGAACAGAATGGAGTTACGGTAATTGAGAACCGGCCTTTGGCAAGAGGAATTTATGCTTCCACCCCGCTGGATTGTGAGATACCGGCGGAATACTACGGAGTGGTAGCCGAGATTCTTGTTCAGGTGTTCCGCATGAATAATAAAAAGATGGAGTAAGAGATGAAGAAGATATTAAATAATGCAGTTGCATTGATCGTAGTAATGATTGTGCTGCTGTTGATTATACCATTGAATCCGTTTTTGATAGACGTCATGATTATTTTGAATATTTCAGTATCACTGATTATACTTTTAATCAGTATGAGTATTAAGGAGCCGTTGGAATTTTCTATTTTTCCATCCATGCTTCTTATTACTACGTTATTCCGTATCGGAATCAACGTATCTACAACGAGAAATATTCTTGGTAATCAGGCGAGTGCGGGAGCAGTCATCAGGGCAATGGGTGATTTCGTGCTGCAGGGGAATGTTGCGGTCGGAGTTGTCATATTCTTAATTATCGTTTTAGTTCAGTTCATTGTTATCACAAAAGGCGCCGAGCGTGTTGCAGAGGTTGCGGCAAGATTTACGTTGGACGCTATGCCTGGAAAACAGATGGCTATTGATGCAGACTTGAGTACAGGGTTGATAAATGAACAGGAAGCAAAGGAAAGACGTTACAAAATACAAAAAGAGGCTGATTTCTACGGAGCGATGGATGGTGCCACCAAGATTGTAAAGGGTGATGCCGTCATGTCACTGATTATTACGGCGATTAACTTCATCGGCGGCGTGGTAATCGGTATGGTGCAGCTTAACATGCCTTTTCAGGAAGTGCTGTCAGTATATTCTATAGCGACAGTCGGAGACGGTTTGGTATCACAGATTCCGGCTCTTTTGATATCAACGGCGACAGGTATGGTTGTAACCCGTGCGGTGTCTGAAGGAAGTCTCAATGAAGATGCCTCAAAACAGTTTACAAACCAACCGAAAGCAATCATGATGACAGGCGGGGTTCTTGCGGTTCTGCTATTGGTGCCGGGAATGCCGAAGATACAGTTGGGCGCTATTTCCCTTGCTCTTATGCTTGGCGGGTGGCAGCTGATGCGCAGAATGGAGCAGATGGCGTTTGAAGCTGAACGTGAAGAGCAGATGAGTGAAACTTTGGGTCACGGAGAAGCAGTTACTGAAGAAGAAAGTTTTAAAGATATTAATAATGTATATTCATTGATTAATGTAGAACCGATAGAAATGGAATTTGGCTACAGTTTGATTCCGCTTGTAGATGAGGAGAGCGGGGGAAAAATGATTAATCGAATTGTCATTTTCCGCCGTCAGTATGCACAGGATATGGGACTTGTCATTCCATCCATACGATTAAGAGACAGCTCCAGCCTGAATACAAATCAGTACACGATTAAGATAAAGGGCGAGGAGGTTGCCAAAGGCGAGATTCTTGTGGATTATTATTTGGCTTTGGAGCCGGCGAATCCTGAGAAGCGCATTGATGGTATCGATACGATTGAACCGGCATACGGTATACCAAGCAAATGGATTACTGTGGATAAGAAAGAAATGGCAGAGATCTACGGTTACACGGTTATTGACCCTCTTTCCGTTATGCTTACACATCTGTCTGAAACAGTTAAAAAGCATGCATATGAGCTTTTGAACCGTCAGGAGGTAGTACGGCTTGTAGAAAACATGAAGAAGCAGTCGCCAGAGCTTGTGGAGGAATTGATTCCGTCTATTATATCTTACGGAAATTTCCAAAAGATACTGGCAAATCTTCTGAAAGAGGGCATTCCTATCAAGGATATGGAAACTATTATGGAAACTATTATCGACTCTTCTGCAAGAGTGAAGGATATCGACAGCATTACAGAGAATATACGTGTTGCGTTGAAACGTACCATTACAAGAAAGTTCTGCGAAGGCGGAAGCATGAAGGTTATTACACTGGATGCAGAGCTGGAAAAAAGTATTATTACGAGCATGACGCCGGGAGATCAGGGAATGTATCTGGCGCTCAGTCCGGAGGTAATGCAGAGCGTTATTACACAGGTAGGAGAAGAGGTGAAGAAATTCAGCGACTTTGCACAGAGTCCGATTATTCTGACAAGTCAAATAATGCGAATTCACTTCTACCATTTAATAGAGCAGTTTTATCCAAATGTATATGTTTTATCTTTTAATGAAATCGGCAATAACATTCAGATACAGGCCGTGGGAAATATTACCATGTAAAGACAGATTGTGATGGAGTGGTTGTATGAATAATCAGAAGGATTATAAAGGAAAGAGTAATGAAGAACTTCTCAAGCTTTATAAAGAAACAAAAGACCTGGAAGTCAAGCAGGAGCTTGTGATGAGATACATTTATCTTGTTAGAAGCATTGCACTTCAAATGCGGGATATTTACATGAGCTTTACGCAGATTGATGATGTTGTTAATGAGGGCGTGATTGTCATTATGTCTGCGATTGACAAATTTGATTTAGAGAAAAATGTAAAGTTTGAAACTTATATTTCAAAACGCATTAAAGGGATGATTATTGATCTTGCAAGGAAGCAGGACTGGGTGCCAAGAAGTACAAGGAAGAATGCCAGAGATATTGATGAAGCCGTTGTAATGTTGTATAATAAATTAGGGTATTACCCTTCAGTGCAGGAGGTTTCGGATTATCTGAATATTAGCACCGAAAAGTACCAGGAAGCTATGCGTAAAGCAGCTATGTTCAATATATTGTCGCTGGATATGGTACTTGCAGAGGCACAGGAAAATAAAACCGGGGTTGTAATGCCGAGCAGTGAAGAAAAGGAACAGCCGGAGAACAAACTGCTGATGAAAGAAGTTTCGCAGACGCTGGCGGAAGGCATCGGCACTTTGAAAGAGAACGAGCAGTTAGTAATATCCCTCTACTATGTGGATGAGCTCAATATGAGACAGATAGCACAGGTTATGGAAGTCAGCGAGCCCCGGGTTTCACAGATTCATACAAATGCGATAAAGAAATTAAACAAATACATGCAGAGATTTAACGAAGAAAGGGAGAGAAGACATGTTTCAGGGATTTTATGATTTGGCATCGAATATGATAACACAGAATAGAAATTTGAATGTTATCAGCAATAACATGGCAAATGTTTCTACACCAGGCTATAAGAGCGATAAGATTGTAGAGAGTACATTCCGTGACGAGATGATTTACAGGTATGACAAAGCAGGAAAAACTCCGGTAGGAGTTGTATCAAGAGTCAATACGGCGGCGGAAAGAGTAACTAATTACAGTGAAGGAGGCCTAAAGCCAACAGAACGTTCTTTAGATTTCGGTCTATCGGGAGCAGGTTTTTTTGCGATTCAGACCAACAATGGGGTAGTTTATTCCCGGAACGGTTCTTTTAATTTGGATAATCAGGGATATCTCACATTGCCGGGGATAGGACGCGTCATGGGAACAAACGGATTAATACGTGTTACGACAGACGATATTGCGGTTGATACCCAGGGTAATGTGACGGGCAAAGAGAATGGAGAATATTTTGGAAGAATTAGAATTGTCGATTTTGCCGATTATGACCAGCTTACTAAAATTACCGGCGGAGTATTTCGTGCAGAGGGGCAGCCGGTGAATGCAGGGGGGGATACGCAGGTAGTACAAAACTATGTGGAGAGCTCCAATGTTTCAATGGTGAATGAAATGACATCCATGATGAGCGGGCAGAGAACGCTTCAAAGTTCAGCCCAGCTTCTGAGGATGTATGATAGATTGATTGAAAAGATAGACAGGGTTGGGTCTATGTAAAAAGGAAGCCGGCAAATAAAGGAGGGACATTATGTATACATCGTTTTATACAGCAGCCAGAGGCGTAATCGAGCAGCAAAGGAAGATGGACGTTGTTGCAAATAATTTTGCAAATGTGAATAACTATGGGTATAAGGCAAAAAGCGCAGTATTTTCAGATCTGATGTATTATAATTTAAATAATTACAAAGGTGAAGAGACGCCGCTGAAGGCGGGAACCGGAGTTGTAGTGGAGAGAACAGATACGGATTTTCATCCTTCCGGTTTTATGACAACGACAGGCGCCCATGATTATACGATAAATGGGAAAGGGTTTTTCATGCTGAGGAATCCGCGGAACAATGAGATTACATATACAAGAAACGGACACTTCACCTTATCGCAGAGAGGAAATCAGTTTTATCTTGTTAATGATAACGGCAACCTTGTGCTGGATGATAACCGTAACCCGATTGTTGTGACAGACGGGGAGCTGAGCGGTCAGATAGGCGTATATGGGTTTAATATTCTAGACGGAATGCTCAGCCTTGGGAATAACGAGTTTTCTCCTGTGGAGAAGAACGGGGCGCCGTTCTTAAGACGGGACGTTCAGATAATCGACCACACGCTGGAAGCATCAGGCGTAAATTTGGCAGACGAGATAACAAAAATGATTGAAAGCCAAAGAGCATATACATATTCTATGCGTATGGTGCAGACGTCAGATGAAATCGTAAATACAATTAATTCATTGAGAGTATAGTGAGGAAAGCAGATGGCGATACAAAAATACGAAGATATGGGTAACCTTGAACTGGATATTATAAGAGAAATCGGAAGTATTGGAAACGGCAATGCGGCAACGGCATTGTCTGCGATACTGAATACAGGGGTGCGGATGGCCCTTCCGGAAGTAGTTATTATGGAATTTAACGAGGCTCTGAATTATCTAGGTTCCCCGGAAGATGTAGTAGCGGCAATTCTTGTAGAAATGTCGGGAGAAATTGAAGGAATTATGCTGTTTATTCTTACACAAGAATTTGCGGCGGAAATAATAGGAAAAACAATAGGTACGGTAGAATTTGATTTTTTGGAAATGGATGGTATTAAAAATTCTGTCTTGACGGAGATTGGAAATATTATGATTTCATCCTACATCAACGCACTGTCGTCGCTTACAAATGTGAATGTGCAGCTGGCTGTACCGCAGCTGGCAGTCAGCATGCTTGGGGGAATCTTAAGTATTCCGATGGCAACGATGGGTATAAATTCAGATAGAATTATGATGATAACCGGTAAGTTTGAGGTTGACGGCAAGGAGTTTAACGGTGATATGCTTTTACTGCCGGATGTAGCGTCATTGAACGTACTTATGAAGAAGCTGGGAGTGGATTAATCAATGGTGAAACAGGTATCAGTAGGAATTGCTGATATGAAGCTTACAAGGCAGGAAGGAGTGCTGATTACATATGCGCTTGGCTCTTGTGTTGGGATTTCATTTTATGATCCGATGATAAGGCTTGGGGCATTGCTTCATATTATGCTTCCGGAGAAGACAAATGTAGCGGATGCGAACGTATTCAAGTTTGCAGACTCTGGAATACAGGAGACATTGCGCAAGTTTTATGCCTTTGGAGGCATGAAAGGAAGAATAGTCTGCAAGATTGCGGGAGGGGCTAAAATGTTTGAAATGAAAGGTCCCGGCGGTCTTGGGAACATAGGAGAGAGAAATATACAGATGGTGAAAAAGGTACTGATGAGAGAGGGAATTAGAATTTCCGGAGAAGATACAGGTGCCAATTATGCCAGAACAATGCAGATTAATGTGCTGAACGGTCAGGTAACCATTAAGACCGTCGGCAAACCGGAACGTGTTCTTTAGGGGGCAGGTGAAAGTGCGTACCATTTAATAGAGAGAGAAAATGGAGGAGAGAAAGACATGGCTGATACAGAAATTTTATTAGAATCGGGAACAAATGAGATTGAGATTATGCAGTTTACTATTTTTGGCGAGTTGTATGGAATCAATGTAGCAAAAGTGCGTGAAATTATGATGGCAGATAAGGTGAAGCCGATTCCACATTCGCATCCGTCAGTAGAAGGAATTTTTAAACCAAGAGATATCCTTCTTACTGTTGTGAACTTGCCGGTATACCTTACAGGGGAGCGCGGCGACACAAATGACAGGGACTTGTTTATTATTACAAACTTCAATAAGATGCATATTGCTTTCCGTGTGCACAGCGTAGTAGGAATCAGCAGGATTTCATGGACGGATATTCAGAAACCTGATAATACGATCAGTCATGGGGAGGAAGGTGTGGCAACAGGAATTGCACAATGCAACGGTCAACTGATTACGATACTTGACTTCGAGAAAATTGTGGCGGAGATTGCACCTGAAACAGGAATTCAAGTTGATGATGTAGATAAACTTGGAGTTAGAACAGAGAGACATCAACATATTCTTCTTGCAGAGGACTCTATTCTTTTATCTAAGATGATCAGGGAGTCATTAATGCGCGCCGGCTATGTAAATATTACTGATTTCAATAATGGTAAGGAAGCATGGAATTATTTAAATTCCATTAAAAACGATGAAGACTTCAAACAGAAAGCAGCTCTTTTGATTACTGATATTGAAATGCCTGAAATGGATGGTCACAGATTGACGAAGCTGGTAAAGGAAGATCCTCAGATGAAAGAAATTCCTATTATAATTTTTTCTTCTCTTATCAATACAGAGATGTGGCGTAAAGGAAAACAACTGGGTGCAGACGAGCAATTGACAAAACCTGAAATTGGCCATCTTGTAGAGGTTATGGATCATCTGCTGGAAAGGAAGGGTTAAAAGAATGGATAAATGCGTGGTAAGACAGGCCATAAAAGACATTAAAACCAATACGATCATAGGATATGAATTGTTAATACAGGAAGATGAGGGAATGCTGTATAATTCCAGCATGGACAGTGTAGTAGCCAATACAATGGTAGGCTTTCTGACAGAGAATTCAAAACGTATCTTTAATGAAAAACGTACATTTATGACATTTACTCCCGCGTTACTATTTAGAAATACGCCGAAAATTTTTGACAAGGACAAAATTGTAATTCAAATTGAAGACAATATAGTAATTCATCCTCTGGCATCTATTCTTATTAATAAGTACAAAGAGGAAGGATATCATTTTGCAATTAATGATTTTCAATTTACTCCAAAGTATTTCAGCATGCTGGAGCATGTAGACTATATTAAAATAAAAATCAACGAGCAGATTGACGACGTACAAAGACGTTCAGTGAATAATGTGGTGGAGATGGCGCATGGTTTCGGAAAAGAGTTTATTGCTACGGGTGTAAACTCGAAGGAGGCTTATGAATTCGCCCGGGAAATAGGTGTGGATTATGTAGAAGGAAATTATATTTCGGATGCAATGATTACTAAGACAAGTAAACTGGAATACCTTCAGGGTAATTTGTACCAGTTGATTACAGAGGTAACAAAGGATGAACCGGATGTGGAACTGCTGGAGGAGATTGTAAGCAGAGATGCTTCGCTTACATATGCTATATTGAAAATGGCAAATTCGGCATATTTTGCAATCCGTCATGAGATTTCTTCTGTTCGTCAGGCTATTGTAAGGGTTGGAATCAGCCAGTTAAAGCAATGGGTATATTTATTGAGTTTTAAGGAAGAAGATAATGCTTCAGAGGAAATGTTGAAGGCATCGTTTATGAGAGCAAATTTTGCCTCCATGCTTGTAAGAAAAATGAAGAATTTCCCGATTACAAGTTCGGACGCTTACCTCATGGGTATGTTTTCTACCTTGGATTGTATGATTGATGCTCCGATAGATGAAATTTTAAGCGAGATTCCGATTATTGAAGAGGTTAAGAAGGCTCTTATTTCGGGCGAAGGCAAAGCCGGTATCCTTTATGAGATGATCTTGTGCTATGAAAGGGCTGAGTGGGGCAAGAGTCAGGAACTTGCGGAAGAACTTGGCATTGAGCCGGCTGTGATGGCGCAGGTTTATATGGAATGTGTAAGATCGGAAG